>CALODD010000109.1:0-23810 GCA_942491945.1 uncultured Gammaproteobacteria bacterium | reverse complement strand
GTTCGCTATATTGGCGTCGGTGAACAGGCCGATGACCTGCGCGACTTCAATGCCTCAGATTTTATTGAAGCATTGTTAGATAGCGGGCAGGACGAATAGACCCCTGGGTCTACCCTAAGATGCTGCAATTCCAGAATGTCTCAAAACGTTATACCAACGGCCATGAAGCACTCCGTAATGTCACACTGAATATAGACCGTGGCGAACTGATTTTTTTAACCGGCCATTCTGGTGCCGGGAAAAGTACCTTACTAAAATTAATCCCAATTCTTGAGCGGCCCACAGAGGGCAGTATCATTCTCGATGGCGCGAATATTGTGCGCATGAAGAAACACTATATTCCCTTATTACGCCGCAATATCGGCATGGTTTTTCAGGATCATCACCTGCTATTTGATCGTTCAGTAATTAATAACGTCATGCTGCCACTGGAAGTATCCGGCATGGATCGTCGAGAATGTCGGAAACGCGCTCAGGCTGCACTTGATAAAGTTGGTCTGCTCAATAAACAGGATCGTGACCCGATTACATTATCTACTGGTGAGCAGCAGCGTGTAGGCATTGCCCGTGCCGTCGTCAATCGACCCCCCATCCTGCTTGCGGACGAACCGACTGGCAACCTCGACCCAAAGCTATCTCAGGAAATCATGAACCTGCTGGCAGATTTCAACGCGGTAGGGGTCACCGCAATGATCGCAACACACGACATCCAGCTAGCGAAAAAAATGCAGCGCCGGATGGTGGTTCTACATCAGGGCAAACTCATTGAAGCTGGCGTACCGGCCGTAGGTGGTCATGGCTAAACGTGCCGCAAGAGCCGCTACCACGCATGTTACCCGTGCTGCACAACTCCGCTCATGGTGGTCGCATCATTTTGGCTGCCTCAATGAAAGTCTGCTGCGTTTAGTCAAAAAGCCACTTTCCAGTTTATTAACCGTCGCCGTACTGGCAATCGCACTAGCGCTGCCCGGCGGGTTATACATGCTGACTCAGAATGTTCTTGCCCTGAGTATCCACTGGGATGCTGATACTCAGGTCACACTGTATCTACAGGAAAACATGACAGATCAGGCCGCTGAAGAGTTTGCACTGGATTTGCAAAAAGACCCCCGGCTGCAGCATGTCGAGTTTATGAGCCGAGACCGTGCATTAGACGAATTCCGTCAGATGACGGGCTTCGAAGAAGCCCTCGACAAAATCGAACATAATCCACTGCCGCCGGTCATATTAACTTCTCCAACCCGTCAGCTGGATACCGCCGCATTGTCAGACCTGGTTAATGACCTGAGCAACCAGCCCCAGGTCGAGCAAGCACAATTAGACCTGGAGTGGATTAAACGCCTCAACGGTATTATAGAAATTATCCAGCGAGGCCTGCTGGTCGCCGTGGCCCTGCTCGCGATAGCCGTCATTCTGGTTGTTGGTAATACCATTCGACTGGAAATAGAAAACCGTCGCGATGAAATTGTCATCACCAAGCTCTTCGGTGCGACTCATGCCTTTATCCGTCGGCCATTTCTCTACGATGGCATGTGGTTTGGCTTCATGGGGGGAGTGTTTTCCTGCATCCTGATCTACTCTGCACTGTGGTTGCTCAGCGAACCTGTTGCTCGTCTCATCGCTCTTTACAGCAGCGACTTTGAACCTATCTACCCCGGTGTATTTGTCGTCATTGGTATCACCCTGTTTGGATCACTGCTGGGCTATCTGGGCGCATGGACGGCAGTTACGCAGCATCTGTATAAAATCGAACCAGAGTAATGCCAGACGGGCCTGTTACCATGTATGAAATGCACGTCGTTGCATATAAAATCGATCCAATCAAGGCACGACGAACGAAGTTTGGTATATCCAAATGAGTGAGGAGAAACGCCGAGTGGAACGATTTTATATGCAACCCTCTGGGCCGAAATTATTTTTGCGTAGAACTGCGTTGCATCTCGCTTATGTACCAGAGTACACCGAGCTCAATGCGCCTTGCCCTACACAAAAATAATCTTCGGCGACGCGTATTTCATACATGGCAACAGGCCCTAAGCAGGATCAGGAGTTCATCGACTATCTGCTGGATTTATATCAGGTTATTGGCCCTGTAACAGCCAAACGCATGTTCGGTGGCCACGGCATTTTCCTCGATGGCTTAATGTTTGGCCTGGTCGCTGATCGCTGCCTGTATCTCAAGGCTGATGACGAGTCAGCGGGTCAGTTCGAAACTCTGGGATTAAGTCGATTCATCTACTATAAAAAAGGCAAACCATTCTCACTCTCCTATTACGAGGCACCCGAAGACGCGCTGGAAACCGCTGATAGCGCACAAACCTGGGGAAATATCGCCTTTGCCGCTGCTATCAGAGGGGCAAATAAGAAGAAAAGACCGAAAAAGCCTTGAAATCAGCCCAGATTATCCCCACTAAATGATGAATTCGCGGGAGATTCCCGATTTAACCTGGGTTACGGAAGACATAATCAGGCAAATGGAACCAATCCCCGCATTAGCACTCTATAAACAAGAGTGCTAAAATTAACTTGGAAACCCAATGAATATAGGGGTTTAGGGAGGTTTTTTATGACAACTGCATTAGTTACGAGTCCAAAAACAGAATTAGCCATGCCAACACTGACAGGCAGCATGGATCAGTACATCCATACCGCCTACAAAATTCCGGTATTGAGCGCTGAAGAAGAGCATGAACTGGCCGTTCGTTTCCATGATGAAGACGACCTGGATGCTGCTCGTAAACTTGTCATGGCGCATTTACGTTTCGTCGTACATATCGCCCGTGGCTATAAAGGCTATGGCCTGGCGTTAAACGATCTGGTCCAGGAAGGTAATGTTGGCCTGATGAAAGCGGTTAAGCGTTTCGACCCTATGGTTGGTGTACGTCTGGTCTCCTTCGCGGTTCACTGGATTCGCGCAGAAATTCATGAATTCGTCCTGAAAAACTGGCGCATCGTTAAAGTTGCAACAACCAAGGCCCAGCGTAAGCTGTTCTTTAACCTGCGCAGCAAAAAGAAGCGTCTTGGCTGGATGAACAATCAGGAAGTTGAGACCATCGCCAACGACCTCGGTGTTAAACCAGAGCATGTCCTGGAAATGGAACGTCGTTTGAGTGCTCACGACACCGCTTTCGATGCACCCGTTAATGAAGACAGTGAAGAGGCATGGAAAGCACCTGCCGCTCATTTACAGGATCATGAAACATTAGATCCAGCCCAGGCACTGGAAAGCAGTGACTGGGAGTCACAGCAACAGGCTAGTCTCATGAACGCACTACAGGGTCTGGACGAACGCAGTAAAGACATCCTGCAACGTCGCTGGTTAAGTGAGACCAAAGCAACATTACATGAGCTGGCCGATGAGTACGGCGTATCCGCTGAGCGGATTCGCCAGATCGAAGCAGCTGCGATGAAAAAGATGCGAACATCAATCGCTGCTTAAGCATTAAATATTATTGCTTTAGAAGAACCGGCCACTGGCCGGTTTTTTTATGCTTATAGATAACGCACACAAATTTGACCTGTGTCAGGTTTTTTCTCTTGAATGTTATTTGAGTAACCCCATCTAGTTCTCACCGATATAAAAAACCATTTTTATGGAGAACGAACATGAGCTTAATTAACTATGACCCTTACCGTTTAGCCACTCGCAACAGTGAACTGAATCGTTTATTTGATAGCTTCCTGCCACGCTATGAGCGCGAAGAAACTGCTGCTGGTTACGACTGGACACCAGCCGTTGATATCAAGGAAGAAAATAACAGCTATGTTATTCACGCCGATGTTCCTGGTATTAAGCCGGAAGACATTGATCTATCACTTGAAGACGGCGTGCTAACCATTCGTGGTGAACGTAAGTTTGATAATGAAGAAACGAAAGATGGTTATAAACGTGTCGAACGCGTACGCGGTACTTTCTATCGTCGTTTCAATCTACCTGATACTGCAGACCAGGAAAGTGTTTCTGCTAATTGCAAAGATGGCGTACTTGAAGTCGTCATTAATAAGCAGGAAAAAGTGTTGCCAAAGAAAATAAAGGTTAACGCTTAACTGTTCAATCAGGTTCTTCTCCCCCAATCCCCCTTACGGTGGGAGTGTCGGGTGGTAGCCATTGTCAGGATGATGGGGCTACCACCCATTTTGGAAGAACATGATAAGCCATTATGGAATACAAAGATTATTACAAGATACTGGGCGTAGAACGCGATGCGTCACAGGCTGACATTAAGAAAGCCTATCGACGTCTTGCGCGTAAGTATCACCCCGACGTAAGTAAAGAAACTGATGCAGAACAAAAGTTTAAAGACATCAATGAAGCCAATGAAGTTTTAAAAGATACTGAAAAGCGTCAGGCCTATGATGCGCTCGGCGCTGACTGGCAGAATGGACAAAGTTTTGATCCACCACCCGGATGGGACTTTTATGGTCAAAACAATGGTACTCATCAAGCTCATTCATTTAGCGACTTTTTTGAAAACCTGTTTTCTGGTGGTTTTGATCATGCCGGTTTTAATCATGACGATCGTGGGCATGGATTTCATTCACAACAACATCAGCCGCATGTTCAAGATGCAGGCTCAGTACAAATCAGCCTTGAAGAAGCATTCAATGGCGCACGTCGTCAGCTAAATCTACAGGAGCCTGTATATGAAACCAATGGGCAGGTACGTCTAAACAACCGCACCTTGACGATTAACATTCCCAAAGGTGCACAAGACGGACAACGGTTACGTATACCGACAGGGAGCGGTAATGCGCTCACATTAACGGTTGAACATTTACCACACCGTCGTTTTCAAACCGAAGGTAAAGACATTACCTACGATTTAAAAATCACCCCCTGGGAAGCGGCACTTGGCACCAAACTTAACGTGCCAACTTTATCTGGGACGGTACAGCTAAACATCCCTGCAGGATCTCAGTCTGGCAACAAACTACGATTAAAAGGCAAAGGCCTTCCCGGTAAATCAATAGGTGACCAGTACGTAACACTGCAAATTATGACGCCACCTGCTAATTCCAGTCAGGCCCGTGAACTCTATGAACGCATGAAAAATGAGCTGGCTTATAACCCGCGAGAAACCGTCTAACAACGGAACCCTGCTCTAAGTACAGGGTCTGTTATCATTATCTTATCCATATGAACGAGATCACAATGTCTGTACGCGCTTACACTTCACGTCTGTTTTATACATTCACCATTCTCGCTGGCTTACTCATCACGTCGCTCAGTCATGCAACGCTTCCTTCACAAGTCAACGGTCAGGCATTACCCACGCTTGCGCCCATGCTGGAAAAAGTCACCCCAGCAGTGGTGAACATTTCAGCGATTGGCGAAGTCACCGTCCGTCGTAAGCAGACACTGTTTAACGACCCCTTCTTTCAACATTTCTTCGATGTACCGTCCTATCGAACAGAAACTCAGAAAACACAAAGCCTTGGCTCTGGAGTTGTTGTCGACGCGAAGAATGGTTATGTACTGACGAATCACCATGTAATTGAAGGCGGTAAAAAGATTATCGTCACGTTTAAGGACGGTCGAAAACTAGACGCCAAACTAATCGGCTCCGACCCACGAACTGATGTCGCGTTATTACAAATCCCGTCTAAGGGTTTAACTGCTGTACCAATGACAAATTCAGACCGCTTAAGAGTCGGAGATTTTGCTGTTGCTATCGGCAACCCATTTGGCCTGGGACAAACGGTCACCTCTGGAATAATCAGCGCGCTGGGACGAAGCGGCTCGGGGCTTAGTGGTAAAAACAGCGAACAGAACTTCGAAGAATTTATTCAGACAGATGCCGCAATTAACGTCGGTAACTCAGGTGGCGCACTCGTCAATCTAAATGGCGAATTAATCGGTATTAACACTGCAATACTCTCACCTAACAAAGGTGGCAACGTCGGCATCGGTTTTGCGATACCTATGAATATGGCCAAAGCTGTTATGGATCAACTGATCACTCATGGTGAAATCAAACGTGGTTACTTCGGAGTTGTCGTACAAAGCTTAACACCAGAATTAGCCGAAGCGATTAATACCAATATTAAACAGGGCGTCATCATTGCCAGTATTGAAAAAGACTCACCTGCTGAAAAATCCGGGCTACAGGTTCACGATATTGTTACACGGGTCAATGATCAGCACGTTAAAAACTCAGCAGAGATGCGCAACCGTATTGGTCTGCTCAATATTGGTGACAAGGTCACACTAGAAGTCTATCGGGGTAATAAAAAACTAACCTTGCGTACCGCTATCGGTGGTGACGAATATGCGAACAGTGTTCTCGGCGAAAAGCTCGACTATCGCCTGGCTGGCTCGCTACTGTCCGAGCTACCCGAAAACTCCGGACTACGTGGACAGGGCATTATTGTTACTGATATTAAACCTGGCTCACCTGCTGTCAGCGCGGGATTAGAGAAAGGTGACATCATCGTTTCAATCAATCGCCAGCAGGTTAAGAATCTAAAACAGGCTGCCAAAGTCTTGAAACAGAAACCGACTCAGTTACTGATGAATATCCAGCGTGGGCGGAATGCGTTCTTTCTACTGGTACGATGACAGGCTGAAGCCATGGTAACTCCCGTCAACTGAGAAATTATAATCCTTCCAACATCGAAGGTTCAAAATTATCTGGTGAAGCATCCAATCCCGCAGCTTCTAAACGTCGGTCATGTTCTCGAATCTTGCCAATCAAATCATCATGCGTGACCAGATTATTATCTAATTCATATAACTGTTTAGAGCCTTTGTAGAAATAATTCATTATTATCATCGCATTCAGATCATTTCTGTCTTCCATAGCAGCTTTTAGTTTTCGCTCCTTGCGATAGATACGATTTAGCACCTGCTTAAGATCCCAGACATAGACTACTTCAGTCATAAAGGGGTGCGATCGAATTCTCTGTAAGATGGTCGCGACAACAGCAGCAGCAATGATCACACCGACCAGGTTCAACCAAAAATTTGATCCTTCTGGGCCACCAAATAATTGAATCAGGACGGCTGAACTCCCTATAGACACAACCACCAGTACAACAGCGATAGAAGTAAATACGATCTTAAAATGCTTACTGTAACGAGATTTATCGATTTCTTGAAGTTTCATAGATAACTCAAAAATTTATAAACCCTGTCATTTTGTCTATGCATACAGAACAGACCAAATAATGGTTTAAGAAAAGGCTGCTACTTTGCGTAGCAGCCTTATAGCTACTTAAGATGCCGCAGCAATCGCCTGTTCAATATCAGCAATGATGTCGTCAATGTGTTCGATACCCACCGAGATACGAACCAGATCAGACGATACACCAGCCGAAGCCAGTTCTTCTTCTGACAACTGACGGTGTGTTGTTGTCGCCGGGTGACATGCCAGTGACTTGGCATCACCAATATTTACCAGGCGCTTGATCATCTGTAGTGCATCGATAAATTTAGCGCCTGCTTCTGCACCACCTTTGATACCAAAACTCAAAATGGATGATGGACGACCACCGGTATATTTTTCTGCCAGTGCGTTGTATTTATTATCTGGCAGACCTGCATAGTTAACCCAGCTCACCGCATCGTTATTATTTAGATACTCTGCAACTTTTTGTGCGTTCTCTACATGACGGTCCATACGTAATGCCAGTGTCTCCAGCCCTTGTATGGCCATGAATGCATTAAACGGTGACAGTGCGGCGCCCATGTTACGCAATGGCACGACTCGTGCGCGGCCGATGAATGCAGCCTCACCAAGCGCGTCGGCATAAACCACACCATGATAAGAAGGATCAGGCTCGTTGAACTGAGGGAAGCGTGGATTATCTTTCCACTCGAACTTTCCTGAATCGATAATGATGCCGCCAATGGTTGTACCGTGGCCACCAATGTATTTGGTTAGTGAATGCACAACGATATCTGCACCAAAATCGAATGGACGACATAGATAAGGCGTCGCAACCGTATTATCAACAATCACAGGCACACCATGCTTATGCGCCATATCACAGAGCGCCTGCATATCGACAATATTACCAGCTGGATTACCAATCGATTCACAGAATACTGCTTTGGTATTTTCATCGATTAAGGCTTCTAGCGCATCGACATCATCTCCAGATGCCATACGTACATCGATACCCTGCTGAGGAAACGTATGTGCAAATAGATTATAGGTGCCACCGTATAACTGACTCACGCTAACGATGTTGTCCCCGGCACGGGCTACAGTCTGGATACTCGCAGTTATTGCTGCCATACCGGATGCCATACACGGTAAAGCAGCCAATACCGCCTTCCATAGCCGCCACGTTGCTCCAGCACGTCATTTGTTGGATTCATAATCCGCGTATAAATATTTCCGACTTCTTTTAGATCAAATAGATCAGCGCCATGCTGTGTATCGCGGAAGCTATAAGATGTCGTCTGATAAATAGGAACTGCAACCGCACGTGTGGTTGGATCGTCGTCAAAGCCGGCGTGAATCGCCTGAGTTTCCATCTTCATTATTAAATTCCTTGGCTATTTGTGATTAGATTATTGATTTAATTATTAACGGCCGAAGGCCGCAGACTGCCGAGTATCACATAATCATGTGAACTTAAGAAGACCGTATTCCGCACTTATAGTAGTGAATAACTAACAGTTTCACCGTTCACTGGCGAAGGGAATTCCAGAGAAACAGAGCGCAGTTGCAGGTCTGTATCATGTGGCTCTGAGCCATATAGCCGATCACCTACTACAGGCATACCAAGACCTGCCAGATGCCGACGAATTTGATGTTTACGGCCAGTTTTCAGATCAATTAGAAGCTGGCTGATCTGATTCTCTTCATCAAATGTAACTGATTGAATGACAGTCGTTGCTGTTTTTCCATCCAGGGAATCATTTATTTCCAGAGGAAATTCGTAATCACGTAAGCCCCCCGATACTGATGCCATATAGCGTTTTTTAATTTTACGTTCCTCAAACAAACGTAAAAAATATTTTGTTATCTTCTTTGTATGCGCAAGAATGATTAAGCCACAGGTCGCCCGATCCAGGCGATGAACGAGGAATGCCGATCTCTCAGGCTTCAGGTGTTTTTCCGCATAGCGGTATATCGTACAGTGATCTCCCCACTTTGAGCCCTGTGAAAACATTCCCACTGGCTTATTCCAGACACTGTAATCGCCTTCATCTGCGATTAGCTTTGCCTCGGGGATAGTCTGTGACTGGATATCAGTATCGTAGTAAACATGGATTTTATCGCCGATCGTTAATGTCTTTTTGGCGCGGCGGACTCGATGAATGCCATTCGAAGATTCATGCCAGACACTTCCATTTGATAAGGCCTGCTTTAGTTTTCCCACACTTAATTCTATATTTTCACTTAAGTGCTCGATGACAGAAAGGCCTGACACTTTTACAACAATGGTCTGTTCAAGTTGCATGCATTCAATCGCTCAATAGAATGATTGATCATTACATATAGTGCACACCATCTCTACGATTATGCACAGCCGGCAGGTCCTCGCTCGCACTTCGAATCCTGGCTTCAACTCTTATCGCATCAATCAGGTCTTTATCAATAACCTCTGGGTACAGAGGATGGTAGCGTTCAACTTCAAGTGCATTTACTTTCGCCTCTTGCTCAAGCCTCGCACGTAGCTCGTCTTCCATATAATGCAGCATGAGTAATCGCGGAGCCTGCCGCTGCAGATACCGCTGACATAGTGCTGCACTTTCCTCATCCCGCCAGTCTTCCCTTAACATCAGTGGTGGAAAAAACTGCTCTTCGCCCTCTCCACGTCGATACCACTGTATCTGTGGTTGATAACCTGCTCGCTCTGCTACCAGACGTTCTAATCGATGATTGACCGGAGCCAGATCAAGCGAAGCTTCATCATGAGTTTTATCGATTGGCATAACTGCTGCCGGTAATGCCGTCCATTCAGGGCGATTTGGAAAGGTATTAATTTCTTCGGCATGCTCACAAGAGAATAACAGTGCGAGAGGGGAAGCATCCTCAGGATCCAGTAACCAGCACTCGCAATGATCTACTGCTGGGAATGGCAGCGGCGCATCTGCCAGGAAATCAGTTAACTCGAGAATTCGCTCATCGATTTCCTGATCATCCGCCAGATTTGCACCGACTTTTTTCTGCCTGATGTCATGATCACTAATCATCGCTGCGCGACGAAAACCACGCTTTTTACTTTGATTACCTATGGTTGATTGATTGGAACCTGCACCGTGAACAAACTGGATTTCCCATGTGATGCAATCAATGGTTAACGCCCTGGCACGATCTGATTCTGCGATTTGCACCTGACCATAAAATGGCGGAAGCATGCGTTGGGAATAGGTTTTTATCATCCGGCCACCTCGACAAACGCACTTAAGTCGCGCTGGCTGTGTTGCATATATAGTTTAGAAAAAGAACGGTCAAAATACCTCTGTATTTCATATACATCCCGCTTTGTCACGTAGCTGCGCCCAAACTTATCAGAACTATCACCAACTTAATTGCATTTCTCGAAGTACCCGTCGCCTATTCTCGCATAGACAGTTATTCGTCTGGTTTAAATTCGTACAATTTTTTTGCCGGAATGACGCCACGCACTCCGCCTTTCGGGTTCTCTACATCACCAACATAACGTGGTATGACATGTATATGTAAATGGTGAATAGATTGACCTGCAGCAGTGCCAACATTGATGCCGACATTGTAACCATCTGGATTAAATTTTTTATCCACGACTTCTTTGCCTTGCTTAACGAGGCCCCATAGTGCAACCAGCTCTTCATCATTGATATCAAAATAGCTGGCAAAATGACGGTATGGAATCACGAGGAAGTGTCCTTCACTCGCCGGATGACGATCGTAGGCCGCAAAGCCAAATTCGTTGTCAGCAATCAGACGCCTGCCCGGTTTCTTTTGTACGCAAAAACGACAATCCTCTTCCTGTATCGCAACATTTGTATCCATGATCATCCCCAATATCTATATTATCTAGACAATAAGTGAATTCACTAGCTCTTTGGCCTCATCTCTACGCACTTCAGCAAGCTTTTGATATTCAGTCAGCTCAGCACTCTCGAATAATTGTGCAATCTGATCAAACTCGTATTCAGCTTTTTCAGCCATATCCAGATAATCAGATTCCATCGCAAGCGCATAAAGAGCGGCAGCCCTATTGGCTGTGACCATAGCCCAGATCATAGGTACTTCATCTCTGGGCAAGGCTTTTAGAGTAGCATCATAAACGGGCACAGATTCTTCCAGTGAGGAGATATCTTCTTCATGTGTACCAAGCGCCTGCAGTGCTGCAGCAATATTGTTCTGAGTAATTGCCCAGGCATAGCGTGATTTATCGGGTGATCTTTCAGCGAGGGCATTACGCATGGCGACGACGGCCTGCTCTAAGGTACGTGCACCTTTACGGTGGACACCCAACATGCAAGCAACTTCGCCAGCACTACACAGCGCCGCTGACCATTCATCCGGCGATTTTTCACGCGGCCAACCTAATGCTGCCTGCTTAAATGTTTCATAGGCCTGCTTTAGCATGTGAGAGTCGTCTTCCAGCTGGCCGATGGTTTGCATGACGATGCCCATATTGTATTGGGTTGTTGCCCATTCATATGGAGTGTCTTCAAGTGTGCGCTCTTCAAGGGCCTGCTCGTATGACATCGCAGCTTGCTCAAGAAAGTGCATGCTACCGCTACGTTGACCAATAAAACCCATGATGTCGCCGATGATTTGATGAAGCTCTGACCACTTTACTGGATCATCACTTCTTTCGACTTCCATCTGAATACCCTGAAAAAACTCGATACCTTGCTGGAAGACGTGAGCGCCACCCAGCCTGAGTTCGTGGGTATCTGGCGTATCAACCAATAAGCCTTGCGACATTGCCCATTCGGTTAATACCTTTTTATCAGGGCGTAATTCCAGATAGGTATCACTATAGCGATGGATTGCCTGAGATAAAGCTCCACGAACGGGCGAATCTTCATTAAGCAGACTAATCAGGTATTCTGAATCGTCCTGATAACGCCATGCGATAGGCAAGCCAAGACCTGGCGTTAATAATGTTTCAGCGTATAGATTATTAGGCATAGCGATACCCCGCCTAATCAATAGATATTAATTAATTGATTGGACTTTCTGGTCTGACCCTACAATTTCACTGATATCAGGTTCAGCATCAACTGGACCACCCGCTTCAATTTCTTCATCCGTTGCTTCGCGAACCTTAAGTATTTCCAGTTTAAAAATAACTTCACGACCACATAATGGGTTATTTCCATCAATGGTGACTGACTTTTCATCAACACGAGTCACCAGAAAGCTTTTTGTCTGACCTTTATCGTTTTCCATCAAAATTGAAGTACCCACTTCACGATATTCTTCTGGCACATTATCGATATGATCGGTAATAACCAGGTCTTCATCACGCGGGCCATAAAGCTTGTTACAGTCGATAGGTACATCAATCACATCGCCCATAGCGCGGCCGCTTAATTCTGCAGTCACTGCAGGCGCTAGCACTTCTGTTACGCCATGAATGTAACCAATCGGGAATTCAACCTGAGTCAGTACCGCATCCGTTTTCGAATCGATCACTTTATATGTCAGTTCGACATATTTTCCTTCGGCAATCATCTCTTTAACATTGTCATTCATAGTCGTTTACCCGGGCATTTATAACAGAACAATAAATTCAATTAGAATATTGAAGCGGCAAAGATTTTAACCTCACCTCGTTCGTAACCAATAACGAGACGGCCAAGCCATTCACCTTCTTTCTTGGTGCTACGAACACGGTATAAAACAGTCACATGCTCACCACGACGAATCGTGCCAAGGTAATCATAGCTCGTATCAAGACTACGAGTTAATTCACTTTTTGCGAATTGCTTACCAACTTCCACCTCATTGAGACCAAGCAATAAGTCATACGAAAAATTACGTACGAACTTCCCATATTCGCCTTCGTTGGAATATTTGATTAGGTCTTCCCACATTGGATGCGCGATTTCCAGAATTTCTTCTTCAGTCTTATCAATAATGTTCATGTGAATACCACTGTATGTGTTTTCAATTTTGGATGAGCTTTAACTAAAAAAGACCAACAGCATAACTGTTGATCTTTTTTAGTTAAAGCAATGAAGTTTGAGGAGCCTCCTGCTGGAGGCTCCTCATCCTCACGACTTTTTATGCAGCCTTCTCTTCATCTTCTACGATGTGATAAAGAGGTGCCTTTTCCATAGTGTACTCGCCTGTCGCTGGATCACGACGTGAAACTGTCAGTACATGCCAGTTCTGGTCGTCCAACTTCATGCAGTCACCACGGTAGTAGTAACCAGGCCAACGAGTTTCTTTACGGAACAACGTATGTTGCAGAACCGCTTCAGAAGTCATGTGACGATGCTTCAGTTCCCACGCACGTAGTAATTCGTGAATGTTCTCTGCCGCTACCTTCTCAAGATCTTCTTCCAGGATCTTCATCTTCTTCAGACCGATATTCAGTAGTTTCTCGTTAGTCATGTAGCTAACTGTTACACCACCACCGTACTCGTCCATCAGCTTCTGCAGACGGTCAAGACCTTGACGTGGGTTGATATAGTTAGGGTTAACTGAACCAGCCGTGATTTCATTACGATAAACCTTGTAATGCTCCATTGGCTTGTAGATTTCCTCTTTACGATCATCAATCTGCTTCTGAGATACGCGAATACCGTCAGCCTTTCCATCATTGATGTATTTGTTTGCCGCTTTTGCCGCCAGACGACCTTCAGTAAATGAGCCTGAAGAGAACGCATGAGGTGTACCACCAACAGCATCACCAGCACCAAACAGGCCGTGAACAGTTGTCATACGGTTATAACCCCAGAAGTATTCGTCTGGAGACAGATCTTCAGGACCTGAACACCATGCGCCACAACCTGTTGCGTGTGAACCCATAACGTAAGGCTCAGAAGTTGTCAGCTCAGGGTTCTCGTACTTAGGATCTACGTCTGTAGCAGCCCATAGTACTGCCTGACCAACTGTCATACCCAGGAAGTTGTGCCAACCAATCTCTTCTAAATGAGGATCCTGGAATGCTTCCATAGTCACCATGTGAATCGGACCACGGCCAGCGTTCACTTCGTTGATAAATGCGTGGTTACGCAGACATGTTGGAATTGGCTTGTGAGATAAATGCTGGTTTTCTGTATCCAGGTACTCTTTACCAACCATTTCAGTCAGTGCAGGGAACCACTTGGACTCGTACTCTTCACCATTACAGTTCTGAGTGTAAGTCTTCAGGTGCAGGAAGTATGCGCCTACAGGACCGTAACCATCTTTAAAACGTGCCAGTACGATACGATTTTCCATCTGAGTCATCTTTGCGCCAGCGCCGATCAGGAGACCGTAAGCTGAACCAGAAGACCAAGGTGCGTACCATACACGACCCGCGCCTTCACCAACTGAACGTGGCTTGTAGATGTTAGAAGCACCACCAGCACCAACGATAACAGTCTTAGACTTGAATACGTGGTAGTTACCAGTACGTACGTTAAAGCCAACAGCACCAGCGACACGATTGTCCTGAGCTTCGTCCATCAGCAGGTGAGTTACAGCAACACGGTTGTAAACTTTGTCAGCAGATTTCTTTGCAGCTTCAGCAACCAATGGCTTATATGATTCACCGTGGATCATGATCTGCCAGCGACCTTCACGCAGGTATGAACCTGTCTTCGGGTTACGCATGATTGGCATGCCCCACTCTTCAAACTGGTGAACAGCTGAGTCAACGTGACGCGCCATGTCGAACAACAGATCTTCGCGAACCATACCCATCAGGTCCATACGTGCATAACGTACGTGATCTTCAGGATTGTTCTCGCCGAAACGGGTTCCCATGTAACAGTTAATCGCGTACAGACCCTGTGCAACAGCACCCGAACGATCGATGTTTGCTTTTTCAGCGATAACGATCTTCTTGTCCTGGCCCCAGTAGCGAGCTTCGAAAGCTGCGCCTGTACCGCCTAAACCGGCACCTGCGACAAGAATGTCGATGCCATCTTCAACTATAGTTTTGTAACCCATTAGTAGTATACCCCTTCTTTCATCTTCAGACCATTGGACTCGAGCGTGTGGATATCACCGTCGTCGAGACGAATGTATTTAGGTTCGTTGTAAAGTAGTTGACTGTCACGCTGTTCCTGAGTAGGAGCAGGCTCACTCGTCGAGCGCAGGGATTTCTGTACCCCAAGGCTTGGTGGTGATCGGTGCAAGCAGGTTCAGGTCGGTTTCTTGCCATTGCGGGACTTGATGCGCCAGGCGATAACACCTTTCTCTTCGTCACGGATAACTCGAACTGAGTGACCCAGAGGAGCGAAGTCTGCATAACCACGTACGTCAATAGCGTGATGTGGGCAAGCCTTAACACAGGAGTAGCACTCCCAGCACATGTTAGGCTCGATGTTATAGGCACGACGATAGGTAGTATCGATGTGCATGATGTCGGACGGGCAGATATCAACACAGTGTCCACAACCGTCACAACGAGTCATATATACAAATGTAGGCATATTAATTCTCTCTTTTAATAGTTCGTTGAGCGGATATTAGTAGTGGTTTGGCGCTTCGCGCTTAATGCCAAGACCCATGTTTGGTGGGTTTGTACCCATGTACTCTGGGATATCCGGGAATTGAGCCTGCAGAGCAGGGTCAGTCAGATCACCAAGATCCGGCAGGTTATCCTGAGAACCAGAAGCTTTACCAACGCGCTTTTCAAAAGCTGCAGCAGGCTTGAAGAACATGTGAGCAAACTTTGACCACAGCACTGTGCTGAACAAGATAGTCGCTGACAGGATGAACAGTGCAAAGAAAATGACATTTGCAGTTGAACCCATTGCGCCGTTATCCATAGTTCCAGACCACAGCAGAGCAAAAGTCGCTGTAGCGATCAGACCCACGATGAAAATGTCACCACGGCCATTGAAGTTGTACCAACGTACGCCTTCTGAAGCCACATCAACACGGATGAAAAACCAGAACCAGTAGCCACCAAGACATAACATGATTGCACCGATGTGCCAGATGCCAGTCAGCCATGAAGGTGCCGCAGCTTCAGCAGTTGGGTATGCGAAGATTAACCATGCAGTAGCCACAACGAAAAGGATAAAGCCGTACATCGTTAGCAGATGAGACAGGCGACGACGTGTGCTAGCGAATTCTGCAGAAGTCAGAACTTCGTTGGCAACAGTAGCAACAGCCATACCAACTTTGTCACCACCGCTTACTTCACGGCGTGCATTCTTGGCTGCTTTGTCAGCATTCTGGAAGAAGTACGTTGCACTCTTCTTGTGCATCATGTCGAGAATAGTGCCGCCGACAACCATAAAGAACATCAATATGATGTACCCCTGCATGATTGAGGGCGAAATTACAGCCGATAACTCGGCAAAAGGATTGACAGCGAACATTTGAATCTCAGCTCCTAACTATGATTATCTTGAAGGGCGGCGATTTTGAATAGTTTTGCAACGTATGACAACTGTCTGAATTTTTGGGTTTGCATAAATAGCACTAATAAAACCGCCCCCGGGTATATATGTCTATATATATTGGGATAGAATTTTTGCCTTACTCAATGCCCCTTTCTACCAGTATCGAAACATTTAATGATACTAGTCAGAATATTGCAGTGAATAAAGTCAGCCCTACCCAGATTGAACGAACATATTGTTTAACAGAATCCCTGTCTCACAATGACGATAGTAATCCAGCATATCGCCTAAACATGACAGTAATTCTTCAAAACCAATGATAACCGCATTAAGCACACCGCCCATACCAGTATGCCTCATTAAATATATGGTTATATATTTATCATATTTTAAAAAAATTGTTAACTCTGTTTTGTATTTATCAGCTACAGGATAGACTCCAAAAAACACCACAAGTATTGTTGTTATGAACCCCACATCCTCCGATTCAAAACAACTCAATATTCTTTACGCTTCAAAGTCTCCAGGCTTTCACGTTCCCATAGCCGATGCCATCAGCCAGGCCGGATATCTACCAAACCCGACTTTCACCCATTCAACAGATGACTTTCTTTCACATCTTAATATGGGCTCAACGGACATTATCTTATGCGACTATGACGCACCGATCATCGACACCAGTCGTGAATTGAGTGAGCAGCACCCTGAACTTGCCACGACACCACTGATTTATATCTCCGAAAACGCCAGTGATAACGATGTTCTACTTGCGATAGAACGCGGCGCCAAAGATCTAATACTTAACGCTAGTCTCAAATCACTGATCCCGTCGATTGCTCGTGAGGCTCGATCACTTCAAACTCGCCGCGATGGTGTGCGCCACCAGGAGCGCTATAAGGAAATCATACATATGTCCTCCGATGCCATCCTGGCACTGGACGCCGGTTGGAAAATAACATTTTACAATCAGGCTGCAGAACAACTATTCGGCTATAACTCAACCGAAATACTGGGACAGCCGTATTCTACGCTCATGGATGCATCCAACTTCACAGGCAAGGATACGGAGATGCATACACCGGCAACTACCGAGCAATTTGATTTAACCAAACGCCGAGATGTCAGTATACGTTGTAAAGACGGCTCACTACTCACGGTAGAAATGAATATGTCGCGCTCCAATGTCAAAGGCGATGAACGCACCTATACCGTTATTCTCCGCGATATCAGCGACAGAAAAACACGCGAAGAAGAACTTGAACACCTGGCGAATTACGACACCCTAACCGGCATCTATAACCGCTATTCGTTCTACACACATCTTGAACAGGAGATTGAGCGTTCTAAGCGAGACAATATGAGTTTCGCTGTGCTGTATCTCGACCTGGACGGTTTCAAGCCTATCAACGATAGCCTGGGCCATGACGCCGGCGATATTGTCTTAAAAAAGTTCGCTAAACGACTTAAGAATGGGATTCGCACCGTCGATTTTGTTGCGAGACTAGGTGGTGATGAATTCGTTGTTATCTTGCACAATGTCAAAAAAATAAAACTCGCAACTAAGGTTGCTGAAAAAATCATCGATACGTTTTCCGTGCCCTTTAACGTGAAAGACGAGAAAGTCTACGCAGGCACTAGTATTGGTATCTCTATTTACCCAGAACATACGACAGACGCTGAAACACTAGTCAAATACGCTGACTCAGCACTTTATCAATCAAAAGCAAACGGTAAGAACAATTACACGTTGTACGATAAAGATATATCCAAACCTTTTTCTGCGGAGAACTTTCTACCAGTCTGATCTAGTTAGCCCGGCATATATTCTTTTAATGTCACCAGAAGATCAGGAACAATGATTGGTTTGGAAATATAGTCATCAAAACCAGCTTCCTTGCCTCGCTGAACATCAGCTTCCATTGCGTTAGCGGTTAAGGCAATGATCGGTGTGTTCTCAAATAAATGGTTTCCTCTCAACTCTTTAAGTATCTCAAAACCACTCATTTCGGGTAAATTGATATCAAGTAAAATCAAATCTGGTTCTTCATCGACAATCAAATCAAGACCTTGTTGCCCTGTTTCCGCACACTTGAGTTCATAATCGGTCAATTCACTAATAATTTCCGTTACCAGCTTTAGGTTCGCAGGATTGTCTTCAACGTAAACAATTCGCTTCCCCTTCTGTTCGCCACCCCTGGTTACAAGTTCATCAGACGCATGATCAAAAGTGGCCAGTGCCGTTTCATCACATAACTTCAAGGTAATTCGGAACGTACTTCCCTTTACCGACCACACTTTCCACATCGATCTTACCACCCATCAATTCGATTAACTGTCGTGTAATGGTCAGACCAATACCAGTGCCTTCAACCTCACCAAACTCTTCGCCCAGACGTTCAAACGGCTCGAACAGGCTGCCAAGATGTTCTTCACTAATACCGCGCCCAGTATCTGACACCATTATTTCCAGTTTATCGTCATCCTGAACGGCATAACTAACTTCGATACTACCTTTGTCACGATTATATTTAAGCGCATTCGACAACAGATTCAGGAGAGCCTGTTTCAAACGAGTATGGTCGGCCTTGATGACATAATTCACATTCGTATTGAAGCTCAGCGATATACCTTTATCTTTCGCCATCGGGTGAAACAATGAATAACACTCTTCCAGAACTTTCTTTAATTCCAGAGCTTCCATCGAGACCACCAGACGACCGCTCTCAACTTTGGACAAATCAAGCACCTCATCAATCAGAACCAGAAGATGTTGTCCTGCATCGTGAATTAGCTCCACATCTTTCTTGCTGCTGTCATCGACACCCGAACGATATTTAATTAACTGTGAAAAGCCGATAATTGCATTTAACGGTGTACGCAACTCATGACTCATACGTGACAGGAATTTAGATTTAGCTTTATTCGCACGAACCGCCATCTGCTTCGCAGTTATAGCTTCATCACGTGCAATTTCAAAACTTCTGGTTCGCTCGGTAACTCTTTCTTCCAGAGACTCATTTAAGTCCTGTATTTTTTGTATATGTAGACTCTGCTCTTTCTCAAGACGATTTATAAAATAGATAATAATGAGCCAGAGCAAAATAATAAACGCTACGGTCAACGCTGTTTTTTGGTGAATTTTGTCATAGGCATCATCAAACAAAGTTAGCGGTAGAGGCATTGCAACCACCTTAAAGCGTGTTTCAGGTATGGATTTTTTAATAACAATCGACTCCACTTCCTGCTGGCTTAAATTTAATTCACGCTGTTCATTGATAACACCTCGCGTACCCTGAGCTGTCGCCTCAAGACGGTCTTCATCCTCGCTTCTCATTAGCGCGAGTGTTGTATTTTTCAATTCATACTTAGCCATAATGTCCGCAAACTCTTTGGCCTCAAATGACGCAAAAAATACTCGCCGATTCTCTTCATTGTCAGTAAACGGCACCATGATGTCGTAATGATTCAATGCCTTACTGGAATGAATGTAAGGATTGTAATCAACGATGGCATCACCATGAACATGATTAATATTGGCTTTGGAAAAACTTTGTAAATCCTTACGACAGGTTTTGCCAACAAACTTCGGCACCTTACTCAGGATGATTTTCCCCTGACTGTCGGCAATCGTAAAGGTGGCATAGTAATTGATATATTTTTCAAGCACATTATGCAAACTGGAAAATACTTCGTCGTTTTCCGGATTTTTTGATAATGCCGAGAGACGATCTTTTTCCACATACGACAGGAAATACAGCAGCTGTCGTTTCTCCCGAATGACATTAACAACCTCTTCAACAACACCGTGAACCTGAGCTTCCATCGACATGTGTTGCTCAGACAGATATTGCTCATGATCTTTTTTCGCGCCGCTAATAACAAAGTAAAGCGTCGCGAAAACGGCCATACTAACAACCAGAATATATAAATAACGTCGACTCATAATTTCTCTTTTATTCCGGCACGAATGAATCACACATATTGTGCAATCCACTCGCTCCCCCAAGCCGGACAAGTTATCACTCTATACCTATATGGAATAGAAGCGTCCTAAAAAAGACGTCAAACGAATTGTTAACAAATGTTAACTTGAAGAAAAATGTATAAGTAAAAGACAAACTGAGCACGTCTTAACAACTAATATTTTATGGATTATTTTCCCGCACTCATATCTCAAGACATCTACCGAAAACACAATGATAGCGATACTCATCATCGGTATTCATCTCATGAATCTGTAGCCAGAGTATTCTAGAAAATTACCTGAAATTGACCCACGTCATCAATCCTCTTTCAGGTTCATCTAGCATTTATAAAACATGTTTTATAAACGGATATTTATCATGCGCACATATACAAAACTTGCACTGTTACTCAGTGCACTCAGCTTTTCTGGTCTGGCATTATCATGGGGTAATTCTTTTTCAGTTGGTGATTCATGGAATTCCAATAAGAGTGGCGGATCATGGAGCACCCCCAACTGGGGCTGGTCAGCGGACAACAATGCTAATCGATGGAACGGCCCCGGATATTACCCACCACAGGGTTATTACTATCCACCGTACATGTCTCCCTACGACAGAAATAAAATGAAGATGGATCGACAACAACTTATGTCAGACCACGATGATGCAATGGATAGTCTTTCCGATATGCTTTACGGACGTTTTCGTTTTGATCGCAATAATGCAATTAACATGGCCAGGCGTATTGAACACGCCTCAGGTGATAATCTTTCGCGTTATTTCCAGACTGGATCAATTGCCGCTTCAGGGTCAAATACTGCACCTTCTTACTGGGGAAACGAAGAGACCTTCAAGACAAATGCCGATGCGCTTAAAGTTGCAGCACAGGCCATGGCAGATGAACTGACAAAGAAACCAACAGGTGAAGAAGCTGCGCTTTATCCAAGAATGCACAAAGGCTTTGATTACCGCGCGAGACCGGGCGTCAATGCCGATCCGATATCACCTCAGATATTCGATCGCTTCAATGAACTCGCCGCAGCCTGCACAACCTGTCATGCAGGATTCAGAATGCGTGATTAATTCGCACACTAATTATTTGTACACAAATAAAAAGGCCCGCTAAAGCGGGCCTTTTTATTACTTAGCGACTTTGAAATATCAGGCAACAAGCTCTACCGCAATTTCACGACCACGATCAGCTGACTCTACAAAATCAGACATCTGATCAAAGTTCAGATACTTGTAGATTTCAGATCCCATGGAATCGATTTTCTGTGCATATTCCATGTATTCATCAACCGTTGGCAACTTACCCATAATGGAAGCAATCGCTGCAAGCTCAGCCGAAGCGAGAAAGACATCAGCACCCTGTCCCAGACGATTCGGGAAGTTACGTGTTGAAGTCGAAACCGCCGTAGAGTTGGCTGCGATACGTGCCTGGTTACCCATGCACAGTGAACAGCCTGGCATCTCGGTACGTGCGCCGGCAGCTGCATAAACATTGTAGACACCTTCTTCCATCAACTGAGCTTCATCCATCTTGGTGGGTGGCGCGATCCACAGGCGAGTTGGAATAGATGCACCCGACTCCTGCAGTAATTTAGCAGCCGCACGAAAGTGACCGATATTAGTCATACAGGAACCGATAAAGACTTCATCAATCTTGCGACCCGCAATTTCTGACAGAGGCTTCACATCATCTGGATCATTTGGACATGCGAGCAGAGGTTCTTTGATCTCAGACATATTGATTTCAATAACCTCGGCATACTCAGCATCTTCATCGGCACGCATAAGCTTTGGATCCTCTAACCAGGCTTCCATAGCACGTGCGCGACGTTCCAGGGTACGCTTGTCGTCGTAATCATTATCGATCATCCAGCGCAGCATGGTGATGTTAGAACGCAGGTACTCAGCCACTGAATCTTCAGAAAGCTCGACGGTACAACCACCGGCAGAACGCTCAGCTGATGCATCAGACAGTTCGAATGCCTGCTCAACAGTCAGGTCAGGTAGACCCTGGATTTCCAGCACTCGACCGTTATAGATGTTTTTCTTACCTTTCTTTTCAATGGTCAGCAGACCACGCTTCAGAGCTTCGTATGGAATGGCATTAACCAGATCACGCAGGGTAATTCCCGGCTGCATTTCACCCGTGAACTTAACCAGCACAGATTCAGGCATATCCAGAGGAATAACACCCAGTGCCGCACCAAAAGCGACCAGACCGGAACCTGCAGGGAATGAAATACCCAGAGGGAAACGGGTGTGAGAATCGCCACCAGTACCAACTTCATCAGGCAGCAACATACGGTTCAACCAGGAGTGGATAATACCGTCACCTGGGCGTAGCGCTACACCACCGCGAGTCTCAATAAAGTCAGGCAGTGTGTGCTGTGTGTTGATATCAACTGGCTTTGGATAAGCCGCTGTGTGACAGAAAGACTGCATCACCAGATCCGCTGAGAAACCCAGACAGGCCAGCTCTTTCAACTCATCACGAGTCATCGGGCCAGTTGTGTCCTGAGAACCAACGGTTCCCATACGAGGCTCACAATAAGTGCCTGGCAAGATACCTTCGCCTTCAGCAAGACCGCAGGCCTTGCCGACCATCTTCTGCGCCAGCGTAAAACCTTTTCCCGCGTCTTCAGGGTTCTGCGGACGACGGAATACATCCGTTGGGCCCAGACCCAGGGCATCACGTGCTTTCGCAGTCAGAGAACGACCAATAATCAGAGGAATACGTCCACCCGCTTTAACTTCGTCTAGCAGCACATCGGTCTTCAGTGAGAACTCGGTAATCGTCTCACCGGCTTCGTTCGTAATCACACCATCATAAGGCTTAACAACAATCACATCGCCCATGTTCAAGTCATCAACAGAAACTTCGATTGGCAATGCGCCAGAGTCTTCAACCGTATTGAAGAAGATAGGTGCAATCTTGCTACCTAGCACAACACCGCCGACACGTTTGTTAGGGACGTGAGGGATATCTCTACCCATGTGCCACAGCACAGAGTTAGCAGCAGACTTACGTGAAGAACCGGTACCGACAACGTCACCAACATAAGCCAGCGGATTGCCCTTGGCCTTTAACTCTTCCAGTTGCTTCAGTGGGCCAACAACACCTTGCTCTTCAGGTGTAATACCATCACGTTCGTTTTTCAGCATCGCCTTGGCGTGTAATGGAATATCAGGACGCGACCATGCATCCTGTGCAGGTGACAGATCATCAGTATTCGTCTCACCAGTTACCTTGAATACAGTCACTTTAATTTCTGCAGGAACATCATTCTTACGAGTAAACCACTCGGCATCAGCCCATGACTGCATAACCGCTTTGGCGTTTTCATTACCCGCTTCCGCTTTCTCTT
>CALODD010000108.1:0-15634 GCA_942491945.1 uncultured Gammaproteobacteria bacterium | reverse complement strand
TTGACGGAGAGCTGAGATTCGTGGGCGAGTTAAACTCGCCATGGTAGAGTTCGAGATCTGATTGGCAAAGAATCATTTTCGGGGCTTCCCACACGTTCCGAGTAGCCGTAGCATTTTTACAGAACCTAGCTGTGGAACAAGAAAAAGCGCAAGCCAGTTGCGCTGATCTTCTGCAGTCATGAGTGCCGAGTCTAGGGCTTATTTTGGCGTGCGGACTTCGTCCTTGATGCGCAGAGGTAGGCGTGACTCCATTACCAGCGCATAGCTCAACTTTTCGAAAGCACGAATGATCATTAGTGTGCCCGAACGCTCCATAGGCAGTGTTACCGTATCCTTGGGGTCGTCGGTTGTAACTTTGTTAGTAACGATTTCTTCTTTCGTGAATGAGGATAGTACGTTGCCACGAGCCAGACCATCGGCTTTACCTAGATTTACGATTACGGCCTGATGGCGACCAATAATACCCGTGCCATCGACGACATTAAGGATCTTGCCTTTAAGATCATGCGCTGGGACTTTGGGGTGAAAAATTACTCAGTTGTATACGCAACTCTCGGATACAACCAGGCGATCTCCAATTGCAATTTCACGACGGCTGCTGGTTACTATTAGGGTAGATGGTTCACCTAACGTTTCTAATTCAGTGTTGGCAACAAAAATTCCCTCGTGAGCAATGATTTCGCTGGTATCGGGGTCGTGGATAGGGTCGCCAAGGTGGTAGATCTGGTGATTTTTCTGTGACGCATCATTTAGCCCCATGGCATAGATTCGGTCACCTGTTGCTGTCAGGATTCTACTTTCTTGCCCGCTGATGACATAAGGCGCTTTTTCCATACTCGCTTTGTCGAGTACTTTGATATCACGTAGGAACTGTTGTATCGCTTCGATAGGCACCGTAGGAATGGCATTATCAATACGGGTTTCGCGAACCTGAGGACTCAATTTAATATTTTGAGTACCACGATTAATACCAAGGCGTGGTTGACCATCTTCGTAGTACAATGAGATGACATCGCCTGGATAGATTAAATGAGGGTTGGCAATTTGAGGGTTGCCTTCCCAGAGATCTGGCCAGCGCCAGGGCTGATCGAGGTAGCGGCCGGAAATATCCCACAGGGTATCTCCTTTAACAACGGTATAGGCCGTAGGCGCACCTTCCTTAATTTTTAGTGTGTCAGCGGTCGCCTGCAGAGTAAATGCTGCCAGGACACCAGCTAGTAGTAATGTGGCCAGCGAATGGGGAAAAATGCGTTTCACAGTCATAGCTATCTCTTCGCTATTATAATGTAGCAGGCATACCTCACTTAATCCTAAGACAGAATTTCTGATTATTCCAGTATTATTTCTTAGATTTCCTGCACTTGGGTGAGAATACGAGAATTTTTCGAGATTATTATGGCCTTACTAGATATTTTGCATTTCCCCGATGACCGGTTACGTAACAAGGCGAAACCGGTGGAGTCCGTTACGGATGCGACTCGGCAGCTGGTCGAAGACATGTTTGAAACCATGTATGACGCCCCTGGAATTGGTCTGGCCGCTGTTCAGGTGAATATCGATCAACGAGTTATTGTTGTGGATGTCAGTGAGGATAAAAGCGGAGCAGTGGCCCTGATTAATCCCGAAATCACACGACTCGATGGAGTAGAACAGATGGATGAGGGATGTCTATCCGTGCCTGGTATATTTGAAAAAGTAGAACGAGCCGATAACATCACGGTGAAAGCGCTGAACCCTCAGGGGGGGGAATTCGAGATGGATGCCGATGGCTTATTGGCGGTTTGCATTCAACATGAAATCGATCATCTTGATGGTAAGTTATTTATAGATTATCTATCCGATCTGAAGCGTCAGCGCATCCGCAAGAAACTGACCAAGCAGAAAAAATCCGCGGTGGCAGAAAGCAGCAGCCGTAAAGCCATCTAAATTATCTAAAAATAACTCATTATGTCTAAACTCAGGGTGGTTTTTGCCGGAACCCCGGATTTTGCGGTGCCGACATTGCAAGCATTGCTTGACAGTAATCATGATGTAATCGCGGTATACACACAACCCGACCGCCCTGCTGGCCGAGGCCAGCAAACTCGTCAAAGTCCTGTGAAAGTATGTGCTCTGGAGCATGATATTACTGTCCTGCAGCCGGGCAGTTTAAAAACTGAAGAAGCACAAAAAGAATTAGCGGACTTAAAGCCAGACATCATGATTGTGGTTGCCTATGGACAGATTCTTCCCAAGATGGTGTTAGATACTCCCAGATATGGATGCCTGAACGTCCATGCATCATTGTTGCCTCGATGGCGAGGCGCAGCACCGATTCATAGAGCATTACTTGCGGGCGATGAAGAAACCGGGGTAACGATAATGCAGATGGATGTAGGTCTGGATACTGGTGACATGCTTAAACAAGTTCACTTACCAATATTGTCGAGTGATACCAGTGAGACCCTACATGATGCTTTGGCGGATATGGGGGCAAAAGCATTGGTTGATGTCGTGGATGCTATTGCTAACGGACAGTCATCAATTGCGGAAAAGCAGAACGACGATCTGGCGTGTTACGCACACAAACTGGAAAAGTCAGAGGCGGAAATTAACTGGCAACAAGATGCTACAGATATTGATCGCATGATTCGCGCATTCAATCCATGGCCGGTGGCCTATACCGCTTTTCAGGGTAAGCCTTTACGTGTCTGGCGTGCTGAGCTTATTAATACTGATAGCAGTGATGCATGCCCCGGTGAAGTGCTAGAGTCTGACGAGCAAACTTTATACATCGCCTGTGGTGATGGGCGTGTAGTTAGCTTACTGGAAATTCAACCTGCTGGAAAAAAACGTATGCCTGTCGAAGCCTTTCTTAATGCGCGTAAGGACATTGTGAAACCAGGGTTTATCTTTGGTGAATAAGCAAAGTTCTTCGGCGCAAGCTGGAATCGCGGTACGGCAACAGGCCGTTCTGGTTTTACAGGATGTTCTCTTTGAATATCGGCCACTGGACGAAGCACTGAACAATCATGCCGATAAGGTCGATGCGAAAGATAAAGCGTTGTTACAAATGCTCTGTTATGGCGTTATGCGGTGGCATTTGCAGCTAAATGCCTGGCTCGAAC
Source organism: uncultured Gammaproteobacteria bacterium (assembly GCA_942491945.1). GTDB lineage: Bacteria > Pseudomonadota > Gammaproteobacteria > JAJDYQ01 > JAJDYQ01 > JAJDYQ01. Next base: position 12,527 of record CALODD010000108.1, on the reverse strand, counting down.
AACTATCTAATCGTTCTGCACAATCGTTGCAGCCACCCGTGCAGAGCTTAATTCTGCTTGGTCTGTATCAATTGCATTATACGCGTATCCCTGCACATGCTGCGATACATGCTACGGTTGACTGCGCACCACTAGTGAAGGCGAGCCGTGCCAAAGGTTTAATAAATGCCGTGCTTCGACAATACCAGCGATCGGCAAAAGAAAATTCCTTGATAGTTAATGATGCTACAGAGCATTCTCATCAGGCCTGGATGCTTGAGCAATTTAAACAGGACTGGCCTGATCACTGGCAAGAAATTGTAGCGAATAACAATCTGCAGGCACCGATGATATTGCGGGTCAATACGCGAGATATTTCACTGGAAGACTATATTCAGCAATTAAGTGCTAAAGGTAATAATGCGCAAGTTCATGACATAGTAGAAACTGCGGTGATTCTGGAAAAGGCTATTGATGTCGAAGAACTACCTGGTTTTGCTGAAGGTCTGGTCTCAGTGCAGGACGCCGCAGCCCAACTTGCTGCGCCACTTCTTGATGCACAGACTATGGATAGTGTGCTTGATGCCTGTGCTGCACCGGGAGGAAAGACGGCGCATATACTGCAGCAGTCATCACCGAAACAGGTTATTGCAATGGATAATAGTGAGTTACGTATGCAACGTGTGGAATCATTGTTTGAACGGATTCATATGCATGCAGACATAATCATTGGTGATGCGGCTGACCCTACAGGCTGGTGGGACGGCGAACAGTATGATCGTATTCTGCTGGATGTGCCCTGTAGCGCGAGCGGTGTGATTCGACGACATCCTGATATTAAACATCTGCGTTCAGCAAAGGCATTGCAGAAAGTGGTTAAACGTCAGCGTCGTATACTTGATTCGATATGGCCACTATTAAAGACTGGTGGAAGGCTGTTGTATGCGACCTGTTCGGTTTTTCGCGACGAGAATGACCGGCAAGTTGAGGCCTTTCTGGAGCGTCAGGCAGAAGCTAATTTATTACCAATGAGCCAGCCATGGGGACATGGTACAGTTGGAAAGCAGATATTTCCTGGAGAACAGTCTATGGACGGGTTTTATTACGCCATCCTGGAGAAACATTGAGATTCTGGCTTAAATCTTTGTTGGTGGCTGTTAGTCTGCTCATAGCAGGGCATAGCGGGTATTCGTTGGCAGAAGATGTGCCATTTGCTCAATACAAGCTTGAACCTGATACGGATGACATACATTTAATCCTCAATGGGCAGATTGAGTATGAGTTCTCTCGTGCCGCGCTGGAAGCGTTAGATAATGGCTTGCCCCTGGTGTTGTTAACAGAGGTCGAGTTATTACTGCCCAGAGAATGGTTCTGGGATCATAAGGTCTGGTCACAATCCTATGAGCATTCCATTGAGTACCATGCATTGAGTCAGCAGTACCTGGTTAAAGATATCCTGGCCGACTATCAACGTGCATATCTAACTCGCAGTTCTGCTCTGGAAGCATTAGGTCAGTTTGATCATCTTGCACTGCTGGAGCTAGATGCTCTGGATAGTGATCAGACATACATTGTTCGTATCCGAAGTGGCTTATCAAGCGATGCATTACCCGTGCCTTTAAGGCCTCTGACCTTTTTATCTGACAAGTGGAAGTTAACCGGCGACTGGTTGTCACTGTTCTGGCGTAAGGAAGAAAAACATGGTTGATGAGAAAAAACCATCAATCTGGAAAAAGTTAGGTGTTTTCCCGCTATTGTTGTTATTCGCTCTCATGCTTGTGTCGTTATATCTGTTGAGCAATGCGACTGAAAATTCGGCAGCGATTGGCCCTTACTATTCATGGTTGTTACTGGGCAGTGCTATTGGCCTGCTTATATTAACAACCGTATTTGGTTATCAGCTTTATTGTCTGCTGGCTGAATATCGACAACGTCGAGCAGGTATCCGACTGACTCTACGCATGGTAACCATGTTTATTATTCTGGCCGTTGTGCCGGTGTCTCTGGTCTATCTGCTATCAGTGCAGTTTTTACAACGGGGTATTGATAGCTGGTTCGATGTCAGAATTGAGGCTGCGCTGGGTGATGCCATTGAATTAAGTCGTGATGCCATGGCCGGAAGGATTAGAGAGAAAGCACGTACAACGTTAAATATGGCAGAGAGCATGGCGGATTCACCGACCAGCCTGGCGACATTGGACTTGGTTGATTTACGGCTATCTGGTGAAGCGGATGAAGTCGCGTTACTCGATACTGCAGGAAGAGTTTATGCCTTTAGTAATGTAGATACGGATGTTTTGGTTCCGCATACGCCCAGTGAACTAGTTTATAGCCAATTGCGTCAGGGCTACCCTTATCTCGATATGGAGCCTGTTGAGGATCGAGGTTTCTTTATCCGAATTGTAATCGCTATACCCGATACTGTTTCCGTAGTAACAGGCGAGAAACGTTTAATACAGGCATTATATCCCGTAGCAGACAGGCTCAATACCTTAGCAAAAAGTGTGCAGTCAGCGTTTGGCACTTATAAGGAACTTTCTTATATCCGAGATGAGCTTAAGCGTAGTTTTATTCTGACGCTATCATTTGCATTGATTATGAACATTCTGGTCGCGGTAGTGGTGGCTGTTATATCGGCGCGGAGATTAGTAGAGCCGGTGAAGATTCTGGTCGATGGTACCCATGCTGTTGCCGATGGCGACTATTCCATTCGTCTGCCTGTAACCTCCAAAGATGAGCTGGGGCAACTGGTTGGGTCTTTCAATGACATGACCTATCAAATAGCACAGGCCAGTAATCAGGCTAAAGAAAGCCAGATAGCTGCGGAAGAAGAACATGCTTATGTACAAACCGTTCTGTCTCGTTTGTCATCGGGTATTATCACTCTGGATCAGGATCTGAATGTAGTCACCATGAATCCAATGGCATCCAGAATTTTATTTGCCGATGGCCGCGATATCACGGGTGAGTCCTTGCAGGATATTGTTGATGAGCACCCTTATCTACAGGAGTTATATTTCTGTATAAAACGTAATATGAATAATGAACAGAGCGAGTGGCAGGAACAGATCAACTTGTTGAATAAGCAGGGTCGGCAGGTATTAATGGTGAGCGCGACGGCATTGTCGCCAGAGGCAGGGCATGAAGGTGAGCACGTTGTTATGTTCGATGACGTGACTGCATTTGTTCAAGCGCAGCGCAATGCGGCGTGGGGTGAGATGGCACGGCGTCTGGCGCATGAGATTAAAAACCCGCTGACTCCAATTCAACTATCTGCAGAGCGTGTACGGCATAAATGTCTGTCTGATATTGAAGGTAAACCGAAAGAAGTTCTTGATAAAGCGACGACAACGATTATTGATCAGGTCGAAGCTATGAAAGAAATGGTTAACGCCTTTACTCAGTATGCACGTAGTCCTGAGCTTAAGATGGAACCGTTGTATCTGGGAGAACTTTCAGAGCAGCTGATCGATATGTATAAAGGCGAGGGCCGTAATATTCAGATCAGTCTTAATCGAGATAGTAATGAGCGTCAGGTCAGTGCTGATAAAGATCGGATAATGCAACTAATACATAATCTAATACTCAACTCTATTGACGCATTGCACGAGACGGCAGATGGTGCGATGACGATTGACATTAAAACAATAGATGATGGGGCTGGATGTAATGTTCAGTTTCTAATGGAGGATAACGGGCAGGGGTTTGGCTCTAATGTCATCGATAATGTCTTTGAACCCTATGTGACAACAAAAGATCATGGGACTGGCCTGGGAATGGCTATCGTCAAGAAAATTGTTGAAGAGCATAATGGTACGATTAAGGTTAGTAACCACTTACCAACAGGGGCTCGCATCGTGATAGATATGCCTTGTTCTGCGGCAATGGACGCATAATTCATGAGTCAGGGAAAAATACTGGTCGTCGATGATGAGCCGGGAATTCGCCAGCTGGTAGGCGACATCCTTGAAGATGAGGGCTATCAGGTTACTGTTGCTGAACACGCGGCGGCAGCCAGGGCTGCCTGCGAGAATGAGTTGCCAGATATGGTTCTGCTTGATATCTGGATGCCCGATGTTGATGGAATCTCATTATTAAAGGAATGGGTTGAAGCTGGGGAGCTTCCATTTCATGTGGTCATGATGTCAGGCCATGGCACCATAGAGACAGCTGTCGAGGCGACACGCCTCGGTGCCTATGATTTCCTGGAAAAACCGCTGTCTATGGCCAAGTTGCTGCTGGCTGTTAGCCGTACCATGCAGGCGATTGACCTGACACGCGAGAACCGGCGTCTGAAACGAGGCGTGTCCGCGGTTGAACCTCCTATGGGTGAAAGCCCTCTGATACGTAACCTGAAACAGCAGGCGCAAAATGTTGCAAAGCATTATTCACCTATCCTGTTAAAAGGAGAGGCAGGTAGTGGGCGCGAAGCATTGGCTCGTTATATTCATGAACTCAGTGATCGTAGTGATCAGCCTTTTGTTACCTTACGTATCGGTGCCATCGCCAGTGAGAATTATCAGTCGGCGATTTTTGGTCGAGAGCACGATGGGCAAATTTACAGTGGTCACTTAGAGCAGGCCAATGGCGGTACTCTGTATCTGGATGAAGTGGCTGATCTGGATGCCGAGACTCAGGGGCGCTTGCTAAGTGCATTGCAGGAGGCGACGTTACTACGAGTTGATGGCACCGAAACCGTACCGATTAATGTACGGATTATCGCTAGTACTCGGAGTGATCTGGAACAGGCCGTCCGCCAGGGCGACTTTCGAGATGATTTGTATTTTTTCCTCAACGTCTTGCCGATGACTGTACCGCCGTTGCGTGATTATGCGGCCGATATCGCGGGTATCGTTCTGCTGTATACGCAGAGAGTGATTGAGAGAGATAATCTGGCGCCACGTGATTACACACAGGATGCGCTAGATTTTCTCGGGCGCTATCAGTGGCCAGGGAATATTCGCGAGCTGAAGAATCTGGTTCAGCGCTTACTGATTCTGGCCGAAGGTGAAATGATAACTGCTCAGATTATTCGCCAGCTCATGGATGCATCGGTACAACAAATACCCTCTAGTGAAGAAATCAATATTTCACCGGACATTATGGGTTTACCATTGAAAGAAGCACGGGAAAGTTTCGAGCGAGAGTATATACTTTATCAATGGCAGCACGCTGATGGCAGCGTCAGCAAGCTGGCACAGAACATAGGTATGGAAAGGACACATTTGTACCGTAAACTGAAAAGTCTCGGTATTGATCATAAAAAGACAGTGGCAAAACAATGAAGATCATTATCCTGGGTGCCGGCCAAGTTGGTTCTACACTAGCGGCAAGCCTTTCCAGTGAAGCCAACGATATCACTATCGTTGATACCAATACTGATTTCCTGAGAGATCTGCAGGAGCATCTCGACGTTCGCGTTGTTTCAGGCAATGCGGCTTATCCCGATATCCTGACCCAGGCCGGTGCTGAAGATGCCGACATGGTCATTGCTGTAACCAACAGCGATGAAATGAACATGATTGCCTGCCAGGTGGCATATACCTTATTTCATACGCCGACAAAGATTGCTCGTGTCCGAGCGCCAGAATATCTGGAGGTCGAAAAACTCTTTCATCAGGAAGCACTTCCGATTGATGTCTTAATTAGTCCAGAACAGATTGTTACTGATGCTATTCATAGCGTGATCGATCATCCGGGCGCACTGCAGGTAACGGATTTTGCAGACGGACGTGTAAAGTTAGTAGCCGTTCGTGCTTATTATGGTGGCCCACTCGTTGGTCACGAGTTAAAAACGATTACTGAACATATGCCGGGTATCGAGGTACGTGTAGCGGCTATCTTCCGTCGAAATCGTCCCATCATTCCGAAAGGTCATACGGTAATTGAAGCTGACGATGAAGTTTTCTTCATCGCCGATGAGGCGCATATTAAAGCCGTCACATCAGAATTACGCGAAAGAGAAAAACGCGTTCGCCGCATCATGATTGCAGGCGGGGGAAACATCGGTACCCGCCTGGCACGTTCACTGGAAAAGAAATACCAGGTTAAGTTAATCGAACGTGACCCCGAGCAGGCAACCTGTATCTCTGAGAGTCTGTCACGTACGGTGGTACTACAAGGCGATGGCGCAGATAAAGATTTACTACTAGAAGAAAACATCGATAGTATCGATGTGTTTTGTGCGATTACTAATGACGATCAGGCAAATATTCTGGCCGCTATGCTGGCCAAGCGACTCGGCGCAAAGAAAGTCCTGGCGTTGATTAACCGAGCTTCTTACGTTGACCTGATTCAGGGCGGCGAAATTGATATCGCGGTTTCACCACAACAGGTTACTATCGGTAGCCTGCTGGCACATGTACGCCGAGGCGATGTCGTAAAAGTACATTCATTACGCCGTGGTGCGGCTGAAGCTATTGAAGCGGTAGCTCATGGAGATAAGACAACTTCGAAGGTTGTTGGTCGTAAGATTGAAGATATCGATTTGCCCTCTGGTACGACCATTGGAGCGATCGCTCGTGGAGATGAGGTATTAATGGCGCACCACGATACGGTTATTGAAGCAGAAGACCACGTTATTCTGTTCCTTATAGATCGTAATAAAGTGGGTGCTGTAGAAAAACTCTTCCAGGTCGGCGTAACATTCTTCTAGGTTAATACCTTGCATCTATTAATCGTCCAACGTGTTCTGGGTATCTTGCTAATGCTATTTAGCTTTACCCAGTTAATACCGCTCCCTATCTCGTTGTATGACGGTGATGGGCAGGCGATGCCGTTTATCATCGCCTTTCTGACTACTTTATTGGTCGGAGCCGTTCTCTGGTTTCCCGTCAGACATGTACATGAAGATCTAAGACTACGGGATGGCTTCATTATCGTAGCCATGTTCTGGTTAGTACTCAGCCTGTTTGGTGCGATACCGTTAATGTTATCTACGGCACCTCATCTGGAGCTGGTTGATGCCGTGTTCGAGTCGGTCTCGGGTTTAACGACAACGGGTGCGACGGTTATTACCGGTCTGGACTATCTACCGCGATCAATTCTTTACTATAGACAACAATTACAGTGGTTAGGTGGTATGGGAATCATTGTATTGGCAGTGGCCATCCTGCCCATGTTAGGCATTGGTGGTATGCAGCTGTATCGTGCAGAAACACCTGGGCCGATGAAAGATAACAAACTAACCCCACGTATTACCGAAACGGCAAAAGCCCTCTGGTATATCTATCTGGGTTTAACGGTACTATGTGCGCTGGCGTATTGGCTAGCTGGCATGGATATATTTGATGCCGTCGCTCATAGTTTCTCTACCATCGCCATTGGTGGTTTTTCGCCCTATGACGAGAGTATGGGATATTTTGATAATGACCTTATCGAAGCAGTAGCAATTGTCTTTATGTTACTCGCTGGAATTAACTTCGCGTTGCATTTCATAGCCTGGCGTAACCTGAGCATACGAACTTATATTGCTGACTCTGAAACACGTACTTACTTTGCAGTCCTGCTATTCACGGCGACAGTAACCTCTGTACTGCTTTATGTCTTTCATGTCAGCGATACCGTTGGAGAATCGGTAATCACTGGTATTTTCCAGGCTGTATCGATTGGCACAACGACTGGTTTTACGACCGAAGCCTATTATCTATGGCCAGGAGCAATACCCGTCATTTTATTGATGTCGAGCTTTGTCGGTGGCTGCGCAGGTTCAACTGCTGGTGGCATCAAAGTTATTCGTTTTCTACTGTTGATTAAACAGGGTAATCGCGAGATCAAGCGTCTGGTTCATCCGAACGCTTTAATACCGATTAAGGTTGGTGGAAAACCACTATCCGATAAAGTAGTGAATGCAGTATGGGGCTTTTTCTCCGCCTACGTAGCGAGTTTTATGGTCATTATGATGGTGCTAATGCTTACGGGGCTGGATCAGGTAACGGCTTTCTCAGCTGTCGCTGCCACGATGAATAACATGGGGCCAGGTATGGGGGAGGTTGGTGCGCATTATGGTGATATCAGTGATGCCGCGAAGTGGGTGCTTTGTTTTGCAATGTTGTTAGGGCGGCTTGAGGTTTTTACATTGTTAGTGCTTTTGAGTCCGGCGTTTTGGCGGAAGTAGGCACCGCTGTCATTCCGGCGCGCCTTTAGCCGGAATCCATTTATTTAGTATGGACGAGGTTTCGCGCTTGAACGTTTATCCTCTTTCTTTATTCCCTCTAATTGCGCGAGTCCATTTTGTTACGGCAAAATGGACGAAAACCACTTGCTCCAGATACGCTGGCCTATCGGCCAATGTCATTGACTTAAGCCGTAAGTGATTGAAAGTAGGTGTTATAATCAGTCCAATGACAAACTAACAGGCTTTAAAACATGACCCGAGAAGACCTCATTTAAAACCATCTATGCCCGCATAAATGAAACCATAGAATCTACTGCGTTTTTGCAAAAGCACCGCCAATGCGCCACCCATTTCACACGTCAACGTGAACTAACTTTTCCTACGCTGATTCGCTTTTTCCTGAACCTGATTAAAGGCTCATTACAAAGCGAACTCAATCACTTCTTTGAAATAGCTCACTCAAAACGCACGCCACTGATGCGTGTCACGGCATCAGCCTTTTGTCGGGCCAGAAAGAAGTTAAGCCCGCAGGTGTTTATTGATCTGAACCATCAGGCCGTCGATGAGTTTTATCATCATGCTGATATTGAAACATGGAACGACTTTCGCGTACTGGCCATTGATGGCAGTAAATATCACGTTCCATCCAATGCGCAAACGGCGCAGACATTCGGTAGCCAATTCAATCAATATGCGACAACCGTACCCATGGTACGTGGCTCTTGTTTATATGATGTGTTTCAGGGCATCGTACTCGATGCACAGATTGCGCCATGCGATGCCAGTGAACGTGAACTAGCGTATCAACATCTGGGCCATACCGGTTCGAATGATTTAATGCTCTATGATCGAGGCTATCCTGCCTTCTGGTTGTTTGCCGCTCACCGGGCATTACAACGGGATTATTGTATGCGGGTCACGACGTCATTTAATCTTGATGTCAAAGCCTTTGTCGCCTCATCAAAGAAACAAGCCATCATCCACATCAAACCCAATGCTGTCAGTATCCGAAGATGTCGGGAGAAAGGCTTATCAATAGAGCCGATTAAAGTCCGGCTCGTTCGAGTGCAAACCCAACGCGGCGAATATGTCTTAATGACGAGTTTGTTGGATAAACAACGCTATCCCGTAAAATGCTTCAAGACGTTATATCACCTGAGATGGCAGATTGAGGAAAGCTACAAACAGCAGAAAAACTGGCTTGAAATTGAAAACTTCTCGGGTAAATCCGTCTTGAGCATTCAGCAGGACTTTCATGCCAAAATGCTGTGTCTGTCACTGACGGCGATGAGTTTATTTGCTGCTCAGGAGAAGATAAAGTCGTCGGTGGCTGAGCGTTATTATGCGTACAAGATCAATTTCTCTGCGGCGTTATCCAGCATGAAAGATACGATCGTTCATCTGCTTTCCAAGGGGTTAGACGAGTTCGAATAGCATCGCTGGTTGACGGTATTAAGTCGATGTTTAATTCCTATCAGGCCTAAACGTTCTTTCCCTCGTAAGGCCTCCCCGCGACCTCGACGTACCTTTCGTTCTTCCTATCGGAGAGCTTTGTGATTTCAAGCACTTAGGGCTTAAGTCAATGACATTGGCCGTTAGGCCAGCGGATTTGGAGCAAATGGTTTTCGTCCATTTTGCCGTAACAAAATGGACTCGCGCGATTAGAGGTAACAAAGAAATAGAACAAACGTTCAAGCGCGAAATCGTTATCAAACCCAAATAAATAGATTCCGGCCTAAAGTGCGCCGAAATGACAAGTGTACGAGCTACCGCTCATAAATATTCTCCCCCCCATCTTCCGGAAACTTAAACCGCTTATAAGCCCAAAGATATTGTTCCGGACAATCCAGAATCACATCTTCAACAGCCTTATTCAAAGCCGTCGCTGCTTCCTCTTCATCTTCACTACCCAGGGTATCGGGCAGGCGGGTATATTTAAGAGCATAGCCTTGTCCCTTCGGTAGGCGTTTCATGGTCGACATAAAAACAGCCGCACCGGATTTGCGTACCAGTTTATTAAACAACGTCATGGTGCGTGCTGACTGACCCAGGAAGGGTGCATAGACATAGGCACCGTCTTTGGGTTCCTGATCGGGTAGCATGCCGACGGCTTCGCCGGATTTAAGTGCTGAGATCATCGCTTTCAGTGCATTACGGTCGATACCGACTAGTTTTGCTCCTGCACGGGTTCGAGCGGCTCGCATATGCTTGCCGAGCGCGGGGATGGCTGGTGGCTTATACATAATAGTAAGTGGGAAACGACGTGATGTTGTCAGGCCATTTAGCTCCCAGTTACCGTGATGTGGGGTAATTATGAGTGCGCTTTGCCCATTATTGAGGCATTTGTGGACATCATCAGCGCCTTCTTCCTGCACGATGAGTGCCTCAAGTCGTTCGGTTGACCAGGTCCACATGGGACCAAGCTCCAGAAACCAGCGAGCTAATTCTACCAGCGACCGTTTTATAAGATCGTTATTTACCACTTCTTTAGTCAAATTACTGCTGTACAGGTTTATCTTGACTGTTTTTTTTATATGATTGGGAATAAAATAGATTATATTTCCCACAGCTAGGCCTATAAGCTGTATAAAACGTAAGTTTAGGTGGCTTGTGATAAATATTGATGAATTTACGAGAAAATTTGCCATCAGGTGGGATTAATTAGGTCATTTTTCATTAAAGGCCGCATGGTTGAGAGCAAGTTAGCGAATAATGTCTTATGTTCTTGTTCCTCTCGGGCCAGGAGCTCTTTCATGTATTGCCGCTGTGTTGGCTTATTAAAACAGGCGGGGCAGTTTTCAATAATGACCGGTAGCTCGGCTTCTTTAGCAAACTCAGCGAGCTGGCGTTCCCGCGCATAGACAAATGGTCTGATAATTCTAAGATCGCCTTCATCATTGGTGTAGTGGGCTTTCATGGTCTTTAAACGACCACCATGAAAAGCGGACATCATAAAACTCTCGGCTAGATCATCCAGGTGTTGCGCGAGAGCCAGCACATTGTAGCCATGCTGGCGGGCGGTTTTATACATGAGCCCTCGTCGCATGCGAGCACACCAGGCACAGTAGGAGTCGCCATTCATGTGAGTTTCGGCGAGTTCGACGATGGGTTCAGAAACAAAGTGGTGCTCTAATCCAAGCGACTTCACATAGCCCTTTAGTGGCGATGGGTCAAAGCTTTCGCTTTGTGGATCGATAGTAATCACACCCAGGTCAAAGCGTAAAGGCGCATGCTTTTGTGACAGGCGTAGCACCTGTAACAGGGAGAGTGAATCCTTGCCACCCGATAGCCCGAGTAGCACTCGGTCACCCTCACGAATCATGTCGTAATCGGCAATGGCTCGACCAGCAAGGCGGCGCAGGCTTTTTGGAGGGTTAGTCAAAGGGTTATCTGCCTGAGCAATCAATGGGGCGGATATTATGCCGAGGGTTTTTGTGTGCGCAAAGCCCAGAGTATCATTTTGGCTAGAGTTTCATCTCGGAGTAATACTGATGCCTGCCTTTCCCCGTTGTTTTGGCGTGATACATCGCTGCATCCGCAGCATCAAGGAGAGAACGAGCATCTTTAGCATCATCAGGGTAGCAAGCGATGCCAATACTCGCTGAAATCTTGATTTCCAGGCTGTTAACCGAAATAACTTCTTCTAGTTGTTGAATGAGAGTCGTGGCCAGTTGATTACAACGCTCTGAGCTTAATTTGGAATTAAATAGAATCGTGAACTCATCTCCCCCATAGCGGCAGACAATATCGTCGCCGCGGAGCGTATTCTTGATACGTTGACTGGCAACTATGAGCACCTCGTCGCCGATATGATGACCATAATCATCATTAATGACTTTGAAGCCATCAAGGTCGATGAAAAAGAGGCCGCAGTCATTGTGTGCCTGGATGGCTTTATTTACTCGGCTTAGAAAGAAGGTCCGGTTAGCCAGGCCGGTGAGTTCGTCGTGATTTGCCTTATAGTCGAGTGAAGAATTGATCTGGCGTAAATGATTTTCACGTTGATAGCGTTCTGAGATATCGGTGTAGGTAAAGATGACACGATCTGCATCGCCATTGAATGGTGAAACTGAAAGCATCATCCAGAAAGGTCGTTTATGTATGTTTTGTATCTGGACCTCATAATACGTACCAGAGCGGATCTGACGATTTTGTAAATCGCTATAGATGTCGTCTGGTAGATTAAGAACATCCATGGAGTGATTTTTATTGATTAAATTTGATGAGCCAAAGAAATCACTGGCACTCTTGTTATAAAAAACAATTTGTCGGTCATCTAAATCAACGAGCAACATTGGTAGTGGTGTTGCCTCAAACAGATTCTGAATGCTGCGTTGGTTATGTCGTAGTTCTTTAATAATATTATTGGTGCCTTTCCAGGCTGATAGCAGAATAATCAGGGCAAGACTTAGCAGGACAAATAATCGCAACC
>CALODD010000107.1:0-19853 GCA_942491945.1 uncultured Gammaproteobacteria bacterium | reverse complement strand
TTGCATATCTTGGTCACTATGCTATGATTCGCCGCAATTTTTTTACGCGGGATACATGTGAATCTGGAGATTCCCGACTTTAAAGGGGGAAATGTGCTTGTCGTTGGCGCATCTGATGCTTGATCGCCCCCCCCCAAATGGGACACAGCGTGCTTCTCCAGAAGGGGAAAAAAAAATCGTCTCGTGTTGAAGATAACGAAAATCGTCCTGGCGGTGAGGTAACGTTTTATTGAATGTAGCGGCAAGTTAGGTGCGCAATGTACCTCCATTGTCGTCGTCGGTGACGATGAGGCGGGGCAGGTTGTTACGCAAACCCCTGGCGGATTTGGTGGCGTGAATTGCGGATCCGGCGATCTCAAATGCAGCTAAGATGATTACAAAGCTGCGTGTAACGAGCCAGCATCAACAACTTATACGTCTGGATTTTGAGGGATCACGCCGTACCGGGACATGAGGAGGTTTCGAAGAAAATCTTCAAAAGGCATGTGAATGATCTCGATGTCATCGTTCTGTCTGGATATACGGTGAGGGGAAAAAAAAAAAAAAAAAAAAAAAAAAAAAAAAAAAAAAAAAACGAGGTGCAAGGCAAAAACTATTGCCATTGATCTTTGGCGGGCGCTGATTACTCAAGATATAAGGGCGCAAGCTTTCTGATGTCCATTCCTCTGTGCCATCTGAGCAGATTGTTGGAGCATCCGCTAACGGTGAGTTGATACATGCAAAAGCAGCTGAACTGATCCAGGATCTGCATCTTGAGGGTCCGTCAGGCCAATTCGCGGTGAAGCCGGTATGAGTCTGATTACTCGAGACTCACAATGGTTTTAAATCTCGATATTTTTTCGAGAAGTATTTGAAGCGACTGGCGTGGGTGATGGTGTGGTTGCTAGATGCTGGTAGCACTTGTGGCGCAAAAAGTAGTACATGATCAATATAGTTCTTGAGGGAAAGAACGAAGCACAGTATCTTGGTCGCCGTACTGGGTTCTGCCACAGTCACGACTCCAGAACTCAAAATCAGTCGTCCACATGTTGCCCCAAAAAAGGACACGGTGCGCCAACTGAAGAGGAGCTCTTCGCCAGTCGTCGAAGAAGCTCGAAGTAATGATGACAAAGTGGTTATGACCAATGGTTGCTTCGATGTATAACATGCAAAAAAAAAAAAAAAAAAAAAAAAAAAAAAAATTTTTTTTTATCAGTGTTTTTGTTGTGTTTTATGTCGCAAAAAATATTTGAGCGTTAAAAAGGTGAATGAATTGCAAAATGAATCAAAATGCAATAAATTTCTACTAAACTGGCTGTTCTGCCAGTTTAAGATTGGGATCGGCAATTTTCCGGAAAATGATCTGAGCGGTTGATTTGCTTTGTAAAAAATTACCCCCGCAAAGGTGGTGATAATGACCATGACAATTAGCATGTTGGAGAATGCGTACGAGAGCATGGTGTATTAGGGACTGGCGTTGGCCGCATGGGGAAAAACGTTCGACCATCTGTAACCAAAGCGTACTCTCGAGAAGACATGTTGCCGTCTATGAGCGATTACGATGTCGTAGTGCCAGCTCGGCGGTGGAATTGTTGTAATATGGGAAATACAAAAAAAAAATCAGGCAGGTTACAAAAAAATTATATTGGAGAAAAATCACCTTTAGTGGGATCACAGCAGACTCTGCTTCTCAGGGAATTATTCACGGTGGAACTAAATATGGATTGACTGGGAAAAAAACCCATTAAACCCCGTTCTGTATGTGGGATGCCTGCACGCTGGAAGGGAACTCTTCAAAGCCGCCGTATAAGAAATTAAGCTCTGGTGAAGGGAAACACACAGCATCAATGGATGTGGCATGCTGGCGGTGTGACGGCGCGCAGCAACGAACTTCTTTTGCCAGTAAGGTGATGAGTAGCCGAGTGCAGCATGTCACAGAAAAACGGCTAAAAAAAAAAAAACAGGGGCAGGAAGTTTACCAAGTGGGAGGAGTTGCGCTTGATGTGCGAAGTGGAATATGGGGGAAAACAGGTAAAAAAAAAAAAAAAAAAAAAAAAGGCTGAGGTGATGTCTGCCGAAAATCAATTCAGATGGTATTTAGATCAATGCAAAAAAATCCGACTGAATAACGGTCAAAAATGAGGGTTCCATAATATTTAGTGCTGGTGAAGGTAATTTGACTTTACAGAAAAAAAAAATGCAACGGCTTCTATGTCAAAAGGTATTAGCTAGCGGCGGGTCTCCACGGGAAGCATGCGGGCATATCATCGGAGCCAATGCTTGAATCCTTAGACCGACATTTTCCAGTCATGAGGCAAACGAGAATATTACGGTGAGGGAACAAGGAGGTTATTACCCAAAATGGAGCCAAAAAGAATCAAAATGAAAAAATCGCAAAATCGAAGCGTGAATTAAAGCGAGTCTCCTCGGAAAAACGAACTGGCAAGAAAAACAATGGGCATCACTGAAAGTTGATCGAGTACGAGGCAGCGCAGTCAAAAGATGATCTCTGGATATATCTGCAATTCAGCTGCGTGGTCGACAGTTATCAGTACGGCCGACCAAGTTGGTGCTCTCCCCATTTGGTGCCTTTTCCCCAACCATTGCGAAAAATTACCGAGATGGGGATTTTAAAAAACGAATCAAATGGGCTTGTGCCAACTTGGCCAGCTGCAAGTATTACTGTCAATCTCTTATGTAGCTAGATTCAGTCGGCGGGATTTTTCACGATTGAATGGGTAAAAAAAACAGGCAATCTTTTCTTCTCCCGTTTTCATTCTCACCTACCATTTAGAACGATTCGAATGTCTTCCATCCCGCCAACATCTATTTCAGATACCGCTGCATCGGGTCAGCGCCCGATGGGTCTCGGGACAACTCAATTAGCGACGCAACGAAGAGGTCACAGTACCCGGAAGGAAACCAAAAAAAAAAAAATAAACAGGTTCTGAAACTACTTTCGCAGGCGAAGTGAGGCAGGCATTAAGGACCCAACGAAAGCGCTCGCAATCGCCTTTGCGCAGGAACGTATTGGTGAGCCAGCTGAAAACGATGATGACTGGATTATCTCTAGCAATGTTGGTGAGCGCTTCTCAAAAAACATTTTTTTATACAGCTACATAGTGTTAAAAACACGATCGACAGTTGAAGAATGTCTGCGTACTCTAAAATGTGATGTTCTTCTACATATCGTCCCGATCCATTCAAATGGCGACGATATGCATGTTCCGAAGCAAACTTTTAAAAAAAAAAAAACTCTTGAGCTAAAAGAAGAAAGAAATGGTTCGTGCAAGGAATGTACTGAAAAAACTGACCGAAAAAAAGTTCTTAGCTTTCGCAGCATCTCGATATCATGATGTGCATCTACAATCTTACCGAAACCGACGAATTGTTTCCACAATCGAAAAATAAGTCGAATTGAATAGCAGGTATCTGCATCAAGAAAGGTTTGATGAGTGGTCATCTCTTGTGATTCTAATTTTGAGAACCCGCTTTTGAAAACTTACGATCATACTTACAATGGGTTGGGTGTCAGTGGGGTGATTGTATTATACTATAACTGGGAAACACTTGCATCAGCGTATTGATGTCTTCCTCAACTGACCGGTATATGCCTGATGTCACGTGGTACCTATGGTGTCTCGCTGCTTCCTGACGTGTGGAAAAGTTTATGGCGCCGCATGTGTCGCGGAAAAAAGCGCCGAATTATTGGCAACGTTGGAAAGTTATCGATTTGGGTTCATTGATATCCCTGAGGAAAGTCGATCTTAACCTGGGGACGTGGAGTATCGGCAGATGAAGTGCAGGCAGCAGTACAAATGATCGAACAATTGTTAGCCGAAAAAAAGGCATGTCTCGTTGTCGTGACGAAAAACATGACGTCTACTATGGTACAGTCGAGCGAAAGCCCAGTTCGGGAGTGAGGAACCCATACGGATGGCCCCCTGTTCTTTCGGCTGCCGCCATCCGTTTCAAAATCCGAATCGGAAAAAAGAATAACATGGAGACCGACAATTTGGCTACAAAACGCCATTGATTCTACGAACGCGCCTATCTGAACGATCGGCTCGGAGCTCGTCGCCGCGTGCCGGCCCGCAAACTAGCCCCGTACGTATTGCGGCACAGTGAAGCTTAGATAGAACGATTTATTAGCATCGGTGCAGAGGAAGATCAGGCATCGGTGCACGGATATGGCTTGCGCGAGCACGCCGTCGGCTTGGTGCTCCGGGTGGCGGCAAGCACGCACGGCGCAGTATTGTTACAGCTTGCAAGTACTTAAGACGGTGCGCATACGGAACGTGAGATGGGAGGTTGAATCACTGTAAACGCCAAGTTATCAGGGTTAGTGCGGCGCGCGCGCCGCGTCGATATTTGTCTGGTTGATACTCCCGGGGAATTCAACTCAAGTTTACGTGATCTGAGTCGGAAAACACGGAGCAGAGTATACACATTGAAGCTCGGCAATGGGCGGCGGTTGTCCTTCAGAGATCAGCGAGAAGTTATAGGCAGACGTGCCCGCTAGTAAGGTGGATGATGCGGCTGGACTCGGAGATGACGACTGTGTTATTGAAAGAAATGCCAATCTACGCCGAACTGCGAAAACGGCCGTGAGTTTATTAAAGGTAGTCCGATCGAATTGAGCCGGAGAAGTGTTAGCCAGCGTCCAGTAAACATTGAATGGTTTGAAATTAAAGCAGGCGGCTGGAAGCCTTTCAGAAGAAGATATCGTAGCAATCAATAGTTTACTGGACGCTGGCTAACACTTCTCAACCAGTTCGGTCAATCGTTGCAGTGCCCCCCGGTTTGCCTTAATAAACTCACGGCCGTTTTCGCCCAGTTCGTGGCGTAGATTGGCGTCTTTCAATAACACAGTCGTCATCTCCGCAAGTCCAGCCACATCATCCACCTTACTAGCAGCATCTGCCTGCACCAGCTGATCACTGATCTCCTGAAAATTGAACAGGTGGGGCCCAAAGACAACCGCTACACCCATTGCCGAGGCTTCAATCATATTATGCCCGCCAATAGGAACCAGACTCCCTCCGATAAACGCCAGATCGCATGCAGCAAAGAACTGAGTTAATTCCCCCAGGGTATCAACCAGATAAATATCGGCAACGTCTTCGCCCTGATCCTTACTACGCCGCATAACCTGATAGCCCTGGCGTTTACACAGTGATTCAACTCCATCTGCACGTTCGGGGTGTCTGGGAACCAGGACCAATAACACATCCTTCACTGTTTCACGCACCGTCTTAAGTGCCTGCAAAACATGCTCTTCTTCACCTTCGTGCGTACTTGCCGCCACCCAGATAGTACGCCCCGCACCAAGCCGACGGCGTAGTACCTCGCCCTGCTCACGCAGACTAGGCGGCAGAGTAATATCCATTTTGATACTACCGGTGACAACCACCTGATCTTCCTCTGCACCGATGCTAATAAATCGTTTTCTATCCGCTTCACTTTGTGCCGCAATGCAGCTGATTCTACGAAGGGCTAATTTACCCAGACGAGGCACACGGCGATAACCTCGAGCCGATCGTTCAGATAGGCGCGCATTCGCTAGAATCAATGGCACGTTTTGCTTGTAGCACCAGGTAATCATATTCGGCCAAATCTCGGTCTCCATGATAATCACTCGTGCGGGATTGATTCGATTCAGAAAACGATTAACGGCATCCGGTAAATCATAGGGCGCATAAACATGGGTCACCCGCTCCCCGAACAAGGCTTTCACTCGACTGGAGCCTGTGGGCGTCATAGTCGTCACGACAACGGGACGTGCATTCTCTTCGGCTAACAATTGTTCGATCAACGGTACTGCTGCCTGCACTTCACCTACCGATACCGCATGCACCCAGGTTGAATCGATTAACTCAGGGATATCAATGAATCCAAATCGCTCTTTCCAGCGTTGCCAATAATCCGGCGCTTTAAAACCACGACGAATTAAACGCCATAAAAATAGCGGCACAAACAGATACATCAACAGGCTATAGATACCACGTGACATCAGGCAGCCACCGGTGAGTTCATCAAGGCATCAATATTTTGTTGCAAGTGTTTCGGATTTATCGTGCCAACAATCAAGCTACTGACACCCGGTTGACCGAAAATATGATCGTAAGAGGCCTGTAGCGGGTTCTCGGTATTCGCTTTATTCAAATGACCACTCATCAAACCTTTCTTGATGAAGATACCTTTATTCAATTCGGCTGCTTTTTCGATAATGGGTAATTCATCGGTTTCGATAAGGTTATACATGCACATCACGATATCGAGATGCTGTAAAGCGTAGAGCCCGCCTTCGACAGTTTTACTCGATACCCCCGTTGCACGAACCTTGCCTTCGTCTTTTAGCTTCAAGAGGGTCTCCATGACATCGGTTTGCTTCAGCACATGCATATCGTCGCCATTTGAATGGATCAGGACGATATCCAGAGCATCACGTTTTAGAGTACGCAGACTATTTTCAACTGTCGATCGTGTTTCATCCGCTGTATAAATATACTCAGAAACGCCATTAGCGAAGCGCTCACCAACTTTGCTAGAGATAATCCAGTCATCGTCATTTCCAACTAACTCACCAATACGTTCCTGCGCAGTACCGTATGCGGGCGCTGTATCCAGTAAATTAATGCCTGCCTCATGCGCCTGCGAAAGTAGTTTCAGAACCTGTTTATCATCGGGAATCTCGAAACCTTCCGGGTACTTAACCTCTTCGTTGCGGCCAAACTTAACCGTCCCAAGACCCAGGGCGCTGACCGATACAGCAGTATCTGAAATAGATGTTAACGGGATGGAAGACATTCGAATCGTTCTAAATGGAAGGTGAGAATGATAGCGGGAGAAAAGAAAGATTGCCTGTTCAATTTACCCATTCAATCGTGACTATTCACGCCAGTGAACCTGCTCCCAGGGATATTGGCCAATACTTGCAGCTGGCCAGGGTTTAACAAGCCCGTCCGATTCGTTTTTTAAAATCCCCATCTCATTAATTTTTTCCAATAATAGGTCCGCTACCAATGGCGCGAACACCAGCTTGGTCGGCCATGCTGTTAACTGTCGACCACGCTGCCGAATTACGGGTTCATCCGGGCGCTTACCCCCTGACTGCGCACCCTCGGCTCGATCAACTGGAAGTGTTGCCCATTGCTTATTCTGCCAGTTAACCTCAGGCAGGAGACTCGCTAATTCACGCTTCGATTTTTCGATGAGCTCATCCCCATTCATATTGGCTCCATTTTCTGCAAGACGCCCACCCAGATACCAGACTGTTTCATGCTCGTTTGCCTCATGACTGGTAATTGTCAGTCTAGGATTCGCATTAGCTTCAATGATATGCCCGCATAGCGCCGGTAAATTGCCTTTCACTAATACCATTTGCAATGGGCGCCGTTGCATAGGCGCCTGCTGAATAGTCTCATTACCTTCACCAGCACTAAATATTATGGAACCTGCATTGATGACCGTTATTCCATCAGTCGTTTTTACTTTGATCGAAACACCGTCTGGATGATTTTCGGCGGACATCACCTCAGCCTGAAATATTGCCCCCTGACTTTTTTCTGCTATAGCCTGTAAGACACTTCGCACATCAAGCACGGGCTCATCCAGTTGGTAAACCTGCTGCCCCTGCAATATCTCTGGCAGCCGTTTATCTGTGACATGCTGCACTCGACTACTCATCACCTTACTGGCAAAGAAGTTCGATATACGCGCCGTCACACCGCCGGCATCCCACATCCATTGATGCTGTGTGTTCACCTTCACCGGACTTAAATCCGGTATACGCCGGCCAGCAAGGTGTTCTTTCCAGCGTGCAGGCATCCCACGTACGGCTTCGGATGAACCGGTTAATTTACCGGTCAATGCATATTTAGTTCCACCGTGAATAATTCCCTGAGAAGCCAGAGTCTGCTGTCCACCTAAGGTGTTTTTCTCCAATAGAACCGTGTTGTAGCCTGCCTGACGCAGGCTCGATAATGCCCATAATCCAGCAATTCCACCGCCAACAACTACGACATCGTAATCGCTCATAGACGGCAACTAGTCTTCTCGAATTTGCTTAATGATATTCGTGGTCGAACGACCATCGACATAATCCAGCGCCAGCACCTGACCACCATGCTCTCGTACGCAGGCTGCACCTGGCACTTTGTCAGGGTCATTATCACCACCTTTAACTAATAGGTCAGGTTTTACAGCGCAAATCAACCGCTCAGGTGTTTTTTCAGAAAACGGTACGACCCAATCAACAGCGGCCAGGCCGGCCAGTACCGTAGCCCTTGATTCCAGATTATTCACGGGACGATCATTACCTTTTAACGCTCGAACGGTTTCATCGATATTTACCGCAACAATAAGACGATCACCTAACTCTGCAGCCTGATTAAGGTAATGCACATGACCCGCATGCAGAATATCGAAACAACCATTGGTCATAACCACACTTTCATCATTACTTCGAGCTTCTTCGACTACGGCTAACAGCTCCTCTTCAGTTAACACACCGTGTCCACCGCGCTGGCCATGGGACGCTCGTTTTAGTTCGGGAGTCGTGACTGTGGCAGAACCCAGCTTGGCGACCGCTATACCTGCTGCAGTATTAGACAAGCGAACCGCATGATCATGGCTTAATCCACTCGCCATAGCAGCTGCCAGCGTCGCAATAACCGTATCACCCGCGCCAGTAACATCAAATACTTCTCGAGCGTGCGTCGGGATATGCATGGCAGTTTGGTCTCGAGTAACCAGACTCATACCGGCTTCACCGCGGGTAACCAACAAACCCTCAAGATCCAGATCCTGGATCAGTTCAGCTGCTTTTGCATGTATCTCCTGATCGCCATCACAGGCTCCAACAATCTGCTGAAATTCTTTTAGATTTGGCGTCAGAAAGCTTGCGCCCTTATATCTTGAGTAATCAGCGCCCTTGGGGTCAATAACAATGGTTTTGCCCGCACCTCGACCAATACGAATCAGGTCATTCACCGCAGCCAATGAACCCTTTCCATAATCAGACAAAACGATGACATCGAAATCATTCACATGCTTTTGAAGATTTTCTTCAAGCTGCTCATGCCCCGGTACGGCTTGATCCTCAAAATCCAGACGTATAAGTTGTTGATGCTGGCTCATTACACGCAGCTTTGTAATCGTCTTAACTTCATTTGAGGTCACCAGATCACAATTCACGCCACCATCCGCCAGGGTTTGCGTAACAACCTGCCCCGCCTCATCGTCACCGATGATGGCAAGTAAGGTACATTGCGCACCTAACGCCGCTACATTCAATGCAACATTACCCGCACCGCCCGGACGATTTTCGATATCTTCAACACGAACGACCGGCACAGGTGCTTCTGGAGAAACACGCTGTGTCTCACCTGTCCAGTAACGATCAAGCATCAGGTCGCCAACGACCAGTACTTTTGCCCTACTAAAGTCAGGAATCTCCAGATTCATAACATCCCGCCAGAAAAAATTGCAGCGAATCATAGCATAGTGACCGATATGCAAATGAATACGCTACAATGCGCGGCCTTGTCCAAACCAACCCCAGACCGACCTATTAAGCATGCCAGACGCCGCCTCCAATCACTTGTATGCGCCAAAACACTGGCCGCTGTGGTGTCTCTTTGCCTTGATTTACCCCGTGACGCTTTTACCGCTTTCATGGCAACGTCCTTTTGGCAAAGCTCTGGGCTTCCTGTTGTTCCATCTCGGCCCTCATAGACGTCATATTGCCGACGTGAATCTGAAACTATGTTTTCCTGAATTGACGGATAATGAACGCTTAAAGCTATTGCGCGATCATTTTTCACTTTACGGCATGAGCCTGATCGAAAGCTTCAGCGCGTGGTGGATGCCCAGGAGTCGTTTTCACCCTCACGCCAGCTATGAAGGTCTCGAGCATCTTGATGAAGCATTGAGTCAAAAGAATGGAGTTCTACTACTTAGCGGGCACTTCACCACTCTGGAAATTGGTTTACGCCTGCTCGGGAAAAAACAGCCTTTTCATATTATGTACCGCCGACATAAGAATCCATTATTTGAAGAGACAATGTCTGGTGGACGTGAAGCACATGTTGGCAAAACAATCGATCGAAAGGATGTTCGCGGCATCTTAAGCAGTCTCAAAGCTGGCAACGCAGTCTGGTATGGTCCCGATCAGGACTATGGACGCAAGCACAGCGTATTCGCTTCCTTTATGGGTATACCCGCCGCTACAGTCACTGGCACACAACGTTGGGCTCGTGTAAGCGGTGCAGCAGTGGTCCCCTATTTTGTTGAAAGAACCAATAAGGGCTACCATGTTAAAGTACTACCTGCTTTGAGTAATTTCCCAACAGACGACGCCGAACAGGACGCAACGCGTATCAACCAGATTTTCGAACAACAGATACGTCTGCACCCTGAAAACTATCTGTGGACTCACCGTCGTTTTAAAACACGTCCGAAAGGCGAAGCTCGTCCGTATTAGCCATGTCATTTAATACCCCTCAACGACACATGTTGGTATTTCATGGTCAGGCTTTCCATGTCCACCCTGACTGGAAAAATACACTAGCCTCTATCGGCCTGGCTGAGGACAAAGACTGGAAATCACTACAAAGCGATAATCAGGTCAGTGGGTCGTATAACACGACGAATAGTTTTTGCTTTTCACTGGATAATGGCGAGACCATTTACTTTAAACGTTATGTTTATAAAAATATCCGCTTCAAATCCTGGCTTCAGCCATCTAAGGCGCAGGTGGAAGCCGCTGGACTCACTGAGCTTAAAACAATGGGCATTCCAACTATCGATGTATTAGCTTATGGGGAAGAGCGCCGCTTTGGCATGCTTAGAGGAGCCTTCCTGGTCACGCGCGGGCGAGACCATCTATGTTTAATGGACCGCTATATTTCAACAATCTGGCATCGACTTCCCGCTCCAGATAAGCTACAGACACTAGTAAGAATACAAACTATTTTGATCAAACAGCTTCAGACTATCCATAGCAATGGATTTTATCACTGGGATCTAAAGCTTAGAAACTTGCTGTTATATCAACCTGATAATATGAACTCTGATGTTATCTGGATAGATTGTCCGCGTTCTCGCCTCAGAGCGGCAAACGACCTGGGTTCCGTAACAAAAGATTTTGCTGCCATGGCGCGCGTCGGTTGTCGTGCGCTAACATTGGGACAACAATTTCGTTTCCTGCTCAACTACTACAACGGGGACCGCCAACAAGCTCGAGCTCTATTCAAGAAAGTTGCGCAAATACTTAAGAAAAATCCCCCTCGCCCACTTTGGCATGTACTTGACCAGAATGACCCGGAATTCATAAAACATATGAATCAACGACAAGACCGGCAATCCGATTAATCAGCCATGCTCTTTATAAACTCTACATTACCCGTTAACGCCATAGATCATGATAATTTCAATCATGTGATTGCTGAAGCTGAGCTGATTGTCGCAGACCGTATTGGACCCAAGGTCATGAAATTGAAGAACGGCAACATCATAAAACTTTTTCGTCGTAAACGCTGGCTTAGCACAGCAATGGTCACGCCGTATGCTGTACGCTTTATTAATAATGCTTTTAGCCTGAAGAAATTAGGTATTCAAACCATTCGTCCCGTAAACCTGTTTCATTGTTCTGAAAATAAAACGCACCTTGTCGAATATGAGCCATTACCTGGTAATTTGCTAAGACAGCGCTTGCAACAAGCTACAGACAACAGCCTATTTGAACAAACAGCCAAGTTCATCGCAGAATTACATCACAAAGGCATCTACTTCCGATCACTACATTTTGAAAATATCGTTCTGAATGACAACGGCCTAGGGTTAATCGATGTAGCCGATATGAAGATCTACAACTCCCCTCTACCGCAACGCCTCCGTGAACGTAATTTTCAACACTTTATGCGCTACCCACAGGATGCGAAGTTATTTCAGGCATTCGGTGAGAATCAATTTCAAAAACTATATTCTGAGCAAGGGAATTAACAATACAGGCTCACCCACGATATACTGCTTCCCATGAGTAACCCATTACTTGATATCAGCCATATCTTAATCATTGATGGCAATCTGCAACATCGCCGGGCCATCGCAGGTTTACTCGTGCGTCATTTACGACATGCAAAAATCTCCGTTTATGACCCTGATCGTGACCCAGCGCTTGGCCTGAAATTTCGCTGGTGGGATTTCGAACTGGTCATCATGGATGTTGGCAATCAAAGTCAACGCGCCCAGCAATGGTTTCAGAAGATATCCGAAGCCATTGAAATGCCACCTGTTATCTTTCTGCACATGGCATGTAACGTCGATACCGGCCTGAATTTTATACGTCTCGGTGCACTCGATTACATATGTAAGAAGAAACTTGGTGAAAAGCGTTTTCTCAAGGCTCTGTCTTATATACCAGGAGTTGAAGCCGAACATCTACAACACGCAAAGCCTGCTCCAAAACAATCCGAAACACCAAAACCAGCAGAAGATCTTGAATCAACCCTGCAAATGCTTAATGCCGACAGCGCCATGGCGAAAGCTGTCGATCGTTCCTATGAAGAATCGGAAGACATGGAACATACACAGCAATTACCTGACATTAGCAAACTCAAGGCGGGGCTAGATCAGGCGATGTCCAACGCCGCAGAGAATATCGAATCGGGCACATCATCGAGCGATGACGAGAAACTAGATTTTGATTCCGAAGAATTCAAACCACCATTTACAGATACTGATATCTTCGAAGGAACCGCAGAACTCGGAGAATATCGTATACAAGCCTGTATTGGCAAAGGCGGCACTGCCTCGGTCTACCGGGCTTCCAGAAAGTCTGATAATAAAATCATGGCGCTTAAATTATGTGTTCCTGAAGTCTCCAACGACCCCACATCTCGTGATCGGTTTATGCAGGAATTCGATTTACTACAAAATCTCAATCACCCTAATATCGTCCAGATGGATGAAAAAGGTGTGAGTAGCGGGCGTATTTATATCGTCATGGAATTACTGCCCGCACTGGATCTCAAACAACGTATTCAAAGTGGCTTACCGCTGGGGCAGATTATTAACTTTACGGCTCAAATCTCCGCGGCACTCTACGAAGCACACCAGAACAACATTATTCACCGCGACCTGAAACCAACCAATATTTTATTTCGAGAAGATGGAAGCCTTGCTCTCGTCGACTTTGGTATCGCTAAACTTATCAGTGGTCATAATCATATCCAGACTACTGCCGGCATGCTTGTTGGCACTCCATCGTATGTCAGCCCTGAACAAGCCATGGGGAACAGGCTAGATGAGCGCACTGACCTCTATACCCTGGGCGTAATTCTCTATGAAATGATGGAGCGCCAAAAACCATTTACCGGCCCATCATCTATGGATGTCATGTATGCCCATGTCAATTCACCTGTACCGGAACTGACAAATGACTGGGGAGAATTAGGTAATATAGTAATAAAACTACTGGAAAAAGAACCCGCTGATCGATTCGGTAGCGGACTGGAAGTATTACATGCTCTACAAAGAGCCTATCCAGAGCACGTCAATAGTTCACTATTTAAAGCCAGTTGGTACAACGTTGCTTAAACAATATTGTTCTTTCTATACTTCAGTTGCCCATCGTGCCATCGTGAAAGACTGAGGAGAGCCGCAATACTCCCAAACAGCGCTAACATCATGTCAGACTGAGTGTCCCACTCGTAGCCCTGTGTACCCAGGAAGGCTTCAGCTGACGCGCCCGACCCTACAGCAACCCACCATTCAATGAGTTCATAAAGTGCGCTAAAAGCCAGACAGAAACAAACAATAAAAAAGTTCATCCATAACCGAGAATTAAAAACTCCTTTCCTGATAACAATTTCACGAGCAACCATCGCCGGAATGAAACCCTGCGCAAAATGCCCTACCTTGTCATAGTTATTTCGCTCACCACCCATCCAGTCTCGCAACCAGTCAAATAAAGGAACTTCCGCGTAAGTGTAATGACCACCTACCATAAGTATTATGCAATGAAGCAAAATTAACAGATAAACCAGTGATGTAAGCGGAAAAGAGTTACGAGTTAAAACAAGTACGAATAAAGCAATAACGGCTGGCGCAACCTCAAGAACCCAGGTAAAGGTATCTTTAGGGTTAATAGCAGACCATATTAAAACTACAGAAAATATCAGTAACCAGCTGATGCTGTTCTTATTTAGATAAGAAGTACTCATCATTTCCACAAACAGGGCAATCTGGATCTACGGCCGTTTTAACTTTACGCCAGTTCATCTGCAGCCCATCGTATAGCATTAGATATCCACTTAGACTATCGCCAATACCTACAATTACTTTAATCGCTTCCAATGCCTGCATACTACCGATAATTCCAACCAATGGCGCAATCACCCCATTTTCACTACAACGTTGCTCTTCCTCGCCAACATAAGGATAGACGCACTGATAACAGGGACACAGTTCAATATTCGGATCGTAAACCATAAGCTGCCCCTCAAAACGCAAAGCAGCACCAGAAACTAGTGCCTTTTTCGACTGCACGCATACCAGATTGATCGCAAAACGAGTTTCAAAATTATCTGTGCAATCCAGTACGACTTGCACCTCGTTGACAACCTCGACTAATAAATCCTCATCAACACGTTGGCTAATTGTTATGACTTCGCACTCAGGATTGATTTCCTGAATAGCGCTCTTAAGTGATTCTGTTTTCAATCGCCCAATATCATCCACGCCATGTGCTAGCTGGCGCTGTAAATTTGTCAATTCAACACTATCGCCATCAACCAGCATGATACTTCTAACGCCCGCAGCAGCCAGATACATGGCTGCTGGGCAACCCAATCCTCCAGCACCAACGACCAGAACCGATGCGTTCTGAAGCTTTTCCTGACCTTCGACACCAAACTGTGGCAACATAATCTGCCTGCTATAGCGCAAAAGCTGCGCATCTGTCATTGAGTCATTCAATGTCTAACCTGCCCCCCTAACCTAGCCTGCGTAACACGTTCATTACCACCAAGATCCTTTGTCGTTTCAATATCAGCATAACCGGCCTGTTTGAAAAGATTCTGTACAGCTCGCGCCTGATCGTAACCATGTTCTACCAATAGCAGCCCCTGTGGGACAAGATAACTCGGTGCATGTTGAATTAAGTAGCGTATGCAATCCAGGCCATCAGCACCAGACACCAGTGCGTTCTCTGGTTCAAAGCGCACATCACCCTGGGAAAGATGTTCATCATCCTCTCGAATATAGGGCGGATTACTGACAATCGCATCAAATTTATACCCCGTATAAGCCAGCAAACTATCGCTTGTTATAAACGTGACATTACTGATGTTATTTACTTTGGCGTTCTCTTTCGCAACTTGCAGTGCTGCCGAAGATATATCGAGGGCCTGTACTGTCCAGCCTGGGTTTTCTTTAGCTAACGCCAGAGCAATCGCGCCTGATCCGGTACCAAAATCGAGCACCTGTGCGCCCTCAGGAAGATCAGACTGGAGAGCCTGTTCAACCAGAATTTCTGTGTCTGGCCTGGGGATCAAAGTATCTGGTGTAACACGCAAAGACAGAGACCAGAATTCACGCTGGCCGGTTAAATGTGCAACAGGGATACCTGTCTTTCTTGATTCAATTAATTCATTAAACAAATCAGATAAGTGCTCTGGAAATAGGTCATCGCTATGCGCTATCTGCCAGGCCCGATCTTTTTTCAGTACGAAGGTTGCTAATGTCTGCGCATCGACATTCGCATCTTCAACCCTGCCAGTTAGTTGCTCAACGGCCTGCTGTATAACTTGCCGTACGCTAGGCATCGCTTAGCAGGCCGTTGAAATTCGCTCGGGTGAGCATAAGACAAGGCAAAAATGCCCGAGAGAGCGGAGTTTATAGGCAATAAATGAGCATCTTGAGGTCATTTTTAACGCGGTATCATGCCAGCTGAGTTGAGTATCAACGGCCTTCTAGTCTGTTAACAATGACGCCCAGTCATGCGAAGGGTCGCCAATCACCATGAAATGAGGGTTCAATAAAGACTCTTTGGTGTTGTAACGCATGGGCTGCATATCCAGCGTCACTATTTGCCCTCCCGCGGCTTCAACAATCGCCTGTGCCGCAGCTGTATCCCACTCTGACGTTGACCAAAACGAGGATAAACATCGGCCTTACCTTCCGCCACCAGACAACTCTTGAGTGAGCTACCCATGCTAATCAGATGATGCTCGCCTAACTTATCCAGAAATGTATTTAACGAATCACCGCTATGTGAACGACTACCCGCAACAATAGGACGTGGTGGAAAGAAATCACGTACATAAATATTGTTGTCTGCCTCATCACCGATCTGCTTCCAGGCACCGTCCCCGCGGCAGCCCCCATAGGTGGTTTCAAGTACAGGTGCGTAAATAACTCCAATCGTTGGCTCACCATTTTCAATCAATGCGATATTGACCGTGAATTCGCCGTTACGTTTTACAAACTCGCGTGTACCGTCTAATGGATCAACCAGCCAGTACATCTCCCAGGATTTACGCTCTTCAAAAGGAATATCAGCAGATTCTTCTGACAACACAGGAATTTCTGGGAATAACCGAGTAAGACCCTCGACAATAATGTCATGCGCTGCCATATCGGCTGCAGTTAATGGCGAGTTATCCGTTTTCTGCTCGACATTAAAGTCGGTATCGTAGACCTCCAGAATTTTTTCACCCGCCTGAATACTAAGATTGACAGCTTCAGGAAGATATTCAATTCGCGTCCAGTCATTCAATACAGTCATGGTTTACTCTTTAGTCGAAAACGAAGGCGCGTCATAAGCCTGCCTTCAAAACGGCCGTGCATCCTAACCAATCCGGCCTGTCGTTGCACCTGCCAGCCTGCTTGATCTTCGGGCTGAACTGATTTCAAAACAAGCTCATCGCCAGGATATTCGATCACCAGTTTCACCGTCAGCGGATAAAACCCATCCAGAAACTGGCGCATGAATGGGCCGTTGACGACATCAAATAACCCATCTTTCCCATCGGCGACCGGATGTACAATACGGCTCTCCGCGCGGATACAGATTTTAGAGTTCGCCCTAACCTCCTCCAGTACGATACGGTAACCATCGGCACGAGAAGAACTAACATTTCGCGATGAAACAATCTGCAGGCCTCGAATACGCTCTTTGTTGTAGACGATTTCCAGCTTCGGAACGACATCCAGATGAGTGTGACACTGCTGTAAGACAGCCCAGCCTGTTTTCAGGCTATCAACTGTTATCTGAATATGATTGTCATGGATATGTTCAGGCTGATCAGCCATGGCGGGCAAGAAACTAAGACTGCCTTCATTCACCTGCACAGCTGGATGCTCCTGATCACTATCCAGCCAGCGTAACTGCTCTTCGGTAAAAGCAAAGAGATCGCCGTAAAAACACAGCGTCAACAGAAACAGGACACGTGAGATATACTTGCGTGGAATCTTCATTACACGACTCTACACAGATGCTCGACTGGCAACAAATCGATACCGTTTTTCTGGATATGGACGGCACTTTGCTCGATCTCTATTTCGATAATCATTTCTGGCTCGAATACGTTCCAAAGGTTTACGCCGATAAAAACGGACTGTCTAGCGACGAGAGCCATCGCATCATGAAAGAAAAATATGAGCGCGTCGTCGGCACCATGGACTGGTATTGCGTCGATTACTGGTCGCGTGAACTTGATCTCGATATCGAAGCAATGAAACGTGAAACCGCACATTTCATTGATATTCACCCCTACGCTAAAGAATTCCTGGAAAAGCTACACCATAGCGACAAACAAACCTGGCTCGTCACGAATGCTCACCACAAAAGCCTGTGGCTAAAGATGGAGGTCACAGCACTAGAAGGCTACTTCGATGACATCATTTGTTCGCATGACTATAAAGTACCGAAAGAAGATCCAACTTTTTGGGAACGCCTCAAAGTAGAAAAACCATATATCCCTGCCCGCACACTTCTCGTTGAGGATTCACTGTCCGTACTCAACAGCGCCAAACAATATGGCATAGGGCACCTGCTTGCGATCACAAAACCAGACTCAAAGCAGGAGGTTCGACA
Organism: uncultured Gammaproteobacteria bacterium; assembly: GCA_942491945.1. Lineage (GTDB taxonomy): Bacteria > Pseudomonadota > Gammaproteobacteria > JAJDYQ01 > JAJDYQ01 > JAJDYQ01. Next base: position 1,771 of record CALODD010000107.1, on the reverse strand, counting down.
GGTTACAGATTATCCCTCTACACAAGATTTTTCTCGCATTATTGACAATATGTAATATCATACTTGTAAATTAATATAAAAAACCAAATCAGAAGGGAGAGCACCATGTATGACGTACATATTACAAATAATTATATTTACGATATATCATTAGAAGGCAGCAGCGACACTGTATCTGCCAAAGGTGGAACAAAAACATTCACGGGCTGGGGAAGCCATATCCTGCATGTACCAGGCATGGGTGAAATGAACTTTCTAGACCTGGGCGACAAGAAACTAGCTCAATACACCAACCCTGACCTTCCCTGGACAGAATGCACATGGGGTGGGCTCGTTCGCTATAAAGGCCTGGATGTATATTTCCGTTATGAAGGAGGCGGCGGCCTCAATGTCGAATTCAATTCACACGGTTGTGCTGTGGCCACGTTTACCCGAAATGGTGGCATGGTTGTCAGCCTGGACGACCTGTCTACAGGCGAAGATGCATAACAAGAAAATGGGGAGCTAAGCTCCCCATTTTTATTTCCGCTTACCCCAGGTCTTAAACTTCTTCTTGCCGTACTTATCAATCGACTCGTAATCTGGAAAGTGTAACAACCAGTGCTTATCTGCTGGCTCATCGTATTCACACCAGTCATTGCTGTAGTCCCTGCAAATCTGCGGGCGGGTTTCATAGATACCGCAACCACCATCAGGTTGTAGCTTCACACAGGTCGTGGTGAAAATAATGTACCAGGTCTTGTCCGCATCTTTATAGACCTCAACACCCTGATGCAACACCTGCCAGGCCAGTACTTCGAATTCGTATTTAGTCGTGGGCGGGTCAATTTCCTGAGTCACATAGTGACAACATTTTGCTCCCTCACAAAAACTACACTTATTCTCCGATGTAATTTCCACCTTTACATCAAGGCTTTTCTTCTTCGCCATTGGGTACAGCAATCCTGAATGAAACCGTTTATTATGCGCGCACCTTACACCGAGTTAATGTGAGATGCGAACACCCGTGAGACAAACCAACGACGAGGCACAACCATGAGTTGGTGGGGCAAAGCCGTTGGCGGCGCCATAGGTCTGATGATGGGTGGACCACTGGGCGGACTGCTCGGTATGGCACTCGGTCACCAGTTCGACCATGGCTTCGAAGGCATTCTTGCCGATGGCGACGCTAGCGAAGCCGACATGGAGAAAATCCAGGCAGCTTTTTTCGCAGCGACATTTTCTACCATGGGACACCTCGCCAAATCCGATGGCCATGTCAGTCAGGATGAAATCAAAATGGCAGAGCGCGTCATGGAACAGATGCGGCTCAATAAGGAACAACGTCAGGCCGCAATCAAACTATTTAACGAAGGCAAGAAAGATCACTTCATACTCGATGAGACCCTGCGCCAGTTCAGACAGGTCGCCCGTCGTCGTGGCAACCTGTTACAGATGTTTCTGGAAATTCAGGTCTATACCGCTGTCGCCGACAGCCTGCTCCATCCAGATGAAGAAGACATGCTGCAGCATATCTTCCATGCATGGCTTCAGCCGCTTCGACTATGAAACCATCATTGGTCAGGTACAGGCCGAAATGCATCTCGGCAGTCGCCAGCAGTCGCAAAGCCGGGCGCCCTCCGGCGTCAGCAATGAAGACGCCTACGCGATTCTCGGTGTAGACAGAAACACCAGCGATAAAGATATCAAGAAAGCCTGCCGTCGGTTAATGAATCAACTCTACCCCGACAAACTCGTTGCCAGAGGGAATGCCGGAAGAGATGATTGAGAT
>CALODD010000106.1:0-9943 GCA_942491945.1 uncultured Gammaproteobacteria bacterium | reverse complement strand
ATCGCCTTGCTTCCGTTGAACCCAGCGTTGCTGCGATTGACCAGCATGTTGGCCGCTGCTACTGAAGCAAGGTGTAGTATCAATGAAGGCGAAGTATTTGGTGTATCGCTGGGTTATGTGACGATAGGTGGTAAAAAAGTCAGTGATAGTAGTAACTATGAAAAGTTAAATGCTGCGGGTGTGCTCGCTAAATCTAGTAATGTCGGCATGGTGCAAATCTCTTCTCGTGTAGATGATGATTTGCTGGCAGATAAGTTACGAAATTATGGCCTGTTTTCTTCGCCGGGTATCGAACTTCCGGGTGAGACTAGCGGGCTGTTTGTTGCGCGCCCTGACTGGGATCGCCACTACAAGGCGTTCCTGTCCTTCGGTTATGGTGCCGCCACGAGTGCGCTGCAATTGGCAGGCAGCTATATGGTGTTAGCCAATAATGGTATCCGTAAAGACATCACTGTATTGAAAGATGATAACCGTTTGCCGGGTGTGCAAGTGATGGATGCACAGGTAGCGAATAAAGTGTTATCGATGTTGCAGGGTGTGGTCCAGTCAGGTGGCACGGGAACGCGCGCAGCGACTGCCGCTTATCAGGTCGCGGGTAAAACAGGTACAGCGAAGAAACTCAAATCAGGTGAGTACCAGGATGATGCTTATACCGCTTTATTTAGTGGTATAGCACCGCTGAATAATCCACGCATAGTTGTCGTTGTTATGGTCGATGATCCAACGAAAAATGGTTTCTATGGTGGTCAGGTAGCAGCGCCAGTATTCTCCCGAGTTGTCTCACGTGTGCTTCGTTATCTAGATGTGAAGCCCGATAAAGTGGCTGCAGCTCCTTTGGTGAATCGCTCATGAGTGCGCGAGTGCAGAAAAACGTCAGCGAAATCATCAACAGAGCTAAAGCTCTGTTAGCTGGTGGTAATGTACTGGGTGTATGTGAGCATACCGATGATGTCACTAGTAACGATATTTATATTGCTCGCGGTGCGGGTGTTGATTATATCGATGAAGCTTTTTCAAAAGGTGCGGTTTTAGTTGTTTGTGATAAACAATTTGAGTCTGATAATGCGAATGTTGTCGCAGTCGAATATTTCGACGATGTTGTGCGTGCGTTAACACAGGAAATCTATCGTGAAGCGGTTTCTAGTGTAAAGCTAATAGGTATTACTGGTACGAATGGTAAAACCAGTGTGGCATGTATAGCGAGCGACTTATTGAATCGACTCGGTGTTAAAACAGGTTATATCGGCACATTGGGGTATGGCATTGTTGGGCAGGTGCTCGAAACGGGACGAAATACAACACCAGATGTTGTGACGCTATATCGGAACATTGATGTGCTATATCGCCAGGGCTGTGAATGCGTAGCATTGGAAGTGAGTTCACATGGTATTGCCTTGCAGCGTATTCATGGACTTGGTTTTGCTGTGGGTGTGTTCACTAATCTTTCACGTGATCACATGGATTTTCATGGCACGATGGATAATTATCGCGATGTTAAAAAGTCTTTATTTACTGACTACGATATAGCAGCGCTGGTTGTGAATTCTGATGATTCTGTTGGCGCAGAAATTTATCATCAATGGATGCAGAGTAAATCAGATGGCGCTATACAGATCAGTGCGAATGAAAGCTCTAAGGCTTCATCTAGCATCCTGGTATATAAGTCAATTGGTACTAAGTCAGAAGGCGGCAGTCAGCTCGAAATTAAAATGGGTGACCAAGCGGTTAATGTGAAATTCCCGTTAGCTGGAAATTTTAATCACCAGAACGTTATGTTGGCTATAGCGATTTGTATGCAGCTGGGACATCAGTTAGACGGTGTTTCAGTCGAGCTGGCCAAGTTGAGCGTCGTTCCAGGTCGTATGGAATCACATATATCACCCGTGGGCGCCACTATTTATATAGATTACGCGCATACGCCGGCAGGTGTAACGGCGGTGTTAGCAGATGAAACCGTAAGATCAAAACAGAACTGGGTTGTATTAGGTTGTGGCGGTGATCGAGACAAAGGGAAACGTCCCTTAATGGCAAGCGCAGCGGCTGAGTGCTCCGATACGGTGATTTATTGTGATGATAACGTTCGCCATGATTCTGCAACGCAGATTATTCTCGATATGTTATCCGGAGTTTCAGATAAGCAGGGAACAGTCGTTTGTCGTGATCGACAACAAGCGATTGAGTATGCAATAAATAATACAGGGTCCGATAGCAGTCTATTCCTTCTGGGTAAGGGCGATGAGTCGGTTGTTCGGTACGGTGATGTCCTTCTGCAGCAAGCGGATCGTGATGTTGTTGCAGCGACAAGGGAGGCGGCGTGAGTATGCTGGTCGCTTTCTCTGATGTAGCCAAGCGCGACGCTTCAGCTGTATATCCAGAAGATTTTATTATTAAGCGAGTGAGTACAGATACTCGAACATTGCAGCCAGGTGATACCTATCTTGCTCTGGCTGGCGACCGTTTTGATGGTCATGATTATATTAATACGGCAATTGAGGCGGGCGCGAGTTCTGTTGTCGTTAGTAAAGATACCGATGTCAATGTCGCTGTACTTAAGGTGGATAACACCCTGCATACGCTAGGAGTTATTGCTCGTCTTTATCGTGATCAGTTAAATGCAATTGTGTTTGCGATCACTGGTAGTAATGGCAAGACAAGTGTCAAAGGTATGTTGACTTCAGTTTGCGAAAGGGCCGGTAAGACCACATCCACTATCGCTAATAATAATAATCAGATTGGTGTTCCACTGACACTATTGTCTGCTTCTCGAGAAGATCAATATCTTGTGGTTGAAGCGGGTACTAGTGAGCAAGGTGAGATCGAAAAGCTGGTTAATATTATTAATCCCGATGTGGTTGTCATTACCAATGTGTCTGAATCTCATTTAGATGGTTTAGGTAGCCGGGATGCTGTGTTTGAAGAAAAATCAAATTTGATATCTGGTTCACGAGAAAATGCACAGGTTGTCGTGAATATGGACGACAGTTATTCAGCTAAGGCTACTGATCTGGCTGATAAACGTTCAGTCATTACCTACGGTTTTTCTGATCAGGCGGATATCCATTCTGTAGAGCGAGATGGCGTGCAAGTTGAACATGGCGACAGACATTACAGTTTTTCTCTACAGGTTCCAGGTAAACATAATTTGTCTAATGCTATGGCAACCATTGCTATGGCTGAGTGCGCCAATATATCAATGGCCGATATACAAACTGGTCTAGAAAGCTATGCTGGTACCAATGGTCGTTTGCAGGTTAAGAGATTGGGCACGGATAATTTGCTGATCGATGATACCTATAATGCAAACCCTGCTTCCAGTTTTGCAGCTCTCGATGTTCTGGGCTCTTATAAAGGCCGTAAATTGTTTGCATATGGCGGTATGGCTGAGCTTGGTAATCAGTCTGTCGAAATGCATAGAAGTGTTGGACGTAAAGCAGATGAGGTTCATGTTAACCAGCTTTATGTTTACGGTGACGAAGCACGCCCTGTTTACGATGCATTTTCGGGCGAGAAATATTTCTTTGATGAAATAGATGAATTGTCGAGCAGTCTTGCAAGTCATATGAAACCTGGTGACACAGTTCTCGTTAAAGGGTCTCGTCGTTATCGAATGGAACGAGTAAACAATTATTTACTCGAGAGGGTCGCCTGATGTTCTTATGGTTAGCTGATCTGCTGAGTGAATATGATCGTGTATTCAGTGTCTTTGACTACATCACGTTTAGATCGATCCTAAGTGTGCTTACATCTCTGACGATTTCTTTAATGCTCGGGCCTTATCTGATTCGTAGTCTGGTTAAGCGTCAGATTGGTCAGAGTATTCGTGATGATGGGCCACAGTCTCACCTTGATAAGTCAGGCACGCCAACAATGGGCGGCATGTTGATTGTTATCTCAATTGTGGTGACGACATTGCTATGGAGCGATTTATCGAATCGTTTTGTCTGGTTGTCGATACTGTGTATCAGTAGTTTTGCTTTGATTGGCTGGTATGACGATTATCAGAAAGTGCTGTATGGAAATAGTAAAGGTATTAGCGCCAAAATGAAGTTTGGTCTGCAGTCATTGCTCGCCTTTGTTTTTTCTTATTACATCTATAGCACAGCATCGACGCCGCAAGAGCTGCATTACATTATGCCGATCTTTAAAGATCTGACGTTCGACCTGGGTATCTTCTTTGTGTTGTTTTCAATGTTGGTGATTGTTGGTACGAGCAACGCAGTCAATCTTACAGACGGTCTTGATGGTTTAGCAATTATGCCGACAGTTCTGGTCTGCGGTGCTTTTGCTGCGGTGGCTTACATGACTGGCAATGTTAATTATTCGGATTATCTGTCGATTCCTTATGTGAAAGATGCTGGTGAGATCACGATATTTCTTGCGGCAATTGTTGGTTCTGGTCTTGGGTTTCTCTGGTTTAATGCCTATCCTGCCCAGGTGTTTATGGGTGATATCGGCGCGTTGGCATTAGGCGCCGCACTGGGAATCGTAGCCGTGATGATTCGTCAGGAATTCCTGTTAGTCATTATGGGCGGTGTCTTTGTTATTGAGGCCGTGTCAGTGATATTGCAAGTTGCAAGTTTTAAGTTGCTCGGCCGCCGTATCTTCCGTATGGCACCTTTGCATCATCACTTTGAGCTTAAGGGCTGGCCGGAACCAAAGGTTATTGTGCGCTTCTGGATTATAACGGTTGTTCTCGTGTTGATTGGTCTGGCTACGTTGAAGGTGCGATAAGTAAATGACTTTTCAACAGAACATTTTAATCGCAGGTATGGGGACCACAGGTCAGTCGATAGCGACTTATCTAGATTCCAAAGCGGTTTCTTATACCTGTTGTGATGACGCTGATAGTTTTGTTTCCTGTCGCGAGGTTGATTTGAGTAAACAGGATTATGTCTTTAAGAGTCCTGGGTTACGTCCTGAATGGTTTTCTGATATCGAAAGTCACAAAGTAATTAATGATGTTGAATTATTGTTAAGGTTAACGAACCGCCCCGTATTTCTGATTACAGGAACGAATGGTAAGTCGACAGTTGTCGCGTTACTTGAAACCCTGTTGTGTGAAAATGATATCAATGCGATTGCCTGTGGCAATAATGGTGTTCCAGTATTAGATGCTTATGCGAAGCAGCCTGATATCTGTATTGTTGAGTTATCGAGTTATCAATTAGAAAATTTAAGCTCACATCGTTGTGATTCAGCCGTGGTCTTAAATATTGGTATTGATCACGTCGATCGATATGACGATATGGCTGCATATCAATCAACCAAAGAGCGAATTTATCAATATAGTCATAACCATGTTCGGCCAGTTAATGAAGAAGACGAACTTGATTACTCAGATGGCCAGGCTGGATATAAAATTGGCGACGTTAGTTACTGTCTGCGGGATGGCGCTATTTATCGTAATGATGAACGGTATGTTGGTGTTGATGGAATCACGCTAATAGGGCGTCATAATCATCTGAATGTTTGCGCTGCATTGGCGATGCTAGATTCATTTTCTCTTGAAAAGTTGGCTGTCGAGTCAACTCTGAAAACATTCTCCGGCCTTGAGCATCGTATGGAGCTAGTTTGCAACGACAAACATGGGCGGCGCTGGATTAATGACTCCAAGAGTACCAATGTGCATTCTACCAATGCTGCTTTGAACTCCTTAGAGCAACCTGTGGTGTTGATTATGGGTGGGCGTGGTAAAGGCGAAGATTATTCTCAAATGTTGAGTGATCGTTCAGATGTAATCTCTACGCTAATTTTGTACGGTGAAGATGCAAAATTAATTGCTAGTCAGGCAGGTGCAAGCCAAAATCATCGGATTGTTAAGACCGTATCAGAAGCAGTTGGGCTAGCGGCTCAAGGTGAAGGGGATGTTTTATTTTCGCCCGCCTGCGCAAGCTTTGATCAGTATAAAAACTTTATTGCTCGTGGTGACGATTTTCGAGATGTTGTTAAGCAGGTGATCGAATGCTGAGCCTGGATATCAATCAACTGCTGACTCGAATACTGGTTGTCTGTCTGACCATGGTTGCTATTGGTCTGGTGATGGTGTCTTCCTCTTCCATGGCTCATTCCGATCATGGCTACGGCAGCATGTATCACCATACGATACAGCATGCTGTGAAAATACTGGTTGGCTTGCTAATAGCTGTCCTGGTTTATTTTTCTGGTATCCGAATACTGCAGCGTTTCTCGCCTTCTTTGATGATGCTGGGTTTGTTTCTGTCGGTGCTGGTTTTTGTGCCGAGTTTGTCGGTTGATGTAAATGGCGCCGCACGTTGGTTAAAAGTTGGGCCGGTCGTGTTTCAGCCTTATGACCTGTTTAAGCTGGGTTATATCCTGTTTATTGCTTATGCGCTTGAACATTATCAACGTACTGAAGAGAGTGGCGAGCTGAAATTATCCATCTTTGTTCTGGCTCTGGCATCAACGTTGTTGTTATTCCAACCAGACTTTGGATCGTTTTCATTACTTGTAAGTGTCATGTTTCTACTATTGTTTCTGACGAAAGGTATTACGAAGCAATTAATGGTTGGCTCTGCTGTTATGGGTGGCGCAGCGTTCTGGTTAATTATCTCCGAACCTTATCGTATGAAGCGAATCGCAACATTGTTTGATCCCTGGTCGGATCGATATGGTTCAGGCTTTCAGTTAATTCAGGCAATGATCGCTGAAGGTAATGGCGGTATCAGTGGTGTTGGTCTGGGGCAGAGCGTTCAGAAAATGCTGTATTTACCGGAAGCGCATACCGACTTTACGATTAGCGTTTTCGCTGAAGAAACGGGAATTATAGGCGTGCTATTTGTGTTGGCCCTCGTTGTTTATCTTTATGCGCTGCTGACACGGCTAACGTTTGTGTTAAGGCAACGCGATATGCTGTTTGAATGTTATCTGGTGTTTTTGATAGCACATTTTATGTTGATACAGTCTCTGTTTAATATCGGTGTTAACTATGGATTGCTGCCAACAAAAGGTATTACTTTGCCGTTTATGGGCTATGGGGGCACGAGTATTGTGAGTCACATCGTCATGATAGGTATGGTGATGTCAATCAGTCGTGGTTTAAAAGAGCGATTACAGGTGCGATCAACTGTTACTGATTTCGCTATGCCGGTGGTGCGCACATGAAGCGAATAAAGAATATTCACTTCGTTGGTATCGGTGGTATCGGTATGTGTGGTATTGCCGAGGTGATGTTGAATCAGGGTTATACCGTTACCGGTTCCGATGTTGCAGAAAGTGACAATGTATTGCGATTACGTGAGCTCGGCGCTGACATCTCAATTGGTCATGCGGCTGAGAATAATAAGCAAGCGGATGTGTTAGTCACGTCTAGTGCCGTTGACCCGCAAAATCCTGAAGTAGTTGCAGCGCATGAATCAATGACACCTGTTGTGCCGCGTGCTGAGATGCTTTCTGAATTAATGCGTACGAAATACGGTATCGCAATAGCTGGAACGCACGGTAAAACGACGACTACCAGTATGGTTGCCAGTATGCTGGATAGCGCTGAAATGAATCCAACGTATGTTATTGGTGGTCGGCTACTACATAACGATAAAAACGCCAGCCTGGGTACAAGTGAATATTTCGTGGCCGAAGCAGATGAAAGTGATGGTTCTTTTTTGCTTTTTCATCCAGTTGTCTCTGTTGTGACTAATATCGACAATGATCATCTTGGTGTCTATCGGGATGATATGAACAACCTGATTGATGCATTTAAACAATTTATCAATGATATTCCATTTTATGGTTGTGCCATCTTGTGTCTGGATGATGAGCATATAGAAGGACTGTTACCGGAAGTTCATCGCAGAATCATGACGTATGGTTTCCATGAAGCGGCTATGGTGCGTTGCATTTCTATGACTCAGTCAGTGTCAGGTGTTGAAATGCATGTGGTCAGTGAAGAGCACGAGCTTGATGCGGCGTTCAAATTGAAGTTATACGGTCGGCATAATGCGCTTAATGCCCTGGCCAGTGTTTGTGTGGGACTGGAGCTGGGGTTGACTGCTGATCAAATGACAAAGTCTCTTGCCAGCTTCCAGGGAATATCTCGTCGCCTGAATGTCTACTCAGCAACTTTATCTAACGATCGAAGTATTTCGGTAATTGATGACTATGGTCATCATCCAACAGAAATGAAAAGTGTTCTGGATACGGTGATCGACGTTTTCGAAGGTCAACGGGTTATCTTTGTTTTTGAACCGCATCGATATAGTCGTGTTAAAGCTTTATTTGATGGGTTTGTCGAAGCAATGTTGAACGCAGATTACCAGTTGGTCTTGCCTGTATATGCTGCTAGCGAAACCGATACACTTGGCATGTCATCTGCTCTGATGTGTGATTCTTTACGTAGTCTTGGTACAAAGAATGCGCACTCGGTAGAAAATGTGGAGTCACTGTTTAATGTGCTGGACAGAGTGGCCGAAGATGGTGATGTGATTCTGTTTATGGGTGCCGGCGGTATTGGCCGCGTTGTAAAACAGTATCTCGCAGAAGTGTCATCAGAAGGAATATCGTCATGAGAGATATCGCTGAATACGGTCGTGTTGCAGTCTTTTATGGCGGAAAGTCTGCCGAACGAGAAATATCATTACAGTCAGGCCAGGCGATATATGACGCGTTATCAGGTCTTGATGTTGACGTGAAACTTGTGGACATAAAAACAGACACATTTTCTGCAAATGAGTACGATCGTGGGTTTATAGCATTACATGGGCGTGATGGTGAGGATGGGAAATTCCAGGCTGTATTGGAGCAGCAGAACATTCCCTACACTGGGAGCGATGTTGCGTCGTCTTCACTAGCTATGAATAAATGGCATACCAAGGCGGTATGGCAAAGTGCTGGTGTGACGACGCCGGCATATCATATTCTCGATCTGGGTGATGAAATTAATTCTGGTGATGTAGAACTACCTGTCTATGTTAAGCCTGTTAATGAAGGTTCAAGTATTGGAATTACTCATGTTCGAGAGAAAGAACACCTGGGTGATGCTGTGGCTCTAGCTAGAAAGTATGATCGTTTTGTAGTTATTGAGCAGGAAGTTAAAGGAAAAGAATATACGGCTGCATTTATAGCAGGCCAGACTGATTTGCCTTTTATTTGCCTCGAGCCTGCAGGTGACTTTTATGATTATGAGGCGAAATACTTTCGAGATGATACGAAGTATATCGTCAATCCTGAATTACCAGACGAACAGGAAAAGTCTTATCACGCGCAAGCCGAGCGTGCTTTTAATGTGCTGGGATTGTCTGGTTGGGGGCGTATTGATTTTATGGTCGATGATGAGGGTACTGCCTGGTTCATTGAGGCCAACACCGTACCTGGCATGACTAGCCATAGTCTGGTGCCAAAGTCTGCAGCAGCAGTTGGTATGTCATTTTCCGATGTCTGTTTATCAATTCTGGAGACGAGCTATGTTTAGTCGTCGATATTTCAGTGTTATTAGTTTTGTAGCTGTTATTTCACTGGTTTCCGTTGTGACATATTACGGTTATCTCCAATCAGAGAGTCAACAGCGTCATGTACGGCTGAACGGCGTGTTTGTGTTAGTTGATGAAGCTGATCTGTTGGCGAGTATTGAAAGCATCGTTCATGAAAACGATATGACGGATAATGCCTCATTGAGGAAAATCGAACAGCTGTTAAGTGAAGAGTCGTTTGTTGACTCTGTATCTGTGCGCTATGCATGGCCGAATGAGTTGATTATTGATATTCATGAAGTCACGCCGAGAGCAGTGATTCGTGATTACGGTTATTTATCCAGTAATTGCAAAGTAATTACAGATGACCGCTTATTAAATGTGCCAACAATCCCTGTCATTGAGTTAGAGGCCGTGGAATTCGATAGTGTTTCATGTGATCGAATCAATAAAGTAATCGCCTTCGTTAATCAGGATATTGATTATGTTGTTTTGATGAGTAATGAAGATTTGCGTGTTGT
>CALODD010000105.1:0-24065 GCA_942491945.1 uncultured Gammaproteobacteria bacterium | reverse complement strand
GGGGCTGCATAATGGGTAAGCTAATCGGATGGATTGATGATCGTTTTCCGCTGACGAAAATGTGGAACGAGCATCTTGCTGAATACTACGCACCAAAAAATTTCAACTTCTGGTATTTCTTCGGTTCTCTGGCGCTGATGGTGCTGGTGATCCAGATACTTTCAGGTCTTTTCCTGACCATGCACTACAAGCCGGACGCCGAGCTCGCGTTCGCCTCCGTCGAATACATCATGCGTGATGTGCCATATGGCTGGTTGATCCGCTATATCCACTCCACCGGTGCAACCGCGTTCTTTATCGTGGTTTACCTGCACATGCTGCGCGGCCTGATGTATGGCTCTTGCAAGAAGCCGCGTGAACTGATCTGGCTGTTCGGCATGTTCATTTACCTGGCGTTGATGGCAGAATCCTTCATGGGTTATCTGTTGCCCTGGGGCCAGATGTCATACTGGGGCGCCCAGGTAATTATCTCCCTGTTCGGTGCCATTCCCGTGATTGGTGATGACCTGACACTGTGGATTCGCGGCGACTTCGTTATTTCTGATGCCACGCTGAACCGTTTCTTCGCATTACATGTGATTGCGCTGCCGCTGGTTCTGATCTTCCTCGTGGTTGCCCATATTCTTGCCTTGCACGAGGTCGGTTCAAACAACCCGGACGGCGTTGAGATCAAGAAAAGCACAAGGATGAAAATGGTATTCCACTGGATGGCATTCCGTTCCACCCGTACTACACGGTAAAAGACATCGTTGGCGTGGTTGTGTTCCTGTTCTTCTTCGCGACCGTGATGTTTTTCTTCCCGGACGGAGGCGGTTATTTCCTTGAACACGCCAACTTCATTGCATCGGATCCATTGAAGACGCCGGAACATATTGCGCCTGTGTGGTATTTCACGCCGTTTACGCAATCCTGCGTGCCGTGCCTGACAAACTGATGGGTGTTGGCGCCATGGGAGCTGCCATTGTCTGTTGTTCTTCATGCCGTGGATTGACCGTTGCAAGGTCAAGTCGATCCGCTACCGTTCGAACATCTACAAGATCAACCTTGCTGTGTTTGTTGTCAGTTTTGTTGTGCTGGGCTGGCTGGCGATGCAGCCTGTGACATCAACGATCACAATGCTTTCACAGGTGTTCTCTTTGCTGTATTTCGGCTTCTTCGTTGTACTGTTTATCACATCGAAAAATGAAGAAACCAAACCAGTACCGGATAGGGTGACAGAATGAAAAAAACAGATCCTGACATTGATACTATGCGTATTGCCAACATTTGCATTTGCTTCTGGCGGTGGTGTTCATCTTGATTCTGCACCCATCGATATTTCAGATATGGAGTCAGTGAAGCGAGGTGCAAAACACTTCATCGATTATTGCTCCGGTTGTCATGAAGCCGGTTATATGCGTTATAACCGTATCGCTCGCGATACCGGCATGACCGATGCGGAACTGCGTGAGCTGATCTTCACCACCAATGAAAAAGGCGAGCCAACCAAGGTGGGTTCATTGATGAAGGTGGCGATGACAGAAGACTATGCCAAAAATGTATTTGGTACAGCAGTCCCTGACCTGACGCTCACTGCGCGTTCACGCGGTGCGGACTGGGTGTATACCTACCTGCGCAGCTTCTATATGGACCCTTACCGCCCTACGGGTATGAACAACACTGGTATTCCCCGATGTTGGCATGCCGAATGTGCTTTCATCGCTGCAGGGCATGCAGAAAGCGGTATACAAGACCGAGACACGCCAGGGCGTGGAGGTAGAACATGTTGATCACCTGGAGCTGGCGCAAGCCGGCAGTATGACTGCTGAAGAGTTCGATGTATTCGTCACTGACCTGGTCAACTTCATGGTTTACCTGGCTGAGCCTGTGCAGAATGAACGCAGTAGCCTTGGTGTCAAGGTTCTGATCTTCCTCGTTATTTTCTTTGTGCTGGCATACATGCTTGAAGAAAGAATACTGGAAGGACGTACACTAAACATTGTGGCGTAGTAGTTAATAAAAATATGGCCGCAGTGAGCGTGTTAAAATATGAATCTTTATTCAACAGCGACATCTATCTATTGCCACAGAACACGCATTGTTCTGGCCGAGAAAGATATCGCGCATGAAAGCATCATCGTTGATCCCAGGAATCTTCCGGAAGATCTGATAGACCTGAATCCTTACAGCAGTCTGCCTACCCTGGTTGACCGCGACCTGGTGTTGTATAACTCGCGCGTCATCATGGAGTATCTGGAAGAAAGATTTCCTCATCCCCCCTTGATGCCGGTAGGGCCAGTGGCAAGAGCGCAGACAAGGCTGGCATTATTCCGTGTGGAGAATGACTGGTACCCGCTGGCTGAGATTATCGAAACCAAAGCCGAGAAAGCCGCCGCAAAGGCGCGCAAGGAGCTTATGGAAAGCATCGCCGCATCTGCTGATGTGTTCTCGGCCATGCCGTACTTCCTCAGTGATGAGTTCTCCCTGGTGGACGCAAGCATTGCTCCGCTGTTATGGCGTTTGCCGCACTACGGTATCGAGTTGCCCAAGGCGGCCAAGGCCGTACTGACCTATGCTGATCGTTTATTTGATCGGGAAGGATTTAAGCTCAGCCTCACAGAAGGTGAACGCGAGTTTAGATTGTAAACAGCGGATATCTCCATGAATCACGGAGAGCACTGGGGTTTAAAGAGAAATCTGTTAGATTCAGAATCAAGCCAGTACACACTGCGAAACCGTGAACCCTGTGGTTCAACGAGCCGTTTTTATCCTGACTGCGTAATTCCGTTTGATACGCTAGAATACTGTGTATGACTTCCAGTCGCCCCTACCTTGTTCGAGCCATTACCAATGGATTGTCGATAATGGCATGACTCCACACCTGCTGGTAAATGCCGACCATGCAAACTGCATGGTGCCGGCAGGCCATATCAATGATGGCAAGATTGTGCTGAATATTGCACCAATGGCTGTTCAGGGCCTGACCCTGGGTGATGAGGAGGTCAGCTTCAGCGCGCGGTTTAGCGGTCAGGCTGAGTCGATTATGGTACCTGTGCTGGCGATACTCGCGGTTTATGCGCGCGAGAACGGGCAGGGCATGATGTTTTCTGATGATGATGGTGCCGTTTCTTCTGAAGATGATCTCGAGCCGGATCAGGGCCCGGTTCTGGGCCAGCAAAAAGCCCAAGCATCCCCAGTTTGCGCGTGGTCAAATAACAGCAGCCTGGCTTTGATCTGTTAGTGACGGCTAGTTCTTATCCGCCTAGCAGCTGGTGATCAACGAGATCGCATATACAGTGGATAACCAGTAAATGCACTTCCTGTATGCGTGCGGTTGATTCGGAGGGTACACGTATTTCAACGTCGTTGAGTGACAGGCGTGCCGCCATCTCTCCACCTGACTTACCGTCCAGCGCGATGACTGTCATCTCGCGGTCATGCGCTGCATCGATTGCCATGTTGACGTTATCCGAATTGCCACTGGTGCTGATCGCCAGCAGGATATCACCAGACTGGCCCAGGGCAGTGACCTGTTTGGAAAATATCTGCTTGTAACTGGTCATTTTGCAATGGAGTTACGGTAGAACTGTCTGTGGTTGATGGGCAATGGCGGGCAGACCAGGGCGTCGACCAAAGCGGTTGAGCACTTCTCAGATGAGAAATGCTAGGCCTCACCCGCGGAACCGCCATTACCGCAGGAGAGTACCTTGCCACCATTTAAGAAGCATTGGGTAATCATTTGTGCGGCTCGATTGATTGGTTCAGCAAGGATTTCAGCAGCCAGTTGTTTGGTGCTGATGCTGTCCTGAAAGTTTTTATTAATTCGCGAGATTAATTCCATATAAATATGAAACATAGTTATAAGTTACATGTTATAAGTCTGATGAGTTGATTGATATGACCTAAAACCTGCAATTAAGTCGTT
This sequence comes from uncultured Gammaproteobacteria bacterium, assembly GCA_942491945.1. GTDB lineage: Bacteria > Pseudomonadota > Gammaproteobacteria > JAJDYQ01 > JAJDYQ01 > JAJDYQ01. The sequence continues at coordinate 20,161 of CALODD010000105.1, read as the reverse complement.
TTTTAAAAAGCATTGCTGATCCAGTCAAAGGTATATTGCTGCTTACCATCCCTAGTTTGAGTGTTTTTTGACATGGAGACAACATCAAATCGTGCATTTTTATTGACGGTGATTTTGTTGCAGGTATAGCTCGGCAGTCCTGCGTAATTTTGCTGTTTGGCGGGAGTAATGCTTTCCAGTCCGCCACCGAAAATATTATTTTTGCGGAAACGGACTTCGACAAACACCAGCGTGTTTTTTATCGAGCATGATGATGTCGATTTCGCCAAAGCGGCAGTTAAAGTTTTTATTAACGAGTTTTAAACCCTGCGATTTGAGGTAGGCGCAACAAGCCGCCTCAGCATCTTCTCCCTGTTTTAAATGTGCGGCTTTCAATCCTTGTACGCCGTGGATCCTCGCGGGCAGACTCGGTCTGTACTCCGTTTTCTTCGTGGGCTGGCAAGCTATTTCAGGCGTTCAAAAAGTACGGCTGTACCATTTTTAAATTTAGCCCACAGTAATTTACGTGTTATGCGGTTATGATCGTCTAACTGTATATTGCCGGTCTGACCATCATAGAAAGCATAATCATTATTCTTCAGGTAATCAAGGTTGTAGATCAGGTGATAAGCATCGATGCCCAGTGCAAATAAACGGGTGAGGTTTTCCTGTTGTGGCCAGTTTTTGCTAAAGGCTTTGGCTAACGGTGAGTCGTTCTGTAGTACCCAGGGCAGATCGCAGAATATCAGGCCATTCAGGTCACGGTCCAGTTCACGGTTAATTTTTCCAGTATAAACGTGTGATGTTGAATATACCGGCAGGTCGCCAGCATGGTGAAATTTGAATGCAGGCATAATGCTTCTTGCCGAGCGATGGGTTGCAGCAAGAAATATCATGTCGATGTCCTGACGGCGATACGCTATGCTCTGTGCTCTTTTACTGATCGTGTTTTCGACTTTTCGATGCCTGATTTCACTTTGGTCGAGACTGAGCAGTTGCCTGATAGGGCGCCGGTAATCATTGGTGCTGGTCGCATAATTTGCTACGGTTAATACTTTGCCGCCTAAAAACTCGTAGTGTTCGGTAAATACATTGTTTAAGCGTTTGCCCCATTCACTGTCCGGGTAAAAAACGGCGGCACGTTTTTTATTTTGTCTGATGGCAAGTTCGGCTACCTGGCGTGCTTCATCTTCGGAGAAAAGACCAAACTGAAAAAGATTTTCTGTCTGGTTAGCTATTTTCAGAATAATTCAGCGTCAGTACAGGAATACTCGAGTTCTCTTTGCTGCGCCAGCTGGCTGATGATCGATTTTATCGAGCGGGCCGATGATATTTGTTGCTCCGTCATCAATGGCCTGTTGATATAACTGCTGGAAAGTCAGTTCCTTATCGCTGGTATCGTAAGATTTGATGACCGGTTTTATCGGCGAGCTTGAATCATTATAATAAGCACTTAACAGACCGTTTTTAATGGCGGCAGTTACCTGTGATAGATCACCCTGCATTGGCAATAAAACTGGCAATATGTTTTATCGATTAATGTCAGTTTGATAATCACTGATCAATTCACTCAAAAAAGTATTGCTGACCGGGTGCGCTGGATGACGCGTACCCCCAGTCCAGTAGATCATTTTCAAGCTGACTGATGTTTTGCTGACCCGAGCGCATGACTCTGGCAAGGTCTAACCAGCCTTTAATGATGTTGTTGTCAGTCTGTTGACTGTTTAACTGTGGGCTAGATAGGCTTGATAACGCTGCCCATATTTTTTTGTCGTTCTGGTTTTTATCTTTTTCATCAACGAGGTAAGTATCGAGTTGTACGCGCCGATCAACGCGCACATATCTGCCCGACAGGTAATCAAGGTCTGCTTTAAGTGCATAATAGTCGATCTGCTGTTCGCGTGTTACCGGCTTTATTTCAGCGATGATCTGATTTGCCGATAGCGCATCGTTCTCGGCGACGGCTATTGCTGCAGATAGAAACAAGATTCGTGCTGTGCTGGCTTTCGTCTGTTATCGCATTTCTTATTCAGCGCGAACTGAGTGTCCAGCTGTTGTTTTGCGCGTCTCAATTTTACCGGCTTCGATATACAGACAGGCAGCCTGCATGCGATACTCTTGTTCTGCAGATTCGGAGTCGCTGTCTTCAGCAAGTACAAGTAATATTTCCGCTTCTTCAGTTAATGTTGCCTGCTTTTCAGTAACGAGTCGGGTTCACCGATGGGTTCCTCTGTGGTTTTTACAGGTCGGCTTTCGCAGGCAGAAAGTGTGAAAGCAGAGAAGTAAAAAGAGTTTTAATGTATGTGGTTTCAAGATAGTATCAAACAACGAATTTTTAGTTTATTAAGTGAAAAAGCTTTAGCGCTAAACCATATCAAGCAGTAAGTATGTTTTGTGAGTCTACGAGTGTCAATCGATTATTCTGAAAAACAATCTGGGCAGATGGGTGCAAATGTCGAGCCAGGCACATTGTATCTCGTTGCTACCCCGATAGGCAATTTAGCTGATATTACGCAGCGAGCAATATCGGTACTGGACCAGGTCGACATCATTGCTGCTGAAGATACCCGGCATAGTCACCCTGTTTATCACATCTTGGTCATAAAAACCAAACTGCTGGCTTATCACGAGCATAACGAGGAGACCGAATGACCCCTAAATTACTCGATGATCTGGAGTCCGGGAAAATCTATCGCGCTGATCTCTGATGCAGGTACTCCGTTGATCAGTGATCCGGGTTATCGACTGGTGAGCCAGGCGCATGATAGAAGACTCAAAGTCGTACCTGTGCCAGGTGTGTGTGCAGCGATTGCCGCATTGAGTGCTGCGGGCCTGGCAACAGACTCATTTTCCTTTGAAGGGTTTCCCCCGGCAAAACAGGGCGCGCGGTTACACTTTTTAGAGCAGTTTGCAGAGCAGGGCCATACCATGATCTTTTATGTTTCCTGTCATCGCATTATAGAGACTCTGCATGATATGCAAACAGTGTTCGGTGCCGAGCGGCGGGTCACCTTTGCGCGTGAGATTACAAAAACATTTGAAACCATAAAAAGGATGCAGCTAGCGATGCTGATCGACTGGGTGGAAGCAGATGAGAATCAGCGTAAAGGAGAGATAGTCATGATCGTTGAAGGCAAAGTGTGTGAGGTGGTTGATAAGCTGCAAGTCGATAAATATCTATCAATATTACTTACTGAACTGCCGGTCAAACAAGCGGTAAACCTGGTGGTTAAAATGACAGGTGACAATAAAAACGAAGTATATAAACGTGCCTTGGAGTTGAAGCCATAATGTCGAAAGTCATCAGGGTGAAATTCCTCTTATTAATACTCAATGTTTTTGTTTTCTCCTGCGCCCAGGCAGCGAATGATAAAGCCTTCATCTGGCAGATTTCATCCGACACTGCTTCGGTGTACCTGGTGGGATCGATACATTTTGCTGATAAAAGTTTTTATCCGTTAAGACAGGAAATAGAAGACGCCTTTGATCGTTCTAAGTACCTTGTTGTTGAACTGGATATTACTAATGTAGATAGTGAGCGCTACAATGAACTGCTGGCAAAAAACGGAAAATATAAGGATGGTAAAACCATCAAGGATGTTATTTCTGATGAAACCTGGCAGCAACTACAGCAACAGTTAAAGAGTTTAAATATTTCTTATGAAGCGGTAAAGAGTTATAAACCCGGCGTCCTGGTGCTTACCTTGAGTGCTGTACAGGTGATGCAGATGGGGTTTGATCCAGAGCTTGGAATCGATGCTTATTTTTTATCAAAAGCAGTAAAGTCTAAACAGGTGATAGAACTTGAGTCTCTGGAAGAGCAGGTTAACCTGTTTATCAATATTCCGGATGGCGAACTGCTGTTAAAAGAGAGTCTGTATTCACTGAGCGAGTCAGGAGACATTGATGGCGGATATGGTCCGTTCCTGGAAGCAGGGAGATGAGGCACAGATGAATACGCTTCTGTTTGAAGACGCATTGGATGATACCCCGCATTCGGTGCTATTTACAACAGCCTGTTCTATGAAAGAAACCGATAAGATGACTGTAAAAATAGAGACGATGTTTGCAATCAAAAACACAGAGAAAAATTACTTCGTGGTTGTAGGTAGTGGGCATCTGATTGGTGACAAAGGTATCGTCAACCCCCTGAAGGAAAAAGGTTATCGGGTAGAGCGTTTTTAATGAACAAGAGAATAATGAATAGTTTTAAATAATACGGCTTTCCGGCGTTTTATTTTTCACAGTTTTATTGCATCCTGCAAAACTGAATACGCTACTTCCGTGTAGTTAATAATATTCATTTTTCAGTACTTAAAGCTTCTTTCTCCAGGTAGTGGATATTAGTGCCACCGGCCTGGAAATTAGCATCGCTAATGATTTCTTTGTGTAATTCGATATTGGTATTGATGCCGGTGATACTGATCTCATCGAGTGCACCCAACATGCGCGCCAGCGCCTCTTCACGTGTATTACCGTAAGCGATCAATTTACCGATCATCGAATCGTAATGTGGTGGCACGGTATATCCGCCATAGATATGAGTGTCGATGCGAATACCAGGGCCACCGGGTGGATGGTAGCGATCGATCATACCGGGCGACGGCATGAAGGTTTTTGGATGTTCCGCATTTATCCTGCATTCGATGGCATGGCCGGTAATATTGATGTCACTCTGTTTGTATCGAAGCTTTTCTCCCGATGCGATGTAGAGCTGTTCCTTGATGATGTCGACACCGGTAACCATCTCTGTCACCGGATGTTCTACCTGAACACGGGTATTCATCTCGATGAAATAGAATTCACCGTCCTGATATAAAAACTCAAAGGTGCCTGCGCCACGGTATTTCATCTTGATGCAGGCATCGACGCAACGCTGACCAATCTTTTTACGCTGCTTTTCTGTAATGCCCGGCGCCGGGGCTTCTTCCACGACCTTCTGATTACGGCGTTGCATCGAGCAATCACGTTCACCCAGGTGGATCGCATTACCCTGGCCATCAGACAGTACCTGTATCTCAATATGGCGTGGTGTTTCCAGGTATTTCTCCATGTACACCATGTTGTTGCCAAAAAAGGTGCCGGCTTCCTGTTTGGTTAATGCGATCGAGTTGTTTAGTGTCGCTTCGGTATGCACGACACGCATACCACGACCGCCGCCACCGCCGGCAGCTTTGATAATAATCGGGTAGCCAATCTGTTTTGCCAGTCTCTGGTTGCGGTCATTGTCGTCATCTAATGGGCCGTCTGAACCTGGCACACAGGGAACGCCAGCAGCTTTCATCGCTTCGATAGCGGCGACTTTGTCACCCATAGTGCGAATTGAGTCAGGCGAAGGGCCGATAAATATGAATCCGCTATCTTCGACACGTTCGGCAAAATCAGCGTTTTCCGATAAGAATCCATAGCCGGGATGAATAGCGACGGCATCGGTGACTTCGGCGGCACTGATGATGGCGGGTACGTTTAGGTAACTTAGAGATCTGAAGGCGCGGGGCCGATACAGACTGACTCATCAGCCAGGCGTACATGTTTGAGATCACGATCAGCCTCGGAGTGAACGGCAACGGTTTTGATACCCAGCTCACGACAGGCGCGCAATATACGTAACGCTATTTCGCCTCTATTGGCGATAACAACTTTGGATAACATGACTATGCCTTATTCGATAACGATAAGCGGTTGACCAAACTCAACCGGTTGAGCATTTTCAACCAGGATTGCTTTAACTACACCAGATTTGTCCGATTCGATCTGGTTGAGGATTTTCATCGCTTCGATAATGCAGACGGTGTCACCTTCGTTGACAGAGTCTCCAACTTTCACAAAGGCAGGGGCGCCGGGTGACGAGGCGGTATAGAAGGTGCCAACCATCGGCGAGTTAACTGTATGGCCGCTGACCTCCGTGCTCTTTGTCTCACTTTCTGCTTCGGCAGCGGGTGCTGCTACTGGCGCAGGTGCAGGCGCAGCATATTGCTGTACAGGAGCCATGGGTGCTGAAGGTGCATAACGTGAAATACGAACCGATTCTTCACCTTCATTAATTTCTATTTCTGCAATACCGGACTCTTCCAACAGCTCGATTAATTTTTTTACTTTACGAATGTCCATAGGATCTAACCCTGTTTTAATTGTGTGATTGCTGCCTGTAACGCCAGTTCATAACCTTGAGCACCAAGGCCTGAGATAACACCAACAGCAATATCAGAAAAATAAGAGTGCTCACGAAACGCTTCACGCGCATGAACATTTGATAAATGAATTTCAATAAATGGGATGTCTACACCGCTTAAAGCATCGCGTAGAGCCACACTGGTGTGGGTAAACGCGGCCGGATTAATGATGATGAAACGTACATTATCTTGCGCGGCCTTGTGAACATGTTCTATTAATTCAGCCTCAGCATTACTCTGTACGCTTTCGAGGCTCAGCTTGTTATCGGCTGCTATTGCTGACAGTTTTTTGTTAATACTCGTCGAGTGTCGCTGAGCCATAATATTGGGGTTCACGGGTACCTAACAGATTCAGATTGGGGCCGTTGATAACGAGCAGATCAGGCATTTTGGTGATTTTTTAACCAAATATTATTATTTAATAATAATTGTGCATAAAAATTGGCTAAATGTCTACTATATTCATCGAATTTGTAGCGAAATTCGAGAAAAAGTTAAACTTATAATTTTATTCCCCGTTCTTCTAATAATTCTTTTGCCCTTTTCTTGCTCAGTTCTCCGCTGATCGTGTTGCTAATTTCGCCGTCACTATTGATGATCACAGTATAGGGCAGGGCGCCAATGCTGTTTCCATAACGTTTTGCCAGGCCGACACCTTCTCCCTGCACGACCAGCGAGGGATAATTCATACCAACATCTTCGGCGTATTCGCGCACTGCATCTTCTTCATCGATCGCAATACCGATAATTTGAAATCCCTGCTCGCCGTAAGTTTTCTGCAATTCGATGAAATCAGGGATTTCCTTTTTGCACGGTGGGCACCAGGTCGCCCAGAAATTGAGAAAGATTAATTTGCCATCCCACTCTTTGATATTACGCAGATTTCCTTCCAGATCTGTTGCGGCAAACTCTATTCGTTGCAGACCGATAGCGGGGTTGTTGGCAGCTTTATTATTGTTCAGGTAATTATGCAGGGCATAACCGCTGCCGCCAGCGAGGATGATGGCAGCAATAAATATTATGGTGTTTTTCATTTGGCAAAAGGCCTGTTTGTTTATTGACTGCTTAATATTAAATCCAACCTATCAGATCCATGATTGATTGCACTCACATGCTCCGCTTACCGGCTGTAAATAACAGAGTCTGTTAGCTGTGTCGGGCGCAAGGCAGCTGTTGAGCCATCATTCGCAGCCGCTTTGTCACCGAAATATAAAGTGAGCCTGTCTTTGATGGCAAAGATATCATACTCAACAACACCAAAATCCACTGAACCTTCAGTTGTATTGGTGATATCTATTTGCATAGCCTCTGTGATTTCCGCGATTGATCCATCAACGCTAACATCGCTGCCCAGGGCATAGTTAAATGTAGTTAGATTCCGCACTTCCTGCTCGGTACTGGCGCACGTGATGTCGCCCGTATGATATATATTAGAGCGTGTGCCTGTTCCCGAATCGTAAAACTGTCCGCCATTTGTGGCAAATGTAAGCACAGGCAAATATGAATTCTCGCCGTCAACAACACATTCTAATTTCCAGGTGGTGCTTAATACTGTACTGGTTACAATGCGATCAACTTCGTCAGATGTCTCTTCTGCGCATCCGGCTAAAGCGGCAATAATCGTTATCAAGGCGATACTGTTTTTCATCTTTATTCCTGTCTTGACCATGTGATGTGCGGCGATATCAATAGTCAAAATTAAAGTTAATTAAATTGATATAAGTAAAATTTTATCCGGGCATTAAGGTTCTCGCTTGACCATTATCGCCAATCATTTGTCGGTAAAAACATGGATGCTGATGCATTCAGGATCTACATGAAAAGGGTTTTAACTCAGTGAACTCTGTCCCTTACTGATCAGGCGCCAACTGATTAAGCTATGTTAGAAAATGTGCAGGGCATTTTATATGAAACCTGGCTTGTATAGATAGCTTTCGACGCACCTGTAGGTAGACCTCTATATGCTGGCTTCTGCTAATGCCTTTAATTTCGCGAAGTGCTGATTTTTAGCAGTGCAGTTTTGAGATCGATAATCTGTGCTAATTTTGCAGCGTAGCTGGCAGGCAGAAACTATATCTGCCTTAATTTAATGCACGTTTTATATGGGGGCTAAATTTTTCTGCGGGCATATAACCGACAACACGGTAGTTTCTGCGCTCTATTCCATCAGCACCAAAAAACATGATGGAAGGTGGGCCGATAATGCCAAAATGTTTATACAGCTCAGTGTCTTTGTTATCATTGGGGGTAACGTCCGCCTGCAGTAAAATCACTTCTTTCAGGGCGTTTTGTACGGCCGGGTCGGCGAAGGTGAGAACTTCCATCTCTTTGCAGGAAACACACCAGTCGGCATAAAAATCCAGCATCACCGGTTTGCCCGCCGCTTTGGCTTTTGCCAGTTCGACATTCAAGCCCTCAACGCCTTTTATCTGTTTAAAGCTTAGATGTTCCACCTGGCTATTCTGGCCGGAAGCGCCAGCCAGGCCTTTTAGTGGCTGGAAGACGTTGCGGTTGCCGCTGGCAAGGCCGATAAGGATTATGATGCCGTATATCAGTAATACGACACCGACACCTTTCCACAGTTTTTTCCAGCCGCTGCTGCCTTCAGTAATACCGTCGATGGCACCCATGTAGATGGCTGAAACGATAATCAACGCCGCCCACATGGCCATGGTGACAGCAACAGGGGCTACCCTTTCAAGCAACCAGATAGCAAGACCGATCAGTAAAACGCCGAATACGGCTTTCACTGCATCCATCCAGGCGCCGGCTTTAGGCAACAGTTTGCCGGCAGAGGCGCCGATCAACAACAGCGGTGCGCCCATACCCATACTCAGGGAGAACAGTGCCATGCCGCCGAGTACTGCATCACCGGTTTCCGCTATGTAGATAAGAGCCCCAACCAGTGGTGCGGTGACACAGGGACCGACGATGAGTGCGGATAAAAAGCCCATGATCGCCACGCCGATGATATTGCCGCCTTGCTGGCTATTGCTTATATTGGTCAGCTTGCTCTGTATGCTGGCAGGCATCTGCAGGTCATAAAAGCCGAACATGGAAAATGACAGGGCGACAAAGTTTGTCTGGCAAGGTCGATGGCTTTCTGGACACCGGTATATTGAAGGAGTTTGATGGTGACTACATTGCGGGAATGGGTCAGAGCTGTCCGAATGGAAAATGAGCCCATAAAAATTTTCCTCAAAATTAACGGGCTTCCATTTATCGAATGTATCTTCTTTTTCATTAAAAATTAGTGGAGCATCTATGATTATACTTGCAGGAGTATAGCCTTCCTGCAATGCAGCGGTGTAAATAATAGGTTTGAATGCTGAACCTGGTTGCCTGATTGCCTGGATGGCTCGGTTGAACTGGCTGTCCTTAAAGTCATAACCTCCAACCATTGAGAGGATCTGTCCGGTCAATGGATTTAAACTGATCAAACCACCCTGAACCTCTGGAGTTTGCTCCAAAGCCAAATCCCAGTCCCCATCCTGATTCTGGTTTAAAAGACGAACCTGAATGATATCGCCGGGTTTCAAAGCCTGATGGGCATTATTGATGCGAGCCCATCGCCCATCGAGTCGTATATCAGGTTTTCGTGCCCAGCTCATTTTTTCCAATGCAATTGAACCCTCGGCAAATCCGAGATCAACCACTTCTTTAGGAAATACCTGGAGAACAGCGGCGTGCATCAAGTCGCCAGCTTTTGGCTTTATTCCCTCTTTGAGTTTGTTGAGTTCAGAAAGGGTATCAACGATGGTTCCCCGACCATCATCAAGGTTTATTGTATTGACTGGTCCTCGGTAGCCGTACCGCTTGTCTGCTTCTAATAAACCTTTTCTAACGGCGGCAGTTGCAATATTTTGATATTGAAGGTTGAGGGTGGTGTAAACATTCAACCCTTCTCTGTACAGCTTATTAGAGCCATAATTCTCCTGAATAAATTGACGTATATGTTCTACAAAATAGGGCGCCTTATTCAGCATATCTGTGATTTCACCAAGACTAATAGATGCTTTCAAAGCGGCTTCTTTTTCATCCTGAGTAATATTTTTCAGGATGACCATTCTTTTTAAAACATGGTTTCGGCGTTTGAGAGACTTTTTGGGATAGCGGTAAGGTGAGTAATTGTTAGGGGCTTTGGGGAGAGCGGCGAGGGTGGCGCATTGGACCAAAGACAGGTCCTTCACACTCTTTCCAAAATATGTTCTTGCAGCAGCCTCAACTCCGTAACTGCCATGCCCGTAGTAAATATTATTGAGGTACATTTCCAGGATTTCATCCTTTGAAAACACCAGTTCCATACGAACCGATAAAATGGCTTCCCTGATTTTTCTTTCAAGACTCCGTTCACTGGAAAGGAAAAGAGTTTTTGCAAGTTGCTGTGTAATCGTGCTGCCACCTTCAACGACGTGTCCAGCCTGGATATTGGTTAAAAAAGCCCGGAATATAGCCTTTGGGTCGATTCCAAAATGAGAATAGAAGTTGGAATCTTCAACAGCAAGTGTGGCCTGCTTTAATTGTTTTGGTACTGTTTTTAAGGGAACGATGATCCGTTTTTCAATGTAAAATTCGGCGATGAGTTCATCCTGGTCCGAGTAAACACGGGTAATGGTACTCGGTTGATATTCTTTCAGGGAACGAACATCTGGTAAATCCTGAGAGTAATAGAAAAATATAAAACCGGCACCCACAAATCCCGAAAATAGAACCAGCAGAAAAAGAGAGAGGAAAGAAACCAGCATCAGTTTTTTGAAACTGGGTTTTTTCTTTTTTTTCTTTTTCAGTTTTCTTCTGAAAGTAACGGGAGGTTGGTTGTCCAGGATTCGGCTCATGAAAGGGGTGGGGGGAAGTTGCTTCTACCAGGGAAAGGTCAAGCGTGGCCTTCTTCAATTTCGATCAAGGCCGCCCAGGTGTCGATATCTTTGCGGTCAGGGGCTAGTTCAGTTCGAATTTTTTCAAATTTAGCCCATTTCTCGGGAGTGTCTGGCTGTTTTTTTAATAGGGCCTGATTGGCTTTTTGTAGTTCGTCGACTGACGTCTTTTTAAGGTGTTCTTGAAACCAGATTGAAAGGTCGTCATCGGAATTTTTAGTCGCAAGGTCGCTAAAGGCATCTGGGTCGAGTTTCAAAGCCCCCAGGATGATTTTATCCATCGGGCAGGGATACATAAAGTCTCCAAGGGAATCGGCTTTGGCTGCTCGAGCCTTGTCTGCCATTCTGGGGATCCATACCATACCCGCCCAAGAGTCCCTGGGAGGACGCGGATTGGAGTTATTTAAATCGAGAGGCTTTTGCATGATATCTATATTTCCGAAAGACGGACACGTGACAGGTTTTTGTAGAGGGGAGACCGTTTGATAGCCAAAGTGCCTTCTTTGCCAATCCGAGAGCGAAACAGATCAAGTGTTGTCAGGCTAATCAAAGTCTCGGAATCGGCGATGTGCCGGGCACCTTCCTCTCCAATATCGTTAAACTTGAGGATCAATGAGTCGAGTTTCGAAAGTTGGGGTGACCTGGCGATGGCTTGTGTCCCTACTGATGTCATTTTGTTCGACTTCAGGTTCAATGATTTTAAATTGGATATATAAGGAGAATTCACCAGAGCCTCCACACCAATATCGGTGATTTCATTGTCTCCAAGCTCGAGACGTATGACTGTGGTCAGGATTTCCATTTGAGCAAGTTGGTGGACACCAGAATCACCTAGATTTTGTTTCTCAAGATCCAGGATTTGATTCTCCTGTAGACCTTTTTGTACCAATTCTTCCAAATTTTCCATTCCAGGGACTCCAAGGGGTTTTACGGTCTTGGCAAGTAACGCCTAAGTGTATTGAATTTTATGCCTTCAATCAACCCTCTTGCACTTGTTCAAGCCTGTTCTTGGTTAATATTATTGGGCATGAATTTGAATAGAACTGCCCATTGCATCGGGGTGCTCATTTTAGGCATAATAGAAGTAGGGTGGTAATCAGTAAAGGACTGTAGCTCGTTATTAAACATTTTCTTCCTTTGGGGGACCAAAACATGAAACGTCTAACAATTCTATTTCTGGCATTGAGCCTGATGATTATTCCGGTAACTGTGTTCGCAAGTGAAGGACCAATGGCATTGCCTGCAGGTTCGAATGCTGATGCAAATACGCATAATCAAGAAGGCATCAAACATTTTGGTATGGGCCATTTTGATGTTGCTTTGAAGCATTTTGAAGAAGCTGCTGCTGCCGATAAATCTATTGGTGAAGTTCACTTTAACGAAGCGATTGCTCTCGATAAAATGGGGCGACATGCTGAAGCGACCATGCATTTCAAGGCTGCTAAAAAGAATGCCAAGGGGAACGAGAAGATTATCAATTCTCCGATCCTCAACGCTCATATTGGTCATTGATTAATTTCTAAGTAGAAAAAATTTAATCCGGCCCTGCTGAATTTAGGAGAGGGCCGGATTTTTTTTGCACTTTTATTACTTTTATAATCCCTTGATGTTTTTTGATGAATACCTCTGATGGCATGGAGTGTTTCATGGTTTGTGTTATAATTCCTTTGTAAATATCTGGAAATTGAATAAATAAACGAACACCCTTTGGAGAATACGCCATGATGGGCATTGGTTTCCCGGAGTTGATGGTAATTCTGGTCATAATCATGATTATTTTTGGAGCAGGGAAACTGCCTCAGATAGGATCTGCTTTCGGGCAGAGTATTCGCAATTTCAAAACCTCAATGAAGGAAGCAGAGGCTGTAGAGGAAGGGGAATCTCAGGAGAGTCTTCCCGAAACGGCTGGTGCCAATGTCGTAAATAATCAGGAAGAGGCGGGTGTGCCTTCAAATGCGCAAGCTACCGCCCCCAGTGCAGGAATTCCAAAAACACCGACGGCCGTAAAACCTGTATCGCCACCTGCCCCAGCAACGAAAACTGCTGCACAACCAGCCTCACCGCAGAAAAAAGCGGCCCCATCCAAAGGGAAGAAAAAAATGGCCCCTGGTGAAAAATCTTTTGAAGAAGAATTGATTGAACAGGCGATAAAAGAGTTAAAGGATAAACGTGTTGGGACCATTCGCACCCCCCACGATGGACTGGTTCAACAAGGAGATGTGTTTACCAAGTCAGTCGACAAAACTCCATGGCATATGAAAGGCCGTGATAAAGGCGTCAATCGTGATGTGATTTAAACCTGATTTGGTTTTTCTCCAGCAATTATTTTGCTGGGGAGGTAGATTTTAAAAGGGCTCCCCCACCCAAAAGTAAACCCAGCGCTACCCACAATAATTCTTTAATTCTTCTGACGAATGAAACGGCAAGCCCGAGATCCGCTGTAAAACCGATTGAAGAAAATATCAGAATCAATCCCCCCTCCTGTGCACCAAGGCTAAGCGGAATAAAAAAGCTGCACACTCGAATGAGTTGAGAAACGGCTTCCATTATCCACAGGTCAAAAAAATTGACCTCAGCCCCCAGAAAATACAGAGTCACATAAAGTTCGCCTAGACCAATGATCCACCCCGCCAAAGCAAACAGGACTGATTTCCCCAGTCGGTCCCCGTGATCCCGATAATACGTAGACATCAAATCATCCAGGTCTTTCATTTGTGAAAGGAAATTACTTCCCTTTAAAGAAGGGAAAGGGCGGGTAAGCCAACCGGTAACTCGCCCAAGACTTCCGCGGGCCTGAAAAAGAACAAACAGGAAAATACAAATGGTGAATGCAATCAGCAAAGCGGAACTGATTATTTTAAATTGACCGGTGGCGGTATCCGACAGGATCAGTATGATAACGCCCGGTATCATAAAAGCGATCAGGGCTCCGAGGAAGGTGGTGCGGGCAATCACCTGAGAGGCAATTCCCTGTTTAAAGGTCAGGCCATACTGGTCCTTTATTAATTGGGCTTTAAGGGGTTCCCCTCCCACCGTTCCAAAAGGAGTGATGATGTTGAACGCTTCCCCGATCTGACGTATTTTCCAAAGACTCCATATAGAGAGTGTCTCCGCTTCCTTTGACTTAAAAGCGTATCGCCAGGAAATGGTATCGACCCATGTGACGACACTGTATATTCCGAGGACCCAGAAAAGTCCCCAACCCAACTGAGTAATCAAGTCGAGGACGCTTTTAATGTCGACCGCGAACAGAGCCCATGTAAACAGACCAATTCCAAGGGCGAGGAATAAAAATTTAGTCAGGTTTTTGGACATAGGGCAGGGAGCGGAAAGCTCCTGTGGGCCGCAATGATTGGCTGTGAATGGGAAGACTGATAAGAAAAGAAAGTGATCGTTACAAAATCAATTTCTATAAAGAGGTCGGGACCGTTTGTTGCGGAAAAAAATTATCTGTCGCACTCCCCACCGATCATGTTGATCATGTCGAAAGTCGGGATGATATCGGCCAGCATGGAACCTTTACAGATTTCTTCCATGGCCGCCGTCATGGTGAAACATGGGGGGCGTACGCGGCATTTGTAAGGTTTACCACTGCCATCACTGACAAGATAAAAACCGAGTTCACCATTCGCCGCTTCCGTCGGCATGTAAATTTCCCCTACCGGAGGCTTTAAACCTTCGATGGTCATTTTGAAGTGGGCGATCATCTCTTCCATTCGTGAATAGACATCCTGTTTGGAAGGTTGCCGCATGTAAGGGTTGTCCACGTTGATTGGTCCATCCGGCATGTCTTTCATGGCTTGCTTGACAATTTTAAAGCTTTGTTTGATCTCTTCCATGCGGACCAGGTAACGATCGAAGTTGTCACCCACTGTACCAATCGGAACATCCCAATCCAGTTTGTCATAGACGAGATATGGATGTGCTTTCCGGACATCGTAGTCGATACCACTCGCTCTAAGGCAGGGGCCTGTGAACCCGAAGGACAGCATGCTTTCTTTGGAAAGAATTCCAGTGTCGCGCATACGGTCGAGAAAAATCCGGTTCTTGGTGAGTAGTTTGTCTACATCATCGTAAAGCGCATCAAGCTTTGGGTAACGAGCTTCGAGTTCTTCGTTGAAGTTCTCGGGGATATCACACATCAATCCACCAATGCGGACGTAATTGGAAGTGAGACGGGCACCACAAACCATTTCCAGAAGGTCCCAGACTATTTCACGGGTTTCAACAAAATAGATAAAAGCCGTCAACGCTCCAAGTTCCAGAGCCGCCGCCGCAATGTTTGTGTAATGGTCGGAAATTCGCGACAGTTCATTCATGACAACGCGAATATACTTGCAGCGCTCGGTTGTCTCAATCCCTAGCAGCTTTTCCACAGCCTCGGCATAGCCAATGTTGTTCATGATGGCGGAGCAGTAGTTCAGTCTATCGGTGTAAGGGAACACGTTGGTCCAAGTTACACTCTCGCACATTTTCTCAAACCCACGATGGAGATAGCCGATATCCACGACCATATCAACAACAGTCTCGCCGTCGAGTGTGAGGAGAAATTTAACCGTCCCATGAGTTGCAGGATGGGAGGGACCCATGTTGAGGGTCATGTGATCTGTATGCAGGCTCTCTTTTAAATCAGACATTGCAGGCTCTTTGGGGTGACATTACAGTTTGTGGAATTGGGGAACCTTCACCCCACCTTGGAAATTTTGACTGCGACCAGACCTTCATGGCCATTTCTCATTTTATTAACCGGCACATCGGTCCAGTTTTTTGGAACGTAAACCACACCGGGGGTGGAACGACTACTTACAGCTACCGCGACTTCGACAGAGTTCGTGTCCGACTCTACCCGAATACGATCACCATCGATAAGGTTGAGATTTTTAGCATCTTCTCGGTTGACCTCGGCTATACATTCGGGGCCAATATCTACCAACGCCTTTGAGTAATGGGTGTAGCCACCAATATGGAACATATGGTTGTTGGTGATCAGCTTGAATGGAAAACTTTCATTCGCTTCGGGCTCCACCCATTCGTTGACGGGTGTAAAACCTGATTTACCACCGGACTTTTCTGGCTTCCATTGTTTTGATTTCCTGCCAGGAAACATGCCTTTAAATACGGGAGCAGCCTTCTCAATTTCATCTTGCACCTCTTTTACATCAAAGGTAGGGAAGGGCTTACCGCAGGCTTCGGCGATATCGGAGAAAATTTCGAAATCCGGACGAGATTGACCTTCAGGCAAAACAGCAGCCTTAACCCTTTGAATGTGGCGTGTCATGTTTGTGAAGGTACCGTCTTTTTCAGCTGCGGATGTTGTCGGGAGTACGAGATCGGCTAATTGGCAGGTATCGGTCCAATATAAATCCTGCACAACAAGGAAGGGTACCGTTTTCAAGGCCTCAACAACAGGAGTGTTTTTGTAATAAGAACGGGTAGGATCTTCGCCTGCGATATAGAGCAACTTGACATTGCCCTTGGAGCAGTTGCTCCATAAATCGGAAACAAAATCTTCCTGGTCGAGTTTTAGTTCTTTAATATCCCATGTTTGTTTGAGTCTATTCAGGGCATCGGCATCATCCACTTTCACTGCACCCGGCAGGTACGCAGGGGTACAACCCATGTCTTGAACTCCCTGGCTGTTGGCATGCTCGCGTGGTGGGTAAATACTGACACTGCCTTCTGCACCATGATGAACTAATATGGACAGGTTAAGCAGGGTGTCGAGAATAGAATTGCCATGGCCTGTTTCAAGAATATCGTTGCCAATCAAAATGACCCGATCGGCGGTGCGTCCAAAACGTTCGGCAGCGCGGACCAATACTGAATCGCTGACTCCGGTTAAAGCTTCCGTGGCTTCCGCCGTGTAGGGTGCGAGTGATTTAACAAGGCCATCGTAATTCGGGACAGCCGCTTTTATTTTTGCTGTGTCGACAATTGAATTGTCAATCAGGATGCGGGTCAGTCGGGATGCGACGGCAAGGTCGGCTCCGGCTTTGTAAGTCATCCGGATATCCACTTTCGCCTCGTTGTTGAAAACCACCCGGCGTGGATTGGCAATGAGGATGTCGGTGCCGGTGTAGATGGCCCCTTTCCGGATGGAGTTCCCTGCTACCGGATATTCGGATGGAATGTCTGAGTTAAAGATTAAAACCGCATCGGCGTGTTCTAGTTCGGTGATTGGTTTGGACACAATCCCGTTATCAAAACACTTGTCCTGGAACTCGTTAATGTAGGGTGCCCTCAGATGTTGCAAATTGGTTACCTGGTTGGAACCGTGAATTCCGCGGAAAAGTTTCTGGAAGAGGTAGGCTTCTTCGTTAGTCAGGTTTTCGCCCGCAATTCCAGCGATACTGGTCGGTCCGCTACGATTGACCTGTGTGTTCATACGTTCGGCGATCATGTCAATCGCTTCCGACCAGGAAATTTCCTTGAAGTCGCCGCCAACGTTCATCATTGGGGTCTGAATGCGTTTCTCGTTTTGTACGATACCGTGACCGAAACGCCCCTTGGCGCAAAGGTTGCCTTCGTTGATTCCCAGGTCGAATGTTTCGTCACCTTCAATACGGATCAATTTGCCTTTTTTGGTTTCCAGCCGGACGGTACAGCCCCACGAACAGAAGTTACAGGTGGAGAGGGTTTCGGTGAACATGGCAGCCAGTCCGCGTGCTTCTGAGGTAAGGTCCATCAAGGCACCTGTGGGACAAACTGTAATGCATTGTCCACAAAACTCGCAGTCAAGCGGTTCTTCATTGGCGGTGCCTATCATGATCTGGTATCCACGCTTGTGGTAGTCGAGTGCCTGCACACCCTGTATCTCGTCACAGATTCGAACGCACATGCCGCACATGATGCAGCGGTTTAAATAAAATTCGATGATCGGGTTGGTCTTGATGCTGGGTTCATTGCGACGTTTGATTTCAAATCGACCGTTGTACAGTTTCAAAGCATCTGTGTTGTCCTGAAGGGGACAGACACCGGACTTGTCGCAAATCGGACAGTCCAACGGATGCTCTACCAGAAGCATTTCAAGACAGGCGCCGTTGTAGCGATTGGTCTCTTCGGTTTCTGTAAAGATCTCCATGCCCTCGGAAACAGGGTGGGTGCAGGAGTAAACCAGTTTTTTCTCGCCTTCTTCACGGACATCGACCATGCAAGTACGACAGGCCGCAAAGGGTTTCAGTTTCGGATTGGAGCACAGGTTGGTAATGAAATGGCCCGCGCGTTTGGCTGCATCGAGAACAACAGTGCCCTCAGGCGCGGACATATCCTGTCCGTTATATTTAAAATTAATCGTTTGTTTTACGACTGTGCTCATCTTGGAAACTCACTCCAGCGCTTGGATTTATAGAGAGTAGTTGTCGGTGACATCCGAGTAGGTTTTTTCAGGGTCGATGTTGCCATGGGTATCTTCTCCGATGATTGCCATGGGAGCTGCACCGCAGTTGCCCAGGCAGGAGGCGAATTCCAGGGTGAACAGTTTCGATGGATCAGTTTGACCCTTGCCCATGCTGAATCTTTCCTTCAATTTATCGGCAATAATTGGAGCGCCTTTTACGAAACAGGCGGTTCCATAACAAAGCTTGAAGATATATTTGCCAGGCTCTTCCGTCCGGTATTGCGGGTAAAAGGAAATGACACCGTAAAGCTCAGCCTTAGAGAGATTTAATTCTTCTCTAAGGATTTCCATGACTTCCGGTGGCAGGAAACGGTAAGCGTTCTGCAGCTTGGTCATTATGGGAATGAGATAGCGCCGCGACCTGTCCGGGAAACTGTCGAGGATCTCGTAGAAGGTGGTCATGCAAAACGTTTTCTCTTCCGGAGCTTCCTGGGTTGCTTCAGCGGTCTCGGTAGCTTCTGTCATAACCTTGTCTCGGATTGGGTTATTAAGTAGCGGGGAAGGTTACCCGGCTTCTAAAGACTTCAAATCAGGCCCAATATAGCAGAGGCCTGAGAAAAAACAGAAGTATATCTGTGGGGTTTCGGGTAGTCAACTCAAAACTGGGGAGGAGATGGGAATAACTGGTTATTTTATAAGGGGTCGGAGGTTTGAAAGGGCACGAAAAGGGCAAGGAAAAGGTAACCTTATGAAGGTAGAACAGGACCATAGTTTTGAAAGGCTAAAACTTCGAAAAATAATAAGTCAGTTTTTCATGTGATTATGGGGCGCAAAGCAACTCTCATAACTCTGGAGGAGAGGAGGGGGGCGGCGGGCCTTGTGAGACTGTTCAATATCCCAGTACCTAACGGGACCTTTAGTCAGCTGACTTAAAGGGCTGATTTTGGTGGCGATCTCAACGGGTCAATGCAACACATGCGTTAAATCGTTGAGCTGGTGTTTCAAAATCTAATGTTTTACGTGGCCGCCCATTTAACTGTCTGGCCACGGCATTCAACTTAGTTTGAGAGTGTACTGATAAGTCAGTCCCTTTTGGGAAATATTGTCTAAGCAAACCATTCGTATTTTCATTGGAGCCTCGTTGCCAGGGGCTGCGAGGATCACAAAAATAAACTTTTATATCAGTTTCTAAAGTAAATCGCTCATGGTCTGCTATTTCTTTTTCTCTATTCCAGGAAAGTGATTTATACAATTCTTCCGGTAGTTTCTTTGATTGTTTTATCAGCGCTGACACGACACTTTCCGTATCTTTATTTTTAACTTTAGCCAGCATGACGTAACGTGTGTGTCGTTCCACCAATGTCGCAATGTAACTGTTTTTTGAGCCTGCAATAAGATCGCTTTCCCAATGTCCAGGCACAGCACGATCCTCTACCAAGGCGGTACGCTCACTGATCGATACAGCATTTGTTGTTTTGCCCAGTCCATTTCTTTTTAGATTAGCATGCTTGGAATGCCGAATTGCGTGTTGTGACCTAAGATATTGTTGTAGCTCTTTTTTAAGCAGGCCCCGTGCTTGAACGAATAAACTGCAATAGATGGTTTCGTGTGTCACGTGTTTATCCTCATTGTTAGGCTAGTCGACTTTAAGTCATCCGGTGATTTGTTTTGATGACCAGTTTAATTGAAGTTTTGTGGCCACAGTTTGACTTAATGGTCTTTTGCAAGCCAGTTTGCGTCGTTTGGGGCGATGCGCTCGCTCCCATGCAGAAAGATCAGATTTTGTGGCTCGATAGTTA
>CALODD010000104.1:0-22357 GCA_942491945.1 uncultured Gammaproteobacteria bacterium | reverse complement strand
GCGACTGTTGGTTGGTCTGAGGGAGCAAAAAGAACTACGTCCACGCCCGATTCGGAACTACCCCGGATAGTTCCTTTCACACGATCACTGCCGTCACTTAACGAGAAAACTGTCCAAAAAAAGTTTTTTCGAGATTTTATTGACGAATGTGCCGGAAATTCGTGCAGTGTTGATCCAGACAGCCGACATTCCGCAGACTCCGAATTCTACCTGTCGACGTAGCTCTTGAGTGAATCGCCATGAATCCTGGTCGACCAGGGTTGACCAGCCACGCACCGGGTCCGCTCTGGGACTGGAAATTACGGTGAGGCACAAAAGCGACGACCTGGTCGCGCTCCCCGGTCGCGCTGGGTGATTCAGTCGGATCATTTCCCCTGGATTTCCTTCCGGAAACAAGCCAGAGGGACTACGCGAGAGCCTGAATCGTCATCATCGCTGCACACCCTTCGGATTGCCGATCTTCCGTCCACCGCTGGTTCTGGCCTAAGCCGCAAGATTCATTGTGGCCGTCCTGGTCGCATCCACATAGTAGCCCTCATGAGTTCGACACATTTGAAGTCCACTTCGGTGACGCAACTTCGAAACCTGACAGAGATCAAACACACGACTCGTCAGTTGACCTTTGAAGTCCACCGGGCAGACGACACTGGCGATTCCACTCAAGGATGTGACTACCCCGGATCACGGCGTGTGAGTCGTGGTCCCAGGGAAGAACAGCACGAGTTCTCTGTAAGAGTTTTTGCGATAGGGAGACACAAAATGATTGCCCAGCCCCAAACACAAGTTAACGGTGAAGTCGCTTCTCAAGATTCCTCAGCAACGATTTGCCAGGTAGCCCCACGTTCGAAGAGCGGATGAGCGCTACAAACTTGTCTACGAGAACTACCTGAAGACGGGGCTGATCGAAGCCAATGAATACGGGGCTCGCGTCACTCCTTATCAACTGTTGCCACTCACAAGCACGTTCATCGCCCAAAAGATGGTGTGACGATCGCCACAGTCAGTCTTGTGAACGACGGTGAACTCGGCTTGCCCATGGAAGCCGTCTACGGAGACGAGGTGGATGAGCATCGTCAACGCGGATTGTCATTCGGCGGAAATCACCTCTGCCTCGCCGTCCATGACGTTCCGTTCAGAAATTCCTGCCGATCTTCGTCAAATTGATGCGTTTGATGTTCCAACAGGCTCGCCACTACGGCATGGACCAACTCTTCATCGCCGTCGCATCTCCGGCATCCCCGGGTTCTATCAACAGGACCTGCGGATTCACACAATTTGGAGAACAGAAATCATTATCCGTCCGTGCGAAATAATCCGGCTGTGGCCAACAGCGTGGACTTTGCCCGGATGGAAGAACAACGTCCCCGTGCTACCACCTCTTCGCGGAAGCCATCGACCCCGCCGACCTGCACCTGCAGGCGGTTTCTCCGACCGAACGGGCATTGTTGCAGCACATCGCCGAGTTGGCCGACGCACCCTGTGAATCGGTGATGGCTTGATGACCGAAATCGTAGCGCAGATTCCGTTGAAAGAGAACGGTAATACTCATGGTAGAGCAAACCTTTAATACTCAGCGAGTGGGGGCACGCACATGAACGATCGTAAGCTGAAAGTTGTCAAGTGCTGCACGGATGCGGCGGGAATCGTAAGGCCGGAGATTTCGAATGCAGGATTCACCTTTGCCTCGAACTACGCTCCAACCATGACACTTTTGCCGCAAGGCTGTGCCGAAGACTGCGAAGACCAGGACTTGCTTGTCGCTTCGACTGCCTGGCACGACCTGTTGACGATGGCCGAAGAAGTTGGATGGACGCCTGCGATTTCACCGTTCGCGTACCGTGACGAGCACGGCCTGCAAGTTTCGATCGAGGAAGCACGTGGGCTCGCGGAAGCTCTGGACACCGTGGAAGCAGGTTTGTCGCTCTTCTGCGACATCTTGCCGGACGCTGAAGCGGACAATATGTCCCTGGACGAACGCGATTCACGAAATCTATTTCTTCTGTATGTCGGGCGGCTTTGTTCTCTGGATTCCACAACAGGAGAACTGGAATGTGGATTTTGAATCGTGGGATGATTAACGATTTTTTGGCAATTACGACGAGTTGTACCGACGTAAACACTACTGCGAACGTCACTATTTGTTATGAGCCGCGAATCGAATTTATGTTGGACGAGTCGTCCAAGGTTCCTGTCGCGACTATTTCGGAAACTCATGCGGAGCCCGCACGCCGATCAGACCTGGTAAATCGCCGATCGCCGATGCCCATCTCTCCCTTTGCCCCAGCAGAATTACGAGGAACGATGAAACACATGACACTTCCATCCGATGGATTACGAGTTAAGCAGACCGGCAAGTTGACCATCGTCGATTTTGGCGGTCAGGATGTTCCCACCGACTCACGCGTCACCGAGTATCTCGACTACCCTGGCAAATCTCGTCGAAGAATACCGGTGCGAAGTGCTGGCGTTCGATTTGGTCGGTGTGAAGTTGTGCCCAGTGGGTTGCTCGGGCTACTCGTCGCCCTGCACAAGCTGGGCCCCGAGATTCACTTGTACCATGCGTCCGATGAAATTCGACAGGCACTCGAAATCACTAATCTCGATCGACTAATCAAACTTCGAGTCAAGGACGAATAAACGCGGGGGGAAGACGTCAAACGACCCGGTGGTCTCCACACGCTCTCCTGCGAATTATTGACGCCGAGAAGGACTCACTCTGCGAGTTTGCCGGCAACCTGGAATTCGAAAATCGAAGTACTCGGCAACCACAATGCGCGGGACCCACACCACACCGAATCCACAACACGAATGTTACCTGTCGCAAGAAAGTCATTGGCAACATCGGAATTCCACAGACAGACTCAGCAACATCTTGGCAGGCACCGACGAATGTTTCGTGCAATTGCTCTTGAAACTCATCAGACTGCAAATCCTGGGAGAAAACTCTTGACGATTCAACTCGCGCGCCCGACCGACATAAGTAGGAGACGAGCGGCTTGTCAGTAAACAGGACGTTCCCATAAGGCATGCCGCCACGCTTCAGAATAATGTCGCCCCGGCCTACTCCCGGGTCAGCCCCAGCACCGATCAAATCGTCACTGAACTTCGCTTGTCGAAAGCGAAACAAACGGCCTGCGAGCCCCAGTGTGATTACTCGGGACAGGCCTGTCGCCACGAGACTCGCAAACGCCCGCCCGGTTGCGACTTGGCGCTCTTCATTCTCTGCTGGAGTATCTCAGATGTCGGCCGAACATTGTGTTCGCGCTTCCTGAGTTCGAAACACTCCGAATCATTCGCTGCGAAGTACCAATTGCGGTGAATTCGCGAACGGAATGACGGTCGTCGCCCCCCGTCGAGACAGAGAATTTCAATCTCGATCTTGAACATCTACGATAACAACGGCCGGCCGGACTCGATGACGATGACGATGACTTGCTCTTGCGGGTACGCTGGAATTTCCGCCGAGACCTTTGTAGCCATGTCGGTGTTTTCGCGGCTCGCAACAAACTCACGCTGACACTTGATTCCGGTAAGCCGATGGTTGCCCTTGTTCTTCATGAATTGCCCCAGGTCGATCCATGTTGGTGGGACTTGCCACCAAGAGACGCGAGACACAAGAAATACTTGCGATCAGGTGTCGCATCATTCGTTGGTTCAGCCGACGTATCGGCAATCAGCAGGAAATCGAAGTGATGAATGGCCTCGTTGCCGAGAATATGCTCCACACGGGCAAGAATGAGTTGTTCTGCCTCGCGGGATAATAAGTACAAGAACAAGTCATCGATCACCGCGGGCAGTATGGAAGGGTCTTGTGGCGAGCCGCAAGACGAGTCGCGCTCATCCCTTCTCATCCTCATTGTCGCGAGGCCGACAACCTCAATCTTTGCCACACGCAGTCCAATTTCGAGCTCTGCGGTGTTACATCGGGCTTCAAAATGAGACCGGCGAGGTCGACATGGAATCCGGTGGGTGACTGTGGACGGTATCTAGCCGGCCAGATCCGAAGACATGGGCAGCCACCGCGCCCAGGCCGGCCGCCGCCAGTAACAAGACGGCTGCAGCGTCGCGACGCGTAAGCTGGTCGCTGGAAGAATTGAACCGCAAGAAATTCAAGACGGCGACCGTGGGGCATCCGAATCGACAATAGGCCATCGGCACGAAGAGTGAGGCCAGCAGTCCCAGACCAGCGACGGTCAGTGTTCCCCAACCGGCGATACTCCATAGGTAGGCATCGAACGGTTCGATCTGACACCAGATTGAACGGCAACGCCGCACCGCCACCACCAACACGAACAGCAACAGCAGAAACGGCAGCGCCCGCAGGATGACCTGCGAGGCATCGTTGAGTGCGCCCAATCGCCAGCGCTGAGGCAGCCGGTTCTTGAGCAACTGCTGGGCAGCACCGTGCGGACACAGCTGGTGGCAATAGATCTGCTTCCCGGCAACCAGCGGCACCAGCAGCGCGGCCGCCACCAGCAGCAGCAGGCCTGGCGCAAACCGCCACGCCATGCCATTCTCCGCCCACCCAACCAGCAGCGCCTGCGAGATCAGATCTCCGTTCACTAGCCCTAGATAGCCGATCAGCACCAGCTGAAAGGCGATGCGCAGCAGGCGCACGCCCTGCGTCCGCGTGAACGCCATCGCCGAGCCTAACAGCACCACCAGCGACCGTGCCGATCACGCCGCGTTCCGATCGACTCGAGGGCTCACCGAGCGTCTCGGTGCCCCAAGGCGACGGTGTGGCGCTGGCGACTGAGTGTCCTGGCTGCCAATACGAGCGCCACCACCGCACGAGCCACCGTCATGCTCGTCATCGTCGCCCCGGAGACTCCTTCGATCTCGGCTTCTCAGTCGAGATCGAACTTCGGCCAATCTCCGCGAGTGTCTTGCCATTGAATACATCTCGATGAACCCACCTCATCGCGGACGTAGTCGACATACTCGGCATCCGTGTCGTAGCTGTTTCGCGGATCGCGATGCCCACCATCTCGTCGTCCGTGCCCAGCACACCGACCAGAATGTCGGTCGGGCCCTGGTAACCGGCCATGACCGTGTCGGCTGCGGCGCAGAACTGCAACCTGCGTAAGCCAGCACGCCCCCGTCGCCGTTCACAATCAAGCCATCGTGACGGGTTCCATCGGGAACAAGCCGCCGTTGGGAAAATCCTCAACGCATCCGACAGATCGAGTGGTTTCGGGAACGTCAGGCTCGGCGCCGTGCCCGCCACGCGTCGTTTGATCCACGCTGTCGAGAATCGCCACGCTGGTGAGCGTCGCCCCGGAGACACCGTATCGACGTTCATCGCTGCGATGGCCTGCACCTCATGCCCAGCTCTTCCCATCGAAGGCACCCATGAAACGTTGGACGGCCAGTCGAACCTCGGCCACATGTTCTTCGGTGTCCCCGCTGCTCAGCAGCGAGAACCCTAAGACGTTGACCCGATTATCGGCATCGAAGGCGACCAGCACGTTCGTTCGGTCCCGAGTAGCCGATGATGTCATCGCTGTCCGGCGACGTCGCGACCACGAACCCCAACCTCATGTCCTCAACGGTTCGTCGCCGTGGACCGGATCAAAATGCGCAGCGTGCTCCTCCACGGATACAGCGCACGCACATCGTCCAGCTGCCGAAGGGAAAATGCGCACGCACCGCTTCGGGCGAGACCCTCATCGCAGCAACCGGATGCTGCTGATGGATCAATACGATGACGCCCCGCGGTGGATCATCAGCACGCATGCCGGCCAAGATCGCGCCGCGATAGATCCGCAACCACCACGCACGCGCACCGCCAAACATCACTACTCGACGGGAAGGAACTGCACCGCATCCGCATGCGCCAAGACCGCCCGCATCCGCGCGCCGAAACCTTGACGGCAATCTCATCGCCAGCCTCCACATCGAAGCTATCCAAGGGAGATCAACCCAGGCTTCGAGCGGTGGAGCCTGGCGCATGTCGATCTTCAACTGCCGCACCACTGTGCCCCCGACCGATACCGTCACCGGTACCGACGCTCCACGGTTCTCGTGCGCCCCGTAAGCCATCCGCAGCTCATGTCTGCCCGACTTCGCCGCCTTCGCGACAAACTTCGCCTCGGCGTCCTCACCGCCCGAGTAGAGGTAGCCATAGCCGAAATAATTGGGCAACCCCTGCCCGGCTGTCCACTTGCCGATCTTTTCCGCCTGCGGGTCATCGACCACCTTCCCCGGCAAGCTCGAAGGGTCGATCCCGGACATCGGGCCGCGCGGCCCTGCCAGCTTCAACGCGTCCGCCGGGATTTCAAACTCGGCATCGACCGACGCTCGGCGCGCCTTCCCCGGCAGCTCTAACATTTTCAGAAGCTCCTCGAGGTGGCTGTCGTAGACCCCGCGCGGATCGCAGTTCTCGGCGCGCAAATCGACGCCGCCTTGCCCACAACCTCCCATCATGCCCGCAGGTCTTCATCACGCGCATCGTTCCCAGCGCCTCGTGCGTCACGCTGATGCAGCGTCCGGCCATGAACAGGTTGTCGATGTTGCGCGAGTAGAAACAGCGGTAGGGCACCGGATAACCGTAGGCGATCGACGCCCTGCGATCGTGCACCGCTATGGAGATGAACGGATTGTCGGGAAACTTTTTCGGCGTATTGCTTCTTGGGATAGTGCAGGTCGATCGACCAGGTGCTGGGCACGCAGCCGTCGGGAAATCCGTTTGGCCACGATGTCTTCCTGGGTCAGCACACGTCGCCCATCAGCCGCCGCGACTCGCGCGGCCCACCGATATAGGCGATCCAGGTCAGCCGCGCGTTCGGGTGCTTCTCGGCACCATCACGGTTCTTCATCGCGTTGAAGGCACCGTAGACGGCTCGCAGATTCCAGTCGCGGATCGCTTCCGCATCGCCGATCGGGTCCTTGTCGAAACCGCTTTCCCAGAACCATTGGCCATGATGATCTCGCGGGTAGGGAAAATCCTTCATTTCCAGATCCAAGGCCCACGGCGTTTTGGGGAATTCGGCGGTCTCCTTGCCTTCGCCCCAAGCCCACATGTTGCTCATGCCCATGCGTCCTTCGGGAGTCATGTCCCAGTCGGCACCGGCAAGAAATCCGATCGTGCCGTGCCCGGTGCAGTCGGCGAACAGCTTGCCCGTGAAACGATTTGTGCTCGCTGGTTCGCGTGTCGAAGGCGTCGACCGCCGCGATCCGATTGCCGTCCATCTCGACCGGGTAGGCATGATGATTCAGAAACAGGTCGATGTTCGTCTTCGGCACGCACGATCTGCTCCTTTCAACTCGTCGCCGAATTCCTCGTAGTGTCCCGGGCGACTTGGTCGGCGTGGTCGGCAAACTCTTCGATGATCTCGCCGATGCGCGGAAACTTGCCGCGGCGAATGTGGCCCATTGCCCACACGCGAACTTCGCTGGAACCGTTGCCGCCCAGGACCGGCCGGTTCTGAATCAACGCCACTCGACAGCCCATCCGAGCCCCTGAAATCGCAGCGCCCATGCCCGCGTAGCCGCCGCCGATCACGACCAGGTCGTACGGCCCGTTTTGTCCGTCGGTTCGCTCAGCCAGACCCAGCAATGCGTCCGTCGCCAGCGACAGAATGCCCGACTCGTTCGGCGGCGGAATTTCGTCGGATCGTTTGGTGAAGAAAATGGCATCGCAGCGACCGTCAAAACCGGTCAGATCGTGCAACGCGAGAGCTTCACTGTCTTTGTCGAATTAATCTCGACCGTGCCGCCATCGTGCCAGAACCACTCGGCTCCCCGAGTACCAAAGGTTTCCTGCAACGGCTTGTCGTCAATCAGCAATTGAAACCGGCCCGGCTGACCTGTTGCGTTCCAGCGAGCGACCCAGTCTTTGGTGCGCACAAAGACGTGATACGTGCCGGTCTCCGGGAATTTGACCGTGGTGACGGCATCGTCCACTGGACGCCCCAGCCCGTGAGCCAGCAGGTAGGGCGAACCCATCGCATCGATGAACTGAGTATCCAGCTTCCAGCCGCCGGTCTTCCGAAACTCTCCGCCTCGACGAGCACTTGCTGGGCCAGACCTGGTAACGGGAACTCAGCGCTGTGCTAAGGTAAAGCATGGCCGAAGCACGGCCAAGATGCGGAAACATGCGGTTGCTCCTGTATTTGTACCAAGTACGGGAACAAGGTACGCGTTCTGCCGCGTGGCACGAGTTGTGCGATTGCGTGACTGCCTGCTGATCGACGCTGCGAGACCCGGGAAATGCCGACGGATACTCGCTGCCGATTTGGCATCTCAGGACCTCGATCCCATCTTGAAACACGTCGACTGCCAACTTATGCAGACTGGCGTCAATTGGTTTGGAGTGGAGCGGGGGTGGCGGCCATCTCGGGCCCATCGAGTTGCTTTACGGGTCGTGCTGCATCCTTGGGGAGATATTTCATCAGCAATTCGCACCGTCCTGCTGATATTTATTAAGGATCTATTGATCAGTAAATAACTCTCGCTAAAATACGTTTGCGCACTGAGGAGCAGTATGTTGTGCATCACAGAACTTTTGTGTTCCACCGGATTTATGAACGGTGAAGTCGGCGAATGGCGATGTGCAGTCCCACGGGAAATCGTGGGTGTCCTGCCGTTTCGCACGGGTTTTGAATGCTCCTCGCCCGTCGATGTGCCCTGGCTCGACAACAGTTCCCGCAGGACAACGTGCCCTCACACAACAAAGTGCCCTCGGAACAACGTGGCCCCGTGCAACAATACCCAAGAAACAGTACCGACTATCCAATATGGCCAGCTCGCTTACCAACTCGTGCCATGCCGGCAGGGTTACTAATGGCGGACATTGCTGAACCAGCCTTCGCAGTGACCGTACCGCCCAGGCTTTTCTGATAGGCACCAATACCGGTGAGTTGGTATCCATTTGTGGCATTGGCTACCGGTGAAAATGCGCAACAGGCGAGTAGACTTTAGGGTGATTATTTTATTCATAAGTTTCTCTAATATATTAGGTGTCCATACTAAAAGCGGACATTATACGCATATACATATGCATATATAATAGAATATTCTTAATTAGTTGATTGCTAATGTTTTAATTAAGCCATAAGTGACTGTTTAGTGTTCTCGATGATTTCCTGATTTTCTTCGATTTCAACGACATTTACTTCAGTATCCATACCCATCTTGGCAAAGGCCGGTACAGTGGACCAGTCTATATCTTCATCAACATGGCCACCCTGAAGTAAGGCAACTTGTACAAGATCTACCAGATTAGTGCCACCTTCATGGTCATAACTGAAATTGTAGGCTTCTTTCACGACTTCAGTCATGGCTTCACCAAAGTTCCATGTTTCCAGAATGAGTACGCCGACGCGCCCCTGAAGCTCTTTGATTACCTGGCTTAAGGCGTCAGAATCATTAAACAGATCATTGTCATCTTCAGCCATAACAAGAATAGGTAAAGCACCGATGTTATGTATAAGGCCGGCTAGCAGGGCTTGTTCGGGGTTTATACCGGGAACGGTTGTGGCGAGCATACGGCTAATGGCCGCAACTTCAACCGATGCGTTCCAGCTGCGGCGGAAGTGTTCATCCAGAACATCAGATGTTGCCTGATAAATCTGCTTCATCGCGAGGCTGACGACAAGGTCTCTTACCATGCGAATACCAAGGCGTGTCACTGCCATTTGCAGGTCTTCAATAGGTGTGCGAGAACGATAAAGTGGACTATTAGATACCTGTATCAGACGAGCTGAAAGCGAGGCATCCTGTGTCATAATTTCCGCAACTTGCTGCGCCGACGTGTTTTCACTCTCTACAGCTTCACGAATTTTAAAAGCGACCTCGGGCAGCGTTGGGAGAACGAGTTGATCTGATTCTACAGCAGACTTAAGTTCATTAAAAAACTGTTCGGCTTTCTCTGTCATATTGGTTCGTCTTCTAAGTATTATTATGATTTAAATTAGTTAGTTAAAGCTGAGTATAGAGGGTTATTTGAATAGTGAGTCAGTTTCATCAAATATTATTCGGTTTTCCTCAATATCAAGCATATGCGTATCTGTATCGATATCTAGTTGATTAAAGGCAGCTATGGAAGACCAGTCTTCAGGGCATTCAAGGCCAGTATAAATACTGCCCTGAATAAGCGCGACCTGCACAACATCAACATAATCTGCTGACCCGTCATGGGTGCGTCTAAAGTGGTAACACTCACGAGCTACATTAGACATATATTCAGGAAAGTGCCATTTTTCGAATATATAGGCACCGACTTCTCCCTGCATTTTAAACAGAATGTTATTAAGTGCTTCTGGATCGTCAAAAAGGTCATCGTCATCTTCGGCCATGAGTACGATCGGTAAAGCACCGATATTGTGTATTAAGCCTGCGAGCATGGCCTGTTCTGGATCCAGGTGCTTAATATTCATTGCCAGAAGTCTGGAAATAGCCGCCGTTTTTGTACTGGCGAGCCATAATTCTCTAAATCGCTCAGCAATCAGATCACTGCTTGCATGGTAGAGTTGCTTCATAGACAGGCTCATGATTAGATCTCGAACCAGTCGTAAGCCGAGCTTGGTGATGGCTGCCTGTACATTTTCTGCGCTGTTTCGCGTTCGATAGAGAGAACTGTTAGCAACCTGTAGTAGACGAACCGACATGGCGGGGTCCTGATATATGACTTCTGCAATTGTTTCAGCAGATGTATCTTCCTGTTCGCAAGCTTCTTTTATCTTAAGAGCAACATCTGGTAGCGACGGCAGGAGGAGCTTCTCAGTAGCTACAGCATCTTTAACCAGATCGAGAAAGTCGTCAATTTTTTCCTGTATATGTTTCATAGTTCGCTTATTATCTTTTTTACAGTTGTAGCAGGCTGTCACGAGTTTCCTCAAGCCGGCATTGTATCTCGTCGCTAAACCTGTGAATCGCTGGATCAAGGCCCAGTTTCATAATAGCGGGTATTTGTGACCAATCTGTTGGAACATCTTCTGGTGCGTGAGGTGTATGGAGTATCGCGGCCTGTACAATATCAAGATAATCAGCATTATCGGTATGATCACGGCTGAACTGGTTCCATTCTCCCGCCACACGTATAAGTGACTCGGGGAAATTCCAGAAGCGTAGTATTTTGTCACCCAGTCTAGCCTGTATTTCATGTGTAATTTCAGTCAGTGATTCCGTGCCAATGAATAATTCGGGTTGTTTATTGGCCAGTTCAATTACAGGTAACATACCTATGTTGTGAATTAAACCGGCAAGTACGGCCTGTTCATTATCAAGCGTTTCCTGCGTTTGTGCTAGGACACGACACACTGCGGCAACATCTATACTGGTGAGCCATATTTTTCTAAACTCTTCATCGAGTTGTTTGTTGGTTGTCTTGAAGGCCTGTTTAATAGCGAGCATTATCACAAGATCTTTGACAATGCGGATACCCAGTCTTGTAATCGCCATTTGCAGGTTATTGATTTCTGTGCGCGCTCTATAGAGTGGGCTATTCGCTAGTTGTAACAGTCGCGCTGATAATGCAGGGTCTTGTGCGAGCAGATTAGCAATGTCTTCTGCAGAGTGTGTTTCTTTTTCGACAGCGGTGCGTATTTTTAAGGCAACTTCAGGTAATGTTGGAAGCTTAATTTGATCAGTTTCAACACTGCTACAGATGTGTAGATAGATTTTCTCAGCGAGTTGGCTCATGAGTTCTTATGTTTTGGTTGATCTCGTTTTTATGAAGTGTAGTTAATAGACAGATAAAAAAGTAGGGAAGATATGCATTACAGAGAATATAATCTGTTTACTTCTCAGCCACCCCGGTGGCTGAGAGAGTGTTTAGATCAGGCTTTTACTTCTGTACTATAAGGCAATGATTCAATTAAAATATCGGGTCCAGAGCTATCATGCAATTTTAGTGCGCCGCTTTCTGCATCAGATATATTAATGACTGCCAATGCAGAGTAGCCACCATCTGGACTAATCTGAGCACTGACAATTTGTCCCGTACCCTGACCCGAAGATGAATCGGCACTAAATAACTTGTCGCCTGGTGATACTGGGGTATCACTGTTTACCTGTATTTTGAACATGCGTCGTTTAAGTGTGCCGAGATATTGCATACGTGCAACGACTTCCTGCCCGGTATAGCAGCCTTTTTTAAAGCTAACACCATTAATAACCTGCATGTTCGTCATTTGTGGCACAAAGGCTTCGCTGGTTTCCGGGTATATCGTCGGAATACCAGCCTGTATATCTAATGATTCCCATGGACCTGCTCCTACGGGACCTGCATGTACATCAAGCTGTTGCCAGATTTTTTTAACATCATCAAATTCACCAATAATTTCATAGCGAGGATGAGGACCTGCACACATGATGACAGTGAGTCCATTTGCCTGGATAGTGCCATCTACCTCCTGCGGTGTATTACCTAGAATCTCATTAAGATGTACATTGGCTTTGGGTCCTGACACACCTATTTTTATCAGGTTCAGGCTGCTGTCTTTAATAATGACCTTCGACATTAATACGAACATGCTGATACGTTTAATGGCTGTTTCTAATACACTTAAAGGTAATCGTAGGAAGAAAGCGTCACCACGCTTGAAAATACGAAAGTTTGCCAGCATTCGCCCCTTATGAGTACAGTAAGCACTTAACTGGCTGTGTTGTTCACTGACATTACGAATATCATTAGTGAGCTGGCCTTGTAAAAAATCAGCGGCGTCATCACCTTCGACGGAGATCAGGCCCTGATGACTGAGGTCACATATGATTAGGCCGGTATGTACCATGCGTTGTTCACGTATCGGGTTTCCAAAACTCGTGACCTGATTGTTTTCTATTTCGGCACCGCTATTTTGTAAAAATTCTTGCCACTGTGGATTCATGGGGTTACCTGCTAAAAAAGTTATACGCTTGATCTTCATTATAATAAGCGAGAACGGGCATAAGTGTTAGCATACATATCTTATGGGTTTTGATAGGATTAGGTCTGCAGATCTGATTTAATCCACTACAATTGTAAACATATAGTAACAAACACGAAGGGAAAATGAATAATGTCGGTTTCTGATAACAGGCCCTTTTTTCTCAATCTGATTAAAATACATCTACCCGTGACAGGGTTTGTATCAATATTACATCGTATTAGCGGTTTACTAATGTTTCTAGCAATACCGTTTACGGTTTATCTGCTGGATATTTCACTACAGGGTGAACAAGGCTTCAGGCAGTCGGTTGAAATTCTGCAATATCCCTTGATACAGCTTATCAGCCTAATTTTACTTTGGTCAATTATTCACCATTTCTTTGCAGGCATTCGTTACTTATTAATGGATTTCGAAATAGGACTTGAAAAGCAGCAGGCAATTTTTCTGTCCTGGAGTGTGTTCGCACTTGAAGCTATTGTCCTGTTGGTGATAGCTGTGAGGTTATATTTATGAGCGCGCCAGGTTTGCAGGGTTTACGTCCCTGGATAATACAGCGTATTACAGCTGTTTATATTGCCTTGTATATCCTCTATTTTAGCTTTCTAGTTTTGTTTTCCAGCCCCGTTAATGAATCAGACTGGTCTGCATGGGTAGCGTTGCCGTATAACAATATTGCTCTTGGATTATTTCTGCTGGCAGTGTTATGGCATGCCTGGATTGGTGTGCGAGATATTGTTCTGGATTATGTGCCGAACGTTGTGGGGCGTATGGTCGTATTAACCGGTGTTGCCTGTGTGTTATTAGGCAGCGGACTGTGGGGTTTAAAAGCATTATTTATGGTTGCAATTCAATGAGTATAGATTCGATTCCAAGAAGACGTTTTGATGCGCTAATCATTGGTGCAGGTGGTGGTGGTTTGCGTGGTGCCTTACAACTGGCAGAGGCTGAAGCTTCAGTAGCGGTTGTCTCAAAAGTGTTTCCAACACGTTCGCATACAGTTGCAGCACAGGGTGGGATGAATGCTGCTCTGGCTAATGTTTTACCAGACAACTGGCACTGGCACATGTTTGATACAGTCAAAGGCAGTGATTATCTCGGTGATCAGGATGCCATTGAATATATGTGCAGAGCTGCGCCGAAAGCGGTGTATGAAATGGAACATTTTGGTGTGCCATTTTCACGTCTTGATAACGGCAAAATTTATCAACGTCCATTTGGTGGTCAATCGCAGAACTTTGGTGGTGAGCAGGCCGCACGAACCTGCGCTGCTGCAGACAGAACCGGGCATGCAATTTTACACAGTTTGTATCAGCAAAATATTCGAGCTAAGACCCATTTCTTTGATGAGTACTTCGCTGTTGATCTACTAAAAGATGATGATGGTAATGTACTGGGTGCCTTTGTGTTTGATATTCATACCGGTGAAGAGCTTATTATCGAAGCTAAGACAACATTGCTTGCAACGGGTGGGGCAGGACAGTTATTCCGAACCACTACGAATGCATTAATTAATACAGGTGATGGTATGGGTATGGCTTTGCGTGCCGGTGTGCCATTACAGGATATGGAATTTGTTCAATTTCATCCTACCGGCATTGCAGGTCGTGGCATGCTGATTACAGAGGGCGCACGTGGTGAAGGTGGTTATCTTGTGAATGCTCAGGGTGAGCGTTTTATGGAACGCTATGCTCCTACTGCCAAAGATCTTGCGTCACGTGATGTCGTCAGTCGTTCTATTTATACTGAAGTAAAAGAAGGTCGAGGTTGTGGTCCAAATAAAGATCATGTGATGTTAAAGCTCGATCATTTACCAGAGGATGTTTTACAGGCAAGACTCCCCGGTATTCGTCAAACCTGTATTACATTTTTAGGTAAAGATCCAGCTAAGCAGGCGATACCGATCTACCCAACAGCTCATTACAGTATGGGCGGTATTCCTACAAACCGTCAGGGTCAGGTAGTGATTCCTATTAAAGATACACCAGAAGAACCTGTCGCAGGTTTATATGCAGCCGGCGAGTGTGCCTGTGTTTCTGTACATGGTGCTAATCGACTGGGTGGAAACTCTTTGCTGGATATACTTGTATTTGGTCGTTCAGCTGCAAATCACATCATTGAGTATCTAAAAGAAAATCGCTTTCACCGTGCATTGAATGAAGACAGTGTTCAACAGGCCTATGATCGATTGCATCGCTGGGATGATACAGGTGATGGTGAATCAATTGAAAGTATTCGTCGCGATTTACAGAAAGCAATGGAAGATAATTGTGGAGTATTTAGAACACAGGATGTGCTTGATAATGGCATTAAAGAAGTAACTGCAATTGCAGAACGTTTTAAACAGTCAAAAATTAAAGATGCCTCAGTAACCTTTAATACAGCCCGTGTTGAAGCACTGGAACTTGAAAACCTGATTGATGTCGCATTAGCAACGGTGTATTCAGCAGCTGCAAGACATGAAAGTCGTGGTGCTCATTCACGTGTTGATCACACTGAGCGTGATGATATTAACTGGATGAAACATACCCTGTATTCAAAAGAAGCTCATAAACTGGATTACAAGCCGGTACGGACGAAGCCAATGTCTGTTGCAAGTTTTCCCCCAAAAGCACGTGTGTATTAATTTAATCAAGGTGTAGCTATGCGATTTCGCATTTATCGATATAATCCGGATACAGATAAAGAGCCTTATATGCAGGACTATGAACTGCAGGAGGTAACATCAGAAATGATGTTGCTGGATGCGCTCTTACTTATTAAGGAGCAGGATCCAACCCTGGGCTTAAGAAGGTCGTGTCGTGAAGGTGTCTGTGGCTCAGACGGTATGAATATTAATGGCACAAATGGACTTGCCTGTATAACACCACTAACCAGTTTAAAAGAACCGGTAGAAATTCGCCCGATGCCACGTTTGCCTGTTATACGGGACCTGATTGTTGATATGGATCAGTTTTATAAACAGTACAGAGAAGTTGAGCCGTTTCTTACAGTTAAAGATCCACTACCTGAAGTTGAATTAAAACAGACGCCGGCACAACGCGATAAACTGGATGGATTGTACGAATGTATACTTTGTGGATGTTGCACAACATCCTGTCCATCATTCTGGTGGAATCCAGAAAAATTCCTCGGGCCAGCCGCACTGTTACAGGCAGCACGTTTTATAAATGATTCGCGTGATCAGCAAACTGATAAGCGCTTACAGGCATTAGATGATCCGTTCAAAATGTTTCGCTGTCACAGTATTATGAATTGTGTACAGGTTTGTCCAAAAGGGCTTAATCCAACCAAAGCGATTGGTGAGATTAAAAAAATGATGGTTAAAAAATCGGTATAGATATGTCGGTTACTCAAACCAGAATGCCTGATCAGGTTGATTCGAGTTTGCGTTGGCGTTGTCGACGCGGCATGCTTGAGCTGGATATTTTACTTAATCAGTATCTTGATAATGAATACGAAGCTACAACTGATGAACAGAAAATTGTATTTGATCAGTTTCTAGATTATCCGGACCAGTTGTTATTTGATTTATTATTAGGTTATCAATTATCTTCAGACACTAAAGTTTCCGCTCTTGTCCAGACAATACGCCAGTCAGTTACTGCTTAGAGTTTACCCCTCTCAACTCATTCTAAAAGTAGTTTTATTCATTACTTCGCTTGCTTCATTATCTATATTCTTGCTAGATATTGATTTTTTTCCTTATAAAATTTTATTATTCACATTTTTTGGATATTTTCTATATATTGCAATGCGGCGTAATATACAGACTGAATTGCAATGGAAGCCGGATGGTCAATGGCTGCTCAGGCATCAGCTAACGACTTATCAGGTCAGGTTGTCGACGGATTCTTTGATTACACCATGGTTAACGATTTTAAATTTTAAGTCGAATGATGGACGTAAATTTACGGTAACGATTGTAAAAGATAATATCAATAAGGAAGATTTTCGTCGTTTACGAGTTCGCTTGAAAGTTGAGGCTCGTGCTGACGCTTCGCATGCTACAATCACAACATGAACTTCAATGAATACCAGAATAACCTTCAGTCTTTAATCCGCAATACAGGCCGTTATGGATGTGAAGATGTGTTGCCAGTCGATTTTGTTAGTTTGATGGATATGTATGAAGACAATTTCATTAAACTTAAAAAGTTAATTCCCCATATTGAGTCTATAGAAAGCAGTAGTTTGTCAACATCAGAAGGCCATCTCGACCTGTATTTGAAGATTATTGAGAGAAGTCGTTTTACAACGACTTTATTGCTTAGTTATTGTTTCAATGATGATGATAATCTACGTATGGAGCCGAATTTAAAAATTCGAATTTATCATGATGCAGGTCTTGCAGAAGTCATGTCCGGAAAGCTTCATCATGGAAAACTGGTACTTGATAATCTGCCATCTGATGCATTGCGTCAAAAGTGGCAGCTAAATCGTTTTCTCTCCAAATGGCTCAAATACTGTCTGCGACAACAGCATGGCTTCGAGAAGTCACAAATATCGACACAATGCCCTTCCACTGCAATTCTGGATTGATCAAAATTTAACCAGTTTTCGCCTCTATTAATCCACTATTCAGATTACCGTTAGTCACTGATTTATGGTAGAATTTCGCCTTTTATAGCTGTATAAAAGCACTTGCCTTAAAGCCTGTAATAAAAACAGCAAAATCAACGGAAAAAAAGAGCTTATGGCTGAATTTGCCAAAGAAATATCACCTGTCAATTTAGAAGATGAAATGCGCCAGTCCTATCTCGATTACGCCATGAGCGTTATCGTTGGCAGGGCTCTCCCAGATGTACGAGATGGTCTTAAACCCGTTCACCGCCGTGTGCTTTACGCGATGAATGAGTTAAGTAATGACTGGAACAAACCTTATAAAAAATCTGCGCGTGTCGTCGGTGACGTAATCGGTAAATATCATCCACATGGTGATACGGCTGTTTATGACACGATTGTTCGTATGGCTCAGCCTTTTTCAATGCGTTATATGCTGGTTGATGGACAGGGTAACTTTGGTTCGGTTGATGGTGACTCACCTGCAGCTATGCGTTACACCGAAGTTCGTATGGACAAGATTGCGCATCAGATACTGGCGGATCTTGATAAGGAAACCGTTGATTTCGCTGATAACTACGATGGTTCCGAAAGCGAGCCTACGGTTATGCCAACGCGCATTCCAACCCTGCTGGTAAATGGTTCTGCCGGTATTGCTGTCGGCATGGCGACTAATATTCCTCCTCATAATATCAATGAAGTGATTAACGCCTGTATTGCCTTGATTGAAAATCCTGAGATGGATATACAGAGCCTAATGGATTACATCCCTGCGCCTGATCTGCCTACAGCAGCAATCATTAATGGCACTAATGGAATTCGTGAAGCCTATCGAACCGGTCGTGGTCGTATGCATATGCGAGCACGCACAGCGATAGAAACAGATGATAACGGTAGACAGCGCATTATTGTCCTTGAGCTGCCATATCAGGTTAACAAGGCTCGGTTAATTGAGCGAATTGCTGAGCTGGTTAAAGAAAAGAAAATAGAAGGCATTACAGAGATTCGCGACGAATCGACCAGTGATATCCGCGTTGTAATTGAAGTGCGGCGTGGGGATGTGGCTGAGGTTATTCTTAATAATCTGTTTAAGCAGACCTCTTTACAGACTGTGTTTGGTATCAATATGGTGGCGCTGGTTGATGGTCAGCCAAAACTACTTAACCTTAAGGAAATTCTCGAAGCCTTTGTTCGTCATCGTCGCGAAGTGGTCACCCGTCGTACTATCTATGAGTTACGCAAAGCACGTGAACGAGCACATGTTTTGGAAGGTCTGGCTATTGCTCTGGCTAATATCGATGAAGTGATAGAGCTGATTAAGAATTCGAAGAATTCTGCTGAAGCAAAAGAAGGCCTGATTTCTCGCGCATGGCAGCCAGGTATGGTGTCAGATATGCTGAGTCGTTCGGGTGCTGCAGCCTCACGTCCAGAGTTTCTGAAAGATAATTTTGGCTTACTTGAAGATGGATATTATTTATCTGAAGCACAGGCTCAGGCGATTCTTGAATTGAGACTGCATCGATTAACTGGTCTTGAACAAGATAAAATACTCAATGAATTCAAAGATATATTGGATATTATTAAAGGGTTAATTGAGATACTGTCTAGCCCTGACCGATTGCTTGAAGTGATCCGTGAAGAGCTCGAACAGATTAAGGAAGACTTCGGTGATGAGCGTCGTTCAGAAATTATCGAAGCACAGCTAGATCTCAGCATGGAAGATCTAATTACTGAAGAAGATATGCTAGTTACCTTCTCTCATGAAGGCTATGCCAAATCACAACCGCTGACTGAATATTCAACACAGAAACGTGGTGGTCGTGGCAAGTCCGCAACTAATATGAAGCAGGAAGACTTCATAGATAAACTGTTTATCGCGAATACGCATGACACTTTGTTATGTTTCTCAAGCCGAGGTAAAGCCTACTGGATTAAAGTGTATCAATTGCCACAGGCGAGCCGTGGCTCACGTGGCAAGCCACTGGTTAATCTGTTGCCATTAGAAGCGGGCGAGCGTATTAATGCGGTTCTGCCCATTCGTGAATATGATGAAAAACACTTTATATTTATGGCAACCAGCACTGGAACGGTGAAGAAGACGCCATTAACTGCATTCTCTAACCAGAGAGCCGGAGGCATCATTGCACTTGATTTACGCGGTGAGGATACGCTAGTTGATGTGGCACTGACCGATGGCAGTCAGGATATTATGCTCATGGCGAGTTCCGGTAAGGCAATTCGATTTAATGAGGCCAATGTTCGCGCAATGGGAAGAACAGCTGCAGGTGTTCGTGGAATCAAGATGGCAGAAGGCCAGAAAGTGATTAGCCTTATTGTGGTTGATGAAAACGCTTCAATTTTAACCGCGACAGAAAATGGTTATGGCAAGCGTACTGCATCATCAGATTACCCAACCAAGGGTCGTGGTGGTCAGGGCGTTATTTCTATTCAGAGTTCTGACAGAAACGGTGCAGTTGTTGGTGCTGTTCAGGTTACAGATCAAGATGAGTTCATGATGATCTCAAATGGTGGAACATTAATTCGAACCAGTGTTGAAGATGTTCGAGTCATGGGGCGTAATACACAAGGTGTTCGACTAATTCGACTGGTGGAAGGTGAGAAACTGGTAGAAATTGAACGCATTGAGTTTCTAGCTGACGCTGAAGAAACAGCAGAAGAATAAAGCGATTATATTTATAACAATACATAAATATTTATAAGGTGGGGCAATGAGCAGAGTGTTTAACTTTAGTGCAGGACCAGCAATGCTACCTGAGGCTGTTTTACTTAAAGCGCAGCAGGAAATGCTAGACTGGCATGGCA
This sequence comes from uncultured Gammaproteobacteria bacterium, assembly GCA_942491945.1. Classification (GTDB taxonomy): domain Bacteria; phylum Pseudomonadota; class Gammaproteobacteria; order JAJDYQ01; family JAJDYQ01; genus JAJDYQ01. The sequence goes on along the minus strand of CALODD010000104.1, from coordinate 2,102 downwards.
GTGGCATGTCTGTTATGGAGATGTCTCACCGCGGTAAAGATTACATTTCAATTGCGGAAAAAGCAGAAGCCGATTTGCGTGAAGTGATGAGCATTCCTGCTAATTACAAGGTATTGTTTTTACAGGGCGGTGCTAGCTCACAGTTTGCAGCAGTACCTATCAACCTTATGGGTAATAACCGTAAGGCGGATTATATTCTTACTGGTCAATGGGGTAAAAAAGCCATTGATGAAGCAAAGCGTTATGGCGACATAAATGTTGCTGCAAGTTCTGTAGATAGTAAATTCACAACTGTACCCGCACAATCAGACTGGTCACTTAGTAATGATGCAGCTTATCTGCATTACACGCCCAATGAGACCATTGTCGGTGTAGAGTTTCCATTTATTCCAGAGGTAGATGTTCCGTTGGTAGCAGATATGTCATCGACCATTCTCTCTCGTGAAATTGATGTGAGTAAGTTTGGTGTTATCTATGCAGGAGCACAAAAAAATATTGGCCCTGCGGGTTTAACAATTGTGATTGTACGTGAAGATTTAATGGGTAATCCAATTGAAGGAATGCCTGTGATGCTGGATTACAAAACACACGCAGACAATGATTCCATGTATAACACGCCAGCGACTTATAGCTGGTATCTGGCAGGTCTGGTATTTGAATGGCTAAAAGATCAGGGTGGTATGTCGGTGATGGAAGAAACCAATCGACGTAAAGCAGGAAAATTGTATGCAGCAATTGATGCTTCTGATTTTTACTCAAATCCTGTTGATATTGAATGCCGTTCATTAATGAATGTGCCTTTCATTCTTGCCGACGCAGAGTTAGACAGTCTATTTATTAAGCAGGCAGCAGAAGCAGGCCTGCATACATTAAAAGGGCATCGTTCAGTTGGTGGTATGCGCGCAAGTATTTACAACGCCATGCCTGAAGCAGGTGTAGATATGCTTGTGGAATTTATGCAAACCTTTGAGAAAAATAACGGCTAATACATGCATGATATATATTGTGTATGTGGCTGACACTTGAGAACCCTCAGCACCTCATATTAATATATCTACAGAGTATCTGTAGCAAAGAACAATAGTGCTAAGCAAGTAATATACTTGTTATACCACAGGTCAGGAAATATAAATGTTCACTATAAAAACATATAACGCAATATCGCCACTAGGCTTAGAAAGATTAACCAGAGAAAATTATCAGGTTGGAGAAGATGTAAGTGAACCTGATGGCATCATGTTGCGTTCATTTAAACTTCACGATGTTCCAGTTGCTAACTCAGTCAAGGCAATTGGCCGTGCAGGAGCAGGTGTTAATAATATACCTGTAGATAAAATGTCAGAGCGAGGTGTGGTTGTTTTTAATGCGCCAGGTGCAAATGCTAACGCGGTTAAAGAACTGGTGATTGCAGGCATGTTGATGGCATGTCGTCATCTTATTCCGGCATGGAAATATACTACTGAGTTATCTGGATCAGATGAAGAAGTATCGAAGGCAGTTGAGGCAGGTAAGAAAAAATTTGCAGGATACGAATTACCTGGAAGAACCTTAGGCGTTATAGGTCTGGGTGCCATAGGTGCACAAGTTGCAAATGCAGCAGATGCGCTAGGTATGAAGGTTATTGGTTTCGATCCAGGTATTACTGTACAACATGCATGGCAACTATCAGCGAATGTTAAAAAAATGGATACAGCTGAAGAATTGTTCGCTGAGGCTGACTTTATTTCGTTTCATGTACCGTTAATTGATGCAACTAGAAATATGTTGAATGCAGAATCTTTGGCTAATATGAAACAAGGAGCCGTTATTCTGAATTTTGCACGAGATGGTATTGTTAATGACACAGATGTGCTTGCAGCTATAAATGCAAACAAAATCAGTGCTTATGTCTGTGATTTCCCCACGGTTGAACTACAGGGTAATGATAATGTTATTACACTTCCACATCTTGGCGCTTCAACTGTTGAAGCTGAAGATAACTGTGCGATTATGATTGCAGAACAACTAAAAGATTTTTTACAGAATGGCAATATTTCTAATTCAGTTAATTTTCCAAATATAAAACTGGCAAGACGAGGCGAAAACCGTTTGGCTATCGCTAA
>CALODD010000103.1:0-9900 GCA_942491945.1 uncultured Gammaproteobacteria bacterium | reverse complement strand
GGTCTTTGATTCAGAAGACCAGCTGAAAGCACTCAATGAAAACAAGCAGATCGTATTACGCTATGTCGACGCTGAGAATAATATAGAGACACGTTATCCACGTAACCCGAATGGATCAGTGGAAGGCATTACAGGTGTAACTACACCAGATGGTCGATTCACGATAATGATGCCACATCCAGAACGTGTGTTTCGCTGCAGTCAGTTTAGCTGGCATCCGGATGACTGGCAGGAAGATGGTGCATGGATGCGATTGTTCAGGAATGCGAGAGTCTTTGTAGAGTAATAAAAAAGCCCGCAGATGCGGGCTTTTTTATGAAGCATAGTAAATTACTTTGCTTGTGGAGCTGGTACCTGTTCTGGTGTCGCTTGCTCAGGAGCTGCCTGTGGAGCATTACGCCCGTCACCTGCAGACCATTGCTGTGCGCCGGTTCCCCAGTTGCCACCCATGCCGTTGTTGTAGCCGTTATTCCATGGACCCCAGTTATTATTTCCGTTCCATGGCATCCAGTTATTGTTGCCGCCGCCCCAGCTATTATTACCGTTCCATGGCATCCAGTTATTACCGTTCCATGGCATCCAGTTATTATTACCGCCGCCCCAGCTATTATTACCGTTCCATGGCATCCAGTTATTGTTGCCGCCACCCCAGCCGTTGTTGTAGCCGTTACTATTCCAGGGGGTCCAGTTATTACCACCCCAGCTGTTATTGCTCCATGGGCCGCTGCTCCACCAGGCTGATGCGCTGCTGACAATTGCCATGCTGCTCATCAATGCAATCGCGCAGACAACCAGTGTTTTTTTAATTTGGGTCATGCTTTTCTCCGATTTATAGTTTACCTCCTCATTATAGGAGGTCGGGGGCAGTTGTAAATTCAGATGACTTGATATGTATTAATCGTATCTGGGATTCGTTATCGCGGGACAAATGATAGTATCGCGGCCATGTCGACGAATCTCATTCATGTAGTTGCCGCAGTGATATATGACGATGGTCAGATTGTGCTGGCGAAACGTCCTGATCATGTTCATAAGGGCGGGTTATGGGAATTTCCCGGCGGTAAGGTAGAGAAAGATGAGCCTGTAGAGAAAGCTCTGGTTAGAGAACTAGAGGAAGAGCTGGGTATTACGCCTCAAAGATATCGGCCATTGATTCAAATTCCTCATCACTATCCTGAAAAGTCGGTATTGCTCGATGTATGGCTCGTTGAGCAATGGCGAGGGGAGTTACATGGCCGAGAAGGTCAGCTGATTCGTTCAGTTTCTCAAAATGAATTAAATGAGTATCAATTTCCGGAGGCTAATGCGCCTATCGTCAAGGCATGTCAGTTACCAGAGCACTATTTGATCACACCGAATCTGAATGGAGACGATTCTAATTTTATTGATCAACTGAAACACTCACTTCAGCCAGGTATCCAGCTTGTACAGTTCAGACAGTCCGAAATGTCGCCTGGAGAGTTTAGATCTTTAGCGAAGCAGGTAATCGATATTTGCCATCAAGGTGATGCGCGTGTTTTATTAAATAGTGATGTCAAGATCGCTGCTGAGTTGGGAGCAGATGGTGTCCATCTGAATAGTCATCGTCTTATGCAGACCGAATCACTGACGGTAGCTGATGATTTTTTAGTTGCTGCCTCCTGCCATAGTACGGAAGAGTTAAAGCATGCAGCGGATATCGGATCTGACTTTGCAGTATTGGGTTCGGTGCTTGAAACAACGAGTCATCCTGGGCAGCAGCCACTGGGTTGGGGCAGGTTTGCGCAGATGGTAAACGATGCAATTATCCCAACTTATGCCCTGGGGGGGATGGAACGAGATATGGTAGATAAAGCGCAGCGTGCAGGGGGGCAGGGGATTGCCGCGATATCAGCACTCTGGAAAGCTTAGTCTTTATGCTCAGAATTTTTTCGATGACGCTTTAGCTCACGGCTAATAAGCCAGGTTACCCAGTTGGACAGAGAACGTCCCTCATCCTGGGCAATCTTTTTTGCCTGTTTCTTCAATTCTGGATCGATACGTATATTCAGAATTTTATCTTTTGCCACAAACATCCCCTCACCGGAAACCGGTACGCATATTGTAGCAACAAACATTTACATTGTGATATCGATGTACTATATTTGTATATACATTAATAACACATAGTGTTTCTATGTGAATTACATTGTGGTGTAAAATATGAACCTAGAAGACGCAAGACTGCAGTTACATGATCCACCAAAGATTGGTATTGGTTCTCTGATCGCAGAGGCCGCAGTCGTTACTCTGGTGGCGTATATCCTGTTCCTAATATTTGCCTGAAGGCTTGACCGCCCTAGGCGTCAAGTCGCTTGTATTTAATCCGATGGGGTTGATCGGCTGCTTCGCCTAAGCGACGTTTCCTATCGGCTTCATAGTCGGCATAGTTACCTTCAAACCAGACGACTTCGCTTTCACCTTCGAATGCCAGGATATGTGTCGCGATACGATCAAGAAACCAGCGATCGTGTGAGATGACTACCGCACAGCCCGGATAATTTAAAAGAGCCTCTTCGAGTGCGCGCAAGGTTTCTACGTCAAGATCATTGGTTGGTTCGTCGAGAAGTAGTACGTTACCGCCAGAACGAAGTAGTTTCGCCAGATGGACACGATTGCGTTCACCACCTGAAAGATCCTTGATGAATTTTTGCTGGTCAGACTTTTTGAAATTAAAACGACCGACATAGGCGCGTGACTGAATTTCGACATTGCCAATTTGTATAATGTCCTGGCCTTCCGAGATTTCATCCCAGACAGTTTTGTCGCCATTAAGCGAGTCTCGTGACTGATCGACATAAGCCAGATCAACGGTTTCACCGATATTGATTTCACCACCATCAGGTTGTTCCTGACCGGTAATCATTCGAAACAGTGTAGTTTTTCCAGCACCGTTTGGACCGATAATGCCAACAATTCCGCCAGGAGGGAGATTGAAGTCCAGGTTGTCGATGAGTGTTTTATCACCAAAACGTTTACTTAAGCCTTTGGCTTCAATAACGCTGTTACCGAGACGTGGGCCAGGTGGAATATACAGTTCATTGGTTTCATTACGTTTCTGGAAGTCGGTCGAGTTCAGTTCATCAAAACGTTTTAGACGTGCCTTGCTCTTGGCATGGCGTCCCTTGGCATTCGAGCGTACCCACTCTAGTTCCTGTTTAATGGTCTTCTGGTGAGCAGTCGCCTGTTTTTCTTCCATTTCCAGGCGGGCTTCTTTCTGTTCCAGCCAGCTGGAATAGTTGCCTTCCCAGGGAATACCATGACCACGATCCAGTTCCAGAATCCAGCCAGCGACATTGTCGAGGAAGTAGCGATCGTGCGTAATGGCAACCACGGTACCGTTATATTCCTTTAGAAAGCGTTCCATCCAGGCAATTGATTCCGCATCTAGATGGTTGGTTGGTTCGTCGAGCAACAGCATGTCGGGTTTAGAAAGTAACAACTTACACAATGCAACACGGCGTTTTTCACCACCGGAGAGTGTCGTTACATCTGCATCCCATGCCGGTAAGCGTAGTGCGTCGGCAGCGACTTCCAGAGTGCGTTCCAGATTATGGCCATCGCCAGCCTGTAGAATATTTTCCAGTTCAGCCTGTTCTTTAGCCAGGGCATCGAAATCGGCATCGGGTTCAGCATAGGCCGCATAAACTTCATCCAGACGTTTTTGCGCATCCGAGAAGGAGCTTAATGCTTCTTCAACATTACCGCGCACATCCTTTTCAGGGTTGAGCTGCGGTTCCTGCGGTAGATAACCGACATTGATGCCGGGCATCGGACGAGCTTCACCGTCAATCTCGGTATCAACACCCGCCATAATTCGCAGCAGTGTGGATTTACCGGCACCATTTAGTCCGAGCACACCAATTTTGGCGCCGGGGAAAAACGATAGTGAAATGTCTTTGAGAATTTGACGTTTGGGTGGAACAATTTTGCTCACCCGGTTCATCGTATAGATGTATTGAGCCATATTTCTGAACTATGCTGTCGTTTAAACGGGCGAGAATTATGGCTGAATCACGGCAAGAGATAAATACGAGGGACTATGTCTGAAACTATTGTTTATCACGGAGAAGCACTTGGGCAGTATGGCTTTGGTGAAGGTCATCCCTTTGGTCCTGATCGCATGGACGTGTTTGTAAATCGATATCGAGAACTTGGGCTCGATCAGTGTGTCGTGGAACGTGGGCCTTATGTGGCAACACAGGCACAAATTGAGCGTTTTCATACGCACGACTATGTTGAGCTGGTGAAGGAGCGATCTGTAATGGGTGAAGGTTATCTCGATGGGGGCGATACTCCGGCATACAAAGGTGTATACGAAACGGCATCCACGGTGGTTGGTACCGTATTACATGCGCTTGAAGCCATTATGAACACTGAAGCAAAACGTGCATTCGTGCCGATTGCAGGCCTGCATCATGCTCGGCGTGATAGTGCTTCAGGATTTTGTGTATTTAATGACTGCGGTATCGCGATTGAAACGCTACAGGGTGAATATGGTTTACAGCATGTAGCTTATGTCGATATTGATGCGCACCATGGCGATGGCGTGTTTTATGGCTTTGAAGATGATCCCCGGGTGCTGTTTGCCGATATCCATGAAGATGGTCAATTCCTCTATCCAGGTACAGGCTTTATCGATGAAACCGGTACCGGCGATGCAAAGGGAATGAAACTCAATCTTCCAGCACCACCGAATTCCAGAGATGACGTATTCGATATTTACTGGGATAAAGTAGAAAACTACCTACACCAATATCAACCGGAATTTATCATCTTGCAAGCTGGAGCTGATAGTATTGATGGTGATCCGATCACTCATATGCGGTTTTCGACTCATGCGCATGCAACGGCAACCCGACGCTTATGCGAAATTGCTGACCAATACTGTGAAGGGCGATTATTAGTAACAGGTGGCGGTGGTTACAATAGGGACAATATCGCCAAAACCTGGACTTCAGTTGTGCAGGCCATGGTCGATCATGGGTCGACGTAGAGGTGCCTATATCTAGTAGTAGAGGGTGCATTCTCTACGATATATACGGCACAAATGGGCAAAATCCGGTATTATTTCCTTCTAAATTTCTAATGCGTAAACCGTGTTACGCCGTGTTTTTTGGGGATATCCATGTTTTCTGACGACGATAATATTGAAGATTTCGATAAAGAGCTCTACTACGCCATCATGAGCGAAGAGCAGCGCCAGGAGGAGCATGTCGAGCTGATTGCCTCCGAAAACTACTGCAGCCCTCGCGTTATGCAGGCTCAGGGTTCTCAGCTGACGAATAAATATGCGGAAGGATATCCGGGCAAGCGTTATTACGGTGGATGTGAGTATGTCGACATTGCTGAACAATTAGCAATCGATCGTGCGAAGCAGTTGTTTGGAGCGGATTATGCCAATGTTCAGCCGCACTCTGGTTCACAGGCTAATGCAGCTGTATATCTCGCCTTAATGTCGCCAGGGGATACTCTGCTCGGCATGAGTCTGGCTGAAGGTGGTCATCTGACCCACGGTATGAAACTGAATATTTCCGGCATGTGTTTTAATGCCGTTCAATATGGCCTGCGCGAAGATACCCAGGAAATTGATTACGATCAGGTCGAAGCTTTGGCAAAAGAGCATAAGCCGAAGGTTATTGTCGCCGGTTTTTCGGCTTATTCACGTGTCGTTGACTGGCAGAAGTTTCGTGATATCGCTGACAGCGTTGGCGCGTATCTGATGGTGGATATGGCACACGTTGCTGGTCTGGTTGCTGCCGGTGTTTACCCTAACCCTGTGCAGATAGCGGATGTCACAACCACGACGACCCATAAAACATTACGTGGTCCTCGTGGGGGCCTGATTTTAGCGAAGGCCAACGAAGAGATTGAAAAGAAACTCAACTCACGCGTATTCCCTGGTACTCAAGGTGGCCCGCTGATGCATGTGATAGCCGCTAAAGCTGTTGCTTTCAAAGAAGCAATGGATCCTGATTTCGCCTTTTACCAGCAGCAAGTAGTAACGAATGCAAAAATCATGGCTGATATTTTTATCGAACGTGGTTATGACGTGGTTTCCGGTGGTACTGATAATCATCTGTTTTTGGTGAGTTTCATTAGTAAAGGACTCACTGGAAAAGAAGTGGAAGAGGCGCTGGGCAATGTTGGTATTACCGTCAATAAGAACGCTGTGCCAAATGATCCGCAATCTCCCTTTGTGACAAGCGGCATTCGTATTGGTACACCCGCTATTACAACCCGTGGCTTTGTAGAAGTTGAAGTACAGAATCTGGCGCACTGGATGTGTGATGTAATCGATTATGTATCCATTGGTGCAGGTGATGACGACAAAGTATTACGCAGCATCAGTGAAAAAGTCCGCGTTCTATGTAATTCATTCCCGGTCTATGCTCATGAAGATTCGGATCTGGACATGACTATGAAGTCGCAGGCATTACGCGACTAGTAAAGTTATATGCATTGTCCTTTTTGCGGCGCCCAGGACACCAAGGTCTACGATTCACGCCTGGCTCCTGAAGGTGATCAGGTTCGTAGGCGTCGTGAATGCACGTCGTGTGCTGCACGTTTTACTACGTTTGAAACCGCAGAATTGCAATTTCCTCGCGTGATTAAAACTGATGGTGCACGTGAAAATTTTAATGAAGAAAAAGTACGCGCAGGCATTCAACGGGCACTTGAAAAACGACCAGTTTCTGTTGATGATGTTGAACTGGCGATGAATCATGTTCGCCACAAGCTGATGACAATCGAAGATCGTGAAATCGATTCACGGCGTATTGGTGAAATGGTCATGGATGAACTCGAGCACATTGATCATGTCGCTTATGTTCGATTTGCTTCTGTTTATCGGGATTTTAAAGATGTGGGTGAATTTGCCGATGAAGTGGAACGCCTGAAAAATGTTCCGTCTCCAGAGCTTCGTGATCATCAACTCGATTTATTGAATAACGATAAATAGCGTTACGGCCATGAGTCATCACGCATATATGGTGAAAGCCATCCAGTTAGCCAAACAGGGTTGGTATACCACTAGACCCAATCCACGTGTTGGCTGTGTCATCGTTAAAGATAATCAAATTATAGGTGAAGGTTTTCATCGTAGAGCAGGCCAAGCGCATGCAGAGGTCAATGCTCTGGCTCAGGCCGGTGATAACGCTAAAGGTGCAACTGCCTATGTTACTTTGGAACCGTGCTCACACTATGGCAGAACGCCGCCCTGCGCAAATGCGCTGATTGATTCGGGTGTTTCTCGTGTCGTTGTCGGCATGACTGATCCAAACCCCGAGGTTTCAGGTCAGGGTATTCAGCGCTTACGCGAAGCCGGTATTGAGGTCATCGAGGGTGTACTGTCGGCAGATGCCGAGGCATTAAATCCAGGATTTATTAAACGTATGCAAACGGGTTTACCGCGTGTGCGAATTAAATTGGCAATGAGTCTGGATGGTCGAACGGCAATGGCATCGGGTGAAAGTAAATGGATTACGGGTGCTGAGGCTCGGGCAGATGTACATCGGCTGAGAGCGGAGAGTTGCGTGATGTTAACTGGATACGGCACTGCCTCAGTGGATAATCCGTCTCTGACGTTTCGTACGGATGAACACCCATCATTGCAGGATATGATTCCAGCAGATACTCAACAGCCAATTCGTGTCGTCTGTGATTCTAAGGGGCAATTATCTCCTGAAGCAAAAATGCTGGGGCTCGATGGTAAAACATTGATTGTAACGACTGAGAAAAACTCGAATACCGAATCACTAGAGCAAGCAGGCGCTGATGTATTTGTAACGGAGTCTGAATCGGGAAAGGTGCCGCTAAAGTCAATGATGGTGGAATTAGGGCAGCGTGAGATCAATGACGTCATGGTCGAGGCGGGTGCCGGGCTTGCTGGAGCACTGATCGCTGAGAAACTCGTTGATGAACTGATTATCTATATGGCGCCCCATCTAATGGGCGACTCCGCTCGCGGATTAATCACTATTCCTGGCCTTGAGCATATGGCTGAACGGATTCAGCTCGATATAACGGATATCCGTGCGGTGGGAAAAGACTGGAAAATCACGGCTAAATTGACCACTTAACTGCCTGAATTTACTGAAATATCACCTATGTTAGGTGTGGTTGGCCCTTATCTTCCCTTATAATCCGCCGTCCATTCGAGACAGCAACTAATATGTTTACAGGCATCATCCAATCCGTCGGAACAATTCGCAGCGTCGAAATGCGCGGTGCCGATGCGTTATATGTCATCGGCACGGGCGATCTGGATATGTCCGATGTTGAACTGGGTGACAGTATTGCCTGTCAGGGCGTGTGCCTGACAGCAATCAAATTTGGTGATGATTTCTATACCGCTGACGTTTCTGGTGAAACTCTGTCACGTACGACATTTGGTCATCTGAAAGCGGGCGCACTGGTTAACCTGGAAAAGTCTGTAACACCGACTACTCGGTTGGGCGGTCATATGGTGAGTGGTCATGTCGATGGTATTGGTAAGGTGTTAGATCGTTCCAGTGACGGTAGATCGGAGCGTTTTGTCATTGAAGTGCCCGCAGAGCTAGCCAAATATATCGCTGAGAAAGGTTCCATTACGGTTGATGGTATAAGTCTGACTGTTAATGGCGTCGAAGGTCAGAAGTTTGATCTGAATATCGTGCCGCATACCTTGCAGGTAACAACGATGGGAAATCTACAATCAGGTAGTGAGATTAATTTAGAGGTTGATGTAGTTGCTCGTTATCTTGAGCGGCTAATGCTTGGAGACAAAGCAGCAACAACCGGAGGAATTACAGAAGGATTCCTCAAAGAACACGGGTTCGCAAAATAATGAAATTAAATACCACAGAAGAAATCCTTGAAGACTTAAGGAATGGCCGCATGGTCATCATCATGGATGATGAAGACCGTGAAAACGAAGGTGACTTCGTTATGGCGGCATCAATGGCACGTCCTGATGATATCAACTTTATGGCGACACATGGTCGCGGCCTGATTTGTCTGACGCTGACTGAAGCACGCTGTCGTCAACTACAATTGCCATTGATGGTAAGTGGTGCTGATGCACAGCAATCAACAAATTTCACGGTATCGATTGAGGCCGCGAGAGGGGTAACGACCGGTATTTCAGCTGCGGATCGAGCAGCGACTGTTAAAGCAGCGGTAGCGCCGTATGCAAAAGCTGAAGATATCGTTCAGCCCGGACATATTTTTCCACTCATGGCCCAGCCTGGTGGTGTGTTAACGCGCGCAGGGCATACAGAAGCCGGTTGTGATCTGGCTCGAATGGCCGGTTTAGAGCCTGCAGCTGTTATCGTCGAGATCTTGAACGAGGACGGCACGATGGCGCGTCGTCCGGATCTGGAATTAGTTGCTGAAAAGCACGACATCAAGATTGGCACGATTGCTGATTTGATTCAATATCGATTGAGCAATGAAAAGACCATCACACATGCAGCGGAGGCCGATCTACCCACCGATTACGGGACCTTTCAACTGCATGCCTTTGAAGATGAAATTGATGGCAATCTACATCTGGCATTAGTTCATGGTGATATCACAGGAAGTGAACCAACAACGGTTCGAGTCCATGTGCGCGATAATCTATGTGATTTACTGAGTGCTAACTGGGAACACTGTGGTTGGCCACTCAAAAGCGCAATGAAGCGTATTGCCAAAGAAGAGCACGGTGTGCTGGTATTGCTCTGTGAGAAGATCGATCCACGCGATATGATTCGTCGTATACAGGGGCATGTGAGCGATCCTGATGAGCATGTAATACAGGATACGCAGGCTACCCAGGAATTAAGAACCTATGGTATCGGTGCACAGATACTTGCTGATCTGGGTGTTAGCAAGATGCGCGTGTTAAGCTCGCCAAAGGTA
>CALODD010000102.1:0-37633 GCA_942491945.1 uncultured Gammaproteobacteria bacterium | reverse complement strand
AATTGTTTACATTGGTGGCATTGACAAAATTCACGGTAACTTATTGATTAACAAAACAATTACACCGAATTCGCCATAGGCATAAGCAGTATGTGCAAATCTGCACATACTGCTTACAAATAGAGTGAAATCACTAAGGAAAGTTCCCCCAGAAATTCTCAGAGAAATTTAGATGAAGAGAAATTAAAAGAGATATTCTAGATACTATAGTGCTGCGCGGTCGTCAAAACTCACCACTAACGTTGGATAGAACGCTCCATTTTCAGACCTGGATATTCGTTATCTTCACGCATGCGCACCTTAAATGGCCTTAAACCCTGCATTTTATTCCGGAACTCTTCGGTTACTGCCTTGGCATCAGCAGCTGTATTGAGCGCCCTTGGGGTCAACAGAACAACAAGCTCCTTTCGGGTACTGTTATCAACAGTTTCACCAAACAGATGACCGACAACTGGCAAGGTATGCAATACAGGCACACCACGGCGAGTGTCCTCTTTACGCTCATCGATGAGCCCGCCGAGTACAACCGTTTCACCGCTCTGCACCGCGATGACACTCTGAATCTTACGCTGTGTAATCGTAGGATTACCGCCCACACCCGTCGTTGTACCGATATTACTGGCTTCTTGTTCAATCTCCATGGTGATCAGACCACCAGCATTCACGCGCGGCGTCACCGATAGCATGATGCCCGTCGTACGGTATTCAAATGAATTCAACACTGTACCACCCGTCGTACTTTGCCCCTGCGTCTGGATCGCGACTTCATCACCTACCTGAATAACGGCTTTTTGATTATTAAGTACCATCAATGATGGCGAAGAAATGATATCGACTTTGGATTCCGTTGCCTTTGCCGTCAGAAGCGCTCGAACTGCGCCAGCAGAGGTAATGGAATAAGAAAATGAATTACTGACAGGAACAGCGGGGAGCGCACCACCAATAAGACCACTACCCAGATCAAGGACACCACTTCCAGTCCGGCTGCCACCACTATTTTTGAAATACCATTGAAGACCATGCTGAAGGTCGTCAGTCAGAGTAATCTCTGCAATTGTCGCTTCAATCAGAACCTGAAGCGGCACAATATCCATTTTTTCCAGAGCAGCCTTGACCATCCGGTATTCACCGGTGGTTGCCATGATCAGCAATGCATTATTCACCTTGTCTGCAATAAAACGAACCGATGTCCCATCTTCGATAACCAGACCATCATCGGACGCAACAGTTGGTGCCGCGCTCGGAGCAGCCTCATTATTATCCTTCGCAGACGCTTCACCCGTCTTTTGTGTTGATCCAATCTCCACCGGTTCTAGCCCAGGTGCTAATGCTGGACGCGGGATATCGTCACTCTGACCGGAAGAACTAAAAATATCACTCAATGCCTGCGCCAGCTCATCGGCTTTGCCGTTTTGAACGGGATATATAAACAGTCTGCGTCCACTGCCTGCCGTTTCCAGATCTAGACGCTCGACCCATTGTCGAACCTGATTCAGATAACTTGCTCTGGGAGTAACAACCAGTAATGAGTTCAAACGCTCAATGGGAACAATTCTGACCAGGCCGGCAAGCACACCACCAGACTCACGACCGAACACAAACTCCAGCTCTTTAACTAATGTCTTGGCATCGACATATTCAGGCGTAAACAATGCAAAAGACATTCCGGCCAGCCAGTCCACGTCAAAGGTATTAATTGTACGACTCAGATTGCGCAGGTCTTCTACAGTCCCAGCAAGAATAAGGAGGTTTCTGTTTTTATCGACCTTAAGGATGTTGGTTTTATCACTCAGAGGCGCGAGAATTTTTTCCATTTCCTCAACAGCGATATACCGCAAAGGAACCACCTGTACCTGATAACCGGCTGGTAATGCACCATTCGCACTGCCTGCAGCACTGATTATTCCGTTTCTCGCTGCATTATTGGCTGGAACTACCTGATATAAACCACCCTTACGAATCAGGGCCGCCTGATTATTTCCTAGCAGTAACTCTAACGTCGACAATAAGGCATCAACTGGTATCGGGCGGCTAGTCTGCAGTGTCACACTTCCCTGAACTTTAGGGTCGATAATGTAATTCTCTCCCAGAATATCACCCAGAATGACCTTCACCACCTCGGCTATCGAGGTCCCTTCAAAATTCAGTGTAATATCACCATCAGAGCCTGCCCTGCGACGCTGTTGGGGGACATTGTTAACGAATCGACCATCGCCCGCCTGATAGAAACCAGAAGCTGACTGCCTTTGGTTTGCTGTAAGTGACCTGTCCTCTGTCGGCTGCATCATGGTTCCAGACGCCTCAGCAGACTGACTGGCTACTTCTTCTGAATCCTGTGTTGCAGTCTCAACCTCCTCAACTGCAGAGGCCACCGGCTTTTCTCCTGTGGAGCTACAGGCCAGTGGTAAAACAGCGATACCTAGCAATAATAACCGCAAGCCTAATCGCATGAAGTTTCCCCACTGGAAGCGATTGAATATTCCCCGAAAGGGAAATCCAGCCCGCTAGATATTGTAATTTTTGTCTTATTTATCATGTACTTTGGCGATTAAGCATTACCATCTAATCAAGATAAAACACGAGTTACCCAATAATTACAACTATTACAGTGTTTCATCTTGCTCCTCTCTCTGCTCACAATGCCATATGACTGACATCAATCATACTTGTGAACACCCTTTATTATTGAGTTACCTGCCTTCTTGGCCGACGTACTTCTCGAGGTTGGCTCGCCCTGCTCTGCGCTCGCCTGGTATTCGACCCACGCTTATTCTCAGACTCGCGAGCCTTGTTATCCCTCAGTTGAATGGTATGCGTTTTCTGGTCTCGAGTTAATACTACTTCGGCTGGTTTAATAGTTTTTAACAACCAGCTACCTAATTGGTCACCTTCAAGACCTTTTACCCGCGTCCGCTTTATGGTGTCCTGAAATATAGCAAAACGCTTTTCACTGGTAATGATAATGGCCGTCAACTGCAGATGGTCAGGTGTCAGGCGCGAGACGGTACTGGTCGCTTTAGTCGGCGTACTGCTTAAGACTACGTCAAGCTGGGGACGGCGTGACTTATGAAACAGTGGCCGGGTAGTGATTGCAGTATAGTCTCTGGGGTTAAGCTCTTTTAGCTGTGGCAACTGAAATTCATCAGCCTGGGGCTTATTAGAACCGGAAGAAAGCTCAGGCGGCTCAGATAGATAATAGTACTGTAGAGCGAGCACAAGACACAGCAGGGGCACGGGCCACCAGACGCTGCTGAATATTTTTTCGAGATTCAACATAGCCTAGTTATTCCCGGACTGCGGGTTAAGTGACACCTGATTTTGTTGACGCAAGTTTTCAGCCAACATATAACCGATAACACTCATCTGAAATTCAACTTCATTTCTGCCCGTCATACGAGCTATTGATCGTGAACGTGAAGCACGGGTACGATGAATCGCCTGATGATTAACGCTGAATTCATCAGCAAACAGTAAAGGCTGCCCACCTTCCAGCTCGAGCATCAATGTCTTTATAACACTAACCGTAGATCTAATTTTAAAGTTAACACCAATCTGCACCAGGTCGGCTTCATTCGCGGCAGGGAGAGTTTGTGTACTCAGTAACTGGCCACCACCATCGACCACAATTTTCTTGATCCGTTCCTGAAGACGCGCAGCAGCGACGCCATGTGATTCATTGGCAAACAGATAACGACCAATCCCGCCGCCAGCCTGCCATTGTTCAAGATGTTGCTGATTATTTTCTGCAGCTATAGCCTGACGACGTAGAATCTGCACATGGCGCTGCATTTGATACAGCCTGTCCTGTTTAGCCTGATAATACTGACTCAAAGGCATGACAACCGTGACCAGCACTAATCCCAATAACAATAACAATATCAGGATAGCCAGCATCCGACTCTGCATTTGTGTCATCTTCACTGCACAGCACCTGCATTAATCACATCAGTATCGATATCCATAGCAATCTGAAAGTTTTCCACTTGCTTAATCGAGTCCTGAGTCACCGGCGATTCAAAACGAACATTCGAAAAACTGTCGGCACTTTCCAGCACTCCAATCAATGAAGACGCCTCAGTAGACTCACCCTGGATATGCACAACACTATTTCTAACATCCAGTCTCTTTACCCAGGTCGAATCAGGGATAAGCTGACTCAACTCATTAAGAATCTTTAACATGCCGGGGGATGCCTGCTGCTTTTGATAGATGTACTGCAATAACGCGGCGTGCGTATCGACATTTGCCTGCAGTTGCTCAGCTGATGATGCGTTTTGGGTCATTTTGTCCAGCTCGGCCTGCAATTCCTGTAAATGCTCGTTCTGCTTCCAGAACGGCAAGACAATAATTGCCAGAAGCAAAGACATTGAAACAGCTATAGGCAATAACCCCGATCGTCTGACTGCTGCCGAACTATATTCGCCAGAATGCAGGCGTATTCGAACTTCACCTGTTTGCTTATCCAGCTCGGTTTGCTTTTCATGCAATTTCCAGTCACTCAGAGCCGATAGCGCCTGGTCAATATTAGCTTTAATCACCCAGCTCAACGAGACATCAATGGTGTCTTTATTCGAATTCGCTTTGTTTGTATCAAATGCATAATAAACCTGATCTGATTTAAACGGCGTATGACGATCCATTTCAAAACCCAGTACCTGGTATAAATTTTCTCGTGCAGCGGCGGGAAGCTGCATCTGTCGGGTCAACACCATTGCCTCAGGTACATGCACGATAACTGGCGTACATTCACGTTGGAGCGAACCCAGGTCTGTTTCAGTATCTGCTTCATTACCATCGATGTATTTTCTATAGATGACGGAATCCTGCTGAATAAAGACATGCAACGAGGTACGAGCAGTACTCCATAAACGACGCACTGAAGCAGGCAACAACTCTGATAGCTCATGACGCCACCAGCGCAAAAAGTGAACAATCACTTCAAATCGGGACTTTGTTTGCTGTTGATCACTCATGTCGTGAACTTTCGTTTACCTCATCGAAATTAAACTTATCGCGCCAGGCAATAATGTCATACGGTTGCTTCTTTTGCCTCTTAATATGAACAATGGCATACCTCGTCAGTAGACTATCACCATGATTCATACTGGCAGTTATCTGATAGATTTCAGGCCCATGCTTCACTAAAAATGGCCTGGATTCTGTAGGAAGCCAGTGTGATTCTACACCAACATCTACGTTGTGCCTTTGCTGTACATACTGAGTAGCAAGCCCCTCACTCATTCCCGGCATTTGTGCTAAAAGCGTCTGAGAAATAGATCGAGGATCAACACCCGTGCTACCGGTATATACCGTAACATGCTCAGCAAGGCGTTTATAGACAGCCTCAGTCATACCAAGTACCTGCTGTAATTCATCCGGCACCAGAAAGGGACCATCACGTGCCGCATAAGATAAGCCTGCCTGTTGATATTGTGTGTCCTCGGCACCCAGTGGTCGTAACTCATCATCTTCATCGCGCCAGTCCAGAATGGACTGGGTAATTGCTAACACGTCCAGATTGGCTCCCGCTGATTGAATCAGGGTCTGTAGCAGTTCTTCAGAGGCCTGATTGATATCCACCTTACCACGTTCATCCTGTATCGATAGCGTTAGTGGTTTACCACCAATACGAACCTCACGTTCATACCCATCAGCAATCACATCTGTTGGCTTTTCTGCCAGCAATGAGCGAATTCCAAGAAAGATGGCACCATCCACTAACGCACGAGCCTGTGCGGTCTGAACATTATGACTGGTCAGTCGCGCTTCATGCCTGAGGGTATAACTTACCGCCGCGGCAATCACAGTTAACAGAGCAACCATCCACAACACGGTTAGCAGAGCCAAACCGTTTTGCTGATACTTAAAGGTCGTGTGTCTGAATTTATTCAAGCACACCATCCTATCGAGCCAATATCGTTGCTGTCGCTCTGGTCGCTAGCGGCTTAATGAAAAACTCCGTTTTCGAAGTCGCAAGGCTTAGCCGCACACGCACCAATGCCGGAACACTGGAAGGGTTATCCCAATGACTTAACCACTCCTGCTGTTGGTTAATGCTATTCGCAGCTATATATGCAAACTCGATATCCTCAAGATTATCAATCAATGTACTTTCTTTATTGAGTCCATCATTACCGGTTGCTTCGTAATCGGGGTGCATAAGTTGGCGAGTAAGGTTCAAAGCCTTTTTTTCAGCCTCTTCCTCAATCTCGATCTGTAATCTATACAGCCCTGGGGGGCCGAGATGCGCCGGCATATTCGCCACAAAACCCAATTGCTGACTATCACCTTCAAAAACCAGCTGCCTCTGCCTGTCCACCTGAATAGACAATGGATAAGATGACTGTAAATACTGCTGTAAAAACTGATGCAAGCCACGCACCTGTTCTATTTCAGCAAGCTGACTTTTACTTACTTCCCAACCCCTGTCGGCAAAACGAAAGCCTGAAAAAAGCAGCAAGGCAATAAGCGAAAAAAGACTAATTGCTACGAGCAACTCAACTAGTGTAAAGCCTTTAGGGGCTGCACTCATAACAACTGCCCCAGACGAACGGTATTTAAACTAACCGTTTCATTTTCACCCCAGCTAACATCAATCAGGACCTCATATGCAGGCGGCACATTGGATTCGAATTTTGCCGGCTTTAATGTCTTGATCTGTAATTGCCATCGAAAGCCGTCTTCTGTTTCACCGCGGTGTAAGCCCGGCTGTAACGGAATATCAACATCCAGTCGAGCTACCAGCGACTGTGACCAGATACTCGCCAGCGTATATTGCTTTACAGAATCGGCTGTGCGAAATCCCTGACCGAAGAGCTGTAGAATAACACCTAGAGATAACGCAAGAATGGTAAATGCCACCAGCGTTTCGAGCAGGGTAAAACCTTTGGCGCGGCCTATTCTCGAAACCACAATTAACGACCCACGAATAATTTCGAATCTCTATCACGTAATATCACTCGGCCGGTAAGCCAGTCTATATCTATAGACTCATGCCTGTCTGTATCCGACAGTAACAACTCAATACCTCCACCCGTAGAACTACCATCCGGATAAAAACGGATATAGCCACCCTCTTCATTCAACAGGCTTCTGGCCGTGTGTAAGCGAACCTGTATATCAGAAGAAAGCGTTATTGAATCTTCATCGACATCACTTTGAAAATGTCGTTCTTCTACATTCACGTAAAAGTTCACTGGGCGGTTCTCGGCAATGGACAGTGTTCTTGATAAACGGAGTGATGACATAATCTGATCAGTAGCAGCGTCTATCTGACTCCCTTTAATTACCCCTGCAAATTGAGGAATAGATAGAGAGATCACCAGCGTGATCAGAGTCATAACGACCAGCAGTTCAAACAGCGTAAACCCGGATAGTTTTAATCTGATTGGCATGCCGTCACTGCCAGCTGACAACATCCTGATCCTCGCCCTCGCCGCCTTCTACACCATCAGCACCATATGAAATCAGGTCATATCGGCCCTGTTGCCCTGGATAGCGATAAACAAAATCTCTATCCCAGGGATCCTTAGGCAAGCTAGCTTTTTTTAAGTAAGGCCCATTCCAGCGACTGTTACCGGCACCAGCGGGTCTGGAAACCAACGCAGACAGTTCTTCAGGATATCGACCAACTTCCAGTTTATACAGGTCGAGTGCTGTCGATAAGTTTTCTATCTGGATTTTAGCGGTATCCGATTTAGCGCCTGCCAGGTGTTTGAATACCTGAGGCGCAGCGAACGCCGCAACCATGCCCAGTATTGCTAGCACGACCAATAGTTCAATCAGGGTAAAACCCTGGCTTGCTAAACGATGATTCCCTGGTACTACGTGTTTGTTATTCATAAAATTCTCATTGACTAACGACATACTCAGGCTAGAAAACCAGATTATTGATATCCAGAATAGCCATTAAGACCGACATAATAATTCCACCAATTAGTAAACCCAGCCCCAGAATCAGCGCAGGTTCTAATAGTGTCAACAAACGATTAAGTATTGTTTGTACTTCTCGTTCATAGATATCCGCCACTCTGTATAACATGCCTTCCAGCTCACCGGATTCCTCACCAACTCGTATAAGCTGCAAAGCCAGTTCAGGAAAGACCGCTGACTCAGCTAAGGGACGTACCAATCCCTGACCCGATTCCAGGGCAGGTAGAACATTCTGTAGTTCTGTCATGATTGCCCGATTCGTGATTACCTCGCGCGCTATTGTCGCCGCTTGTAAAAGCGGCACACCATTTGCTAACAAAGTGGCCAAAGTATGGCAAAACCGAGAGGTATCAAGCTTGCTTAATAAGTCGCCTAGCAGTGGAATCTTTAACCAGCGCCTGTCCCAGGATAGTCGTCCCTGAGATGTGTTGTACTGATTCCTGAAGACAAGCGCTGCTACTATGAAGAGGATAACAAGCACCCAGCCATAGTCCGCAAGCATATTACCTATTCCCAGTACCCAACTGGTCAACCAGGGTAAATCGGCACCTGCATCTGCAAACAAATCACTGAATTGTGGAACAACATAGCCGAGCAACAGAACTACTGAACTACCAGCAACCATGATCAAAATTAACGGGTAGATCAGTTTTGAGATAACCGATTCACGAACCTGCTGGGCATGTTCCAATGAAGCTACCAGCTGCTTCAAGGTAACACCTAGAACACCACCGGCCTCACCTGCTCGAATCATATTGATATAAAAATTTGTAAAGATACCGTTGCGCGCCGCCAATGCATCTGAAAGAAAGGCTCCGCCTCTCACATCCTGATAGAGCGCATCCAGAACATGTTTCACTTCATCTCGCACGGCCACATCTGTCAATATACGCAGTGCTCTATCCAGAGGCATGCCGGCTTCCAGCAGGGTTGATAACTCAAGCGTAAATGAAGCCAACTCTTCATGACGAATAATGCGTGATGAAAACCGAGCGCTTGAAAGCTTATCTGGCCGATTGGCTCCAACCTCTTCTACCCTGATAATAATCTGACCCGCTGACTGCAACTGACTCACTACAGCATGCTGATCCGCTGCCTGCATCTGTCCTTCATTCATTTCTCCGTTAGGAAATGCTGCTTTGTAATAAAAGACTGGCAAGCTCTATACCTCTTGTGTCACTCGGGAGATTTCCTCCAGACTGGTGACTCCAGCAATAACCTTCTCCAGTCCATCTCGATGCATTGTATGCATACCCTGTTGTTCAGCGATCGACTGTAATTTCGTAGCATCGACATGCTCTAAAATTGCCTGACGCAGGCTCTCATTCATAGTAAAGAGCTCAAGCAATGCCGTACGTGCCTGATACCCCGTGTCATTGCATGATGGACAACCTGCGGGACGATAAATTGTTGTATCGTTCTGACTCACCAGACCGTCAAGACCGGTCTCTGCTAGTAGTTGTTGCTGAGGATGATAAGGCTCACGACATACAGGACATAACTTGCGGGCCAAACGCTGTGCCAGCACACCATTAATCGTCGATGTCAGCAAATAGTTCTCAACACCCATATCCAGTAAACGGGTAATACTGCTTGCTGCACTATTCGTATGAAGGGTGGAAAAGACTTTATGTCCGGTTAGTGCTGACTGAACCGCTATCTTTGCAGTTTCGGGATCACGCATTTCACCGATCATAATGACATCAGGGTCCTGCCTTAAGATAGAGCGGAGTGCATTTGCAAACGTCAAATCTATCTGTGGTTTCACCTGGATCTGGTTGATACCTTCTAACTGATATTCGACGGGATCTTCAACAGTAAGTATTTTCCGCTCTGGAGAGTTCAGTGATTGCAAAGCAGCATATAATGTTGTTGTTTTACCGCTACCAGTTGGGCCAGTCACCAGGATTACACCGTGTGGCAAATCCAGCATCTTCTGAAAATCAGTTAACAAGGTTCCTTCAAAACCCAGTGCGTCAAACTCCAGAGGCAAAGCCGTCTTATCCAAAATACGTAAGACAACACTCTCTCCATAACTGGTTGGCACAGTTGAGACACGCATATCAATCATCTTCCCCTCGATACGATGACTCAAACGCCCATCCTGCGGCAGACGTCGTTCTGCGATGTCCAGATTCGCCATAATTTTAATTCGCGATGTAATGGCTGCCGCCATTGATTTTGCGGGTGTATCAACTTCACGAAGCTGACCATCCACTCTGAAACGAACACTTAGCCTTTCTTCAAAGGGCTCAATATGAATATCAGACGCCATCACTTCCAGAGCGCGACTAAAGAAGCCATTGACTAGCCGAACAACAGGCGCTTCGCTTGCCAGGTCTCTAAGATGCTGGATATCGTCTATATTGTCCTGTGATAGATAGTTCGTCTGATTTTGATCAGACGCATCTTCCTCGCCGTATTGGCGATTGAGTGCCAGTTCAATATCAGATGCCGTACCGAGATAGATCTGCAACTGAAAACCGGAAGCCATCTTCAGCGCATCAATAGCATAACTATCCTGCGGTACTGCCATCGCTACATGCAGCACATCATCCTCAATATGCAGCGGCGCAATTTGTGATTCGCGTAAGTATCGCTGTGATACCGAGCCATTAAGCACGGCAGTGTGGCTATACATTGATATATCGGCCAGCGTTAAACCAAGTTGCTCAGCTAGCCCTGACGCAACATCTTTTTCAGATACCAGCCCCAGGCTCACCAGCAGCACGCCTAAACGCTCAGGATTATCCTGTTGTATCTTTAACGTCCGCTCAAGACGATCTGATTGCAATACGCCCTGCTGTACAAGATATTCACCCAGTCGCATATCCGTCTCTGTTAATGCTGCGCTTTCCACAATGCCTGTTTCTCTAACACTCTCATACTTTTTTCATTTTAATAACATCTCTTGTATCTCAAAACGAGACCTGGAATTGTAAAAGTCTGTAAATACGTGAACTACGTGAACTTTTCATCAATTATGGTTCTCGAACTACTTAAACAAACTATGTAGAATTACAAATTAATATAATGATAATACAGGAAATACTTCTCCTGATGACACCCGATAGCAGGCAAAAATCTGGGAATTCGATAAGAATGTCCTTACTGGACTATGGCAAACAGTGCCTGAGCGTCATCTTGTTATTATGTCTGCAGCAACCTGCACACGCCCAAACCACTACGACTCCAAACTCTCAAAGCACAACAAATACACAAACCACAACGATAACTGATGGCAAAAACACCGCATTCGTACGTCGTCTGAAAGGCAATAACCTGCTACTTGAGTTAAACAAAGTTGAAAAACCGATAGCCATAGAAGAATCCCTTGATGATGGTGACTTCTTACAGGTGCTGCAGGATAGTCTGGTTGAAGTTGAATACAACAACGGCTGTAAAGAGCTATTCAGCGCCGCTAGCACATACGAGATCGATGCCTGTGCCTGTATGTCATCACCCTATAGAAGTGATGCACCAGAATCTGCAATCATTCATGAATTAAAAGGTAAGGCCAACCTGATTCATACGGATAAGCCAGCAGAGCCAACCAAACTTAATCAGATCCTGCGCGATGGTAATCTGGTCGAAGTCCTGACAGATACATTGATGGAAGTATCTTACGACAATGGCTGCACAGAAATACTCAACCCAGGTTCTAACATTATTAACGCCTGCGGCTGCCAGACATCACCCAACCGCAAAGGACGTGTCGATAAATACAATGCAACCTTGCATGATTTAAATGGTGAAGTGCTAGTCTATCAGGGCGATAAATATGTCCCAGCTAAAGAAGGCATGCGCATCCGTAATGGCGACCGCCTGATGACCATGCGTGGAGCGACAGCCAATATCGATTACGACTCGGGCTGTCAAAATGCAGCGACCGCCTTCTCCATCTATGATGTTAATGGCTGCTCATGCCAGTGTCCGAGAAAACCACTGATACCAAAACATTATCAGCCACCGCATCAACCACAACAGCCACCGCAGCCGCCAACACCGCCGGTTCCTCAGCCCCCTGCTCCTCCTGCGCCACCAACACCGGTGCCGCCGGTGCCACCAGTGCCGCCACCACCTGTGCCACCGCCTCCGGTTCCTCCACCTGTGCCGCCAGGCCCTCCCCCCTGGTTACCACCGACAATTCCATTTATTCCAAGGATTTTAAGTCCCTAGATGCTTATTTGTAACTAATGTTTACATTGTTGGTTAAATTATCGGCAGTCGGGATATTCCTTAGTCATACAAGGCAATCTAAACTTGGAAGTAACTAAAGTTTAAAAGCGGTAAAACCATGTCTACGCGAAATAGGAACATCACCATAACCGTCGTTATCGCGATTATTGCTGCTATAGCAGTATGGTGGTGGTTATATGCCATCCGCCATAATCAGCAAATCACAGTTCTCAGCCAGAGTGGCGATATCAAGGTAAATGGTCAGGTCATTGCTAAAGACACAACCTCATTCGATGCGCACAATGCAAAAATCGAAGTTCCTGCCGGCTCTACGTTCAATGGACAATTATCTGATGGCAGTTACATCCAGATAATTGAGAATACCAGGCTCGATATTCCTCAGGCTCAGAGAAGCCTTGACGGCAGCCGAGTCCAAACCGAATTTAAACTCGATTCTGGTGAAATTATTCGCAATATTCCGAAATTAAAAGGTGTCTCAAATTATTCATCTCGTTTAGCAACCCAGTCGGTTAACGTTGGCATACGCGGCACCCGCTATGCCGCTATAGCTGACAGTAGCAGTACACGTGCCATGCTCTATCACGGCGAAGTCGCTTTGATGACAGATGGGAACCCAGAAAGCCGACTACGCGAAAATTTCGGTACGATTACGGAAAAGGGAAAAGCCCCACAAAGCCCAGCTCTACTACCCTCACCGCCGGGACTCTCCTCACCCGCTACAGGTAACCGTATCGAGTCTGCTTCGCTTGTACTCAGTTGGAAGCCAGTGAACGAAGCACAGTCTTATATGGTCGAATTAGCCACTGATCTCGATTTCAACAACGTTGTGTATCGTGAGGCTAGTAACTTTCCAGAGCTACGTATTGCACAACTACCATTCGATGCGCATTTTCAATGGCGAGTCTCGTCTATAGATCGACGTGAATTACGCGGCGACGGCTCTGCACCGCGAAGTATTCATTACAAATATCATCATGATCAATTATTAAATCTTTCTGATAACAGCGCGATGGAGACGTTAATCGAAAAGGCCATGCGGGGTTACTCGACCGACCCAGTGCTACTTCGAGACATTGCTCGCCTGTATGTCAAAAACAATAATCATGACCAGGCACTGAATTATTACAACCTCGCTATTGAAAATGGCACTGCCAATTCTGAATTATTGATCGAACGGGGCAACGTCTATCGCTCTTTAGATAAACATAACGAAGCTGAATCTGATTTCAACCTGGCACTAACCAAAGAAGAACAGAACCCTGAAGCCTTCTGGGGACTGGGAAAGGTTGAGTACAAAGAAGGGAACCTGGAAGAATCAATCGAATATTTTTATCGAGCTATCGCGGTTGAACCTAAACATTCCAGCGCCCATTTAAATGCTGCCCGCGCATGGTTAAAGCTTAATCAGGTCAACAAAGCTGAACACCATATAAAACTTCATCTGGAAAACTACCCTGATGACACTGAAGCTATCAGCCTGCTCGATAAACTACCCGATTAATCTGACATCTACTCAACAACAGGCGTCCACTAGCATAGCGATACTGTAATCAGTACACTCTGCGGGTGAAAATAACCGACAGCAAAATTATATTGCTATCTGCCGTACTTGCAGTAATCGGTAGCATTTTTCTATCTCATACGGTTTTCTTTGATCGTGTCCAGCATCTAATCGACGATAAAAATCAATATCTGTGGGCTGAACCTTCAGACTTCTCAGATATCGTTATTATTGATATTGATGAACTATCGCTCACGGCATTGCAATCCCAGCTCGGTAGCTGGCCTTATGATCGTTATGTATATGCATCACTGACACGGTATTTACGTGAGGCTGGTGCAAAACACCTGATTTATGACATTGTATTTGCGGAAAAACGAAATGGAGATGAATTATTTATTGAAGAACTGCGTAAAACACCGAATACCCATATTGCAGCAATAACTCAGAATGAGCGTTACTATGATCTGTATAGCGCACTACAACAGCATCAAGCTATAAACGTCACTAATTCACCCGCTGTTGATCCACTCGGCGCGGTTATCCCCTATCCTGCTTTAATACCGTTTAGCCGAATCGGTTTAATCACTCTGACTCCTGGATTTGATGCAACGGTACGTAAAGTACCTTTGGTATTTAATATTGATGACCATCAAATGCCAGCCATGGCTATTTCCGCCTTGATGGAAAACCGCTCCGATGAAATTATTTTTTCAGAGGATGGGCGATCCGCTTCAATCAACAATCACCAATGGCCGGTGAATCGAGACGGCCTGGTCGCGTTAAAGTTTCCCAACAATATGCAAGACATGACACTGTTACCATTTTATAAAGTATTGCTCAGCGTATTCGGGCAGGATGATGGATCGACAGGAAAAGCCATCAATCCAGAAACATTCAAAGGGAAAACCGTATTCATCGGCAGTACCGCAACAACGCTTGGTGACTACACCTATATTCCTAACGAGGGTCGAATTCCGGGGCTACAGGTTCTTGCCGTTATCTATCACAATCTGAAGCATGGCAATGTATTAACTCAAAATCATTTAATCTCTAACATCATAGTCACATTACCCTGGCTCATTATTCTCGGTGGTATTTTGCTATTAAGAGGCTTAAGACCTGTCTCTTTATATATCGGTTACATCTCAGCCAGTGTCATATCGGCGTTTATCGTTATCTTGCTCTATACCCAGTTTAATATTCAGGGCTGGTATCTAATGCCAGCACTCATCGGGTTTTTATTCGTTATCATTGCGACATTCATCAAAGCGATTCATCTACAATTTGAACGCCAGAAACTTTATTTCGAGAAACTGGCAGCGGAAGAAGCCAGTGAACTTAAAGCAAAGTTCCTTGCGCATATGACGCATGAACTACGTACTCCACTTACCGCCATCATGGGGTATAACCAGTTACTTCTACTGGACCGGGAAGATGAAGAAACCACCGAAGAATACCTGGAAATTATAGAAAACAGTTCGGAGCATCTGCTAAATCTAATTAATAATATTCTCGATCAATCCAAGATTGATGCCGAACAGCTGGAACTTATCCATGCTGAATACAATATCCGAGACCTGTTACACGAAGTCACTCGATTGCTTAAGCCACTCGCCGATAAAAAGAATCTCAAACTCTTTGATACGGTAGACGGGAACGTTCCGGAAATACTATTAATTGACCGCGTCAGATTAAAGCAAATAATACTCAACCTGATTGGTAATGCCCTGAAATTTACCGAAAAAGGCCAGATCGAAGTCATCTTAAACTGGAAGAACAATCGCTTATCAATCAGCGTTAAAGATACCGGCCCTGGTATTGCCCAGACTGACCTGGATAAAATCTTTCAGTCGTTCCAGCAAACCGAAACAGTCATCGCCTCGGAAGTTTCTGGTACTGGCCTGGGACTAACTATTAGCCGCAACCTGGCCAGCCTGATGGGTGGCGGCATTACAGTAACATCCGAACTAGGTGAAGGCTCAGCTTTCACACTCGAAATCGAAGCTGCCACAGGACAAAGTGCGATTAAATCTGAGCCTGAGTCCATTGACGAAGACAGCGAAGAGGCCACTATTAAAACCATCGATACGATTCTGCTTGCCGAAGATAACCCAGACTCAAGAAACCTCATCATGTTATTCCTGATGAAAGGCGGCTATACGGTCATTACTGCAGAAGATGGTCAGCAAGCCTATGACAAGGCACAGGAAAACCCTGACCTGATTCTGATGGACATGAATATGCCCATCATGAATGGCGATGAAGTCGCCAGAAAACTGCGCGAGCAAGGCCTGAAAATGCCTATCATGGCGCTGACAGCTGCCTCAGACCAGCAAACACTGGATATCATGCAGGCTGCCGGCTGTAATGGTTACATTCCAAAACCGGTCGATAACGAGAGTCTGTTAGCCTCAATTGACAACCTAAAAAATTGATCTAAATCGCCATACACAGCTCGCACTCTGCATAAAGAATCAGTAGACTATGCGCCCGCTAAATGGGCCAAAAGCCCGCGGTATTGAGTAAATCAACGAGGAATTACCATGACATTTGTTGTCGTTGAAGACTGTATTAAATGTAAGCACACTGACTGCGTAGAAGTCTGTCCGGTCGACTGTTTTCATGAAGGACCTAATTTTCTGGTTATCGACCCTGATGAGTGTATCGATTGCACCCTTTGCGAGCCTGAATGCCCGATTGATGCCATTCTTTCAGAAGACGATCTGGCCCCGGAACAGGAACACTTCCTTGAGCTTAATGCCGAACTATCACAGGAATGGCCAGTGATTAACCAGATGAAAGAATCACCGCCAGATGCTGCAGAATGGGAAGGCAAACCCAATAAACTCGAATTATTAGAACGCTAAAACACTGGAATATCGAAAATGGCTGACTCTCCTTTCATTTTCGAAGGAACTCCCGAGAATTTCCATTCACTGGTAATCGAAGGGTCTTTCGAGCGCCCTGTGCTTGTCGACTTCTGGGCCGACTGGTGTAACCCCTGCCAGATGCTCATGCCGATAGTCACAAAGCTGGCTGAGGATTATCAGGGTGGCCTCCATCTGGTCAAAGTTAATTCCGACCAGCAACAGGAGCTCGCCGCCCAATTTGCTGTACGCAGCCTGCCAACGCTAAAGCTATTTCGAAATGGTGAGGTTGTTGAAGACATTATGGGCGCACAAAGTGAATCCGCGCTCAAAGAAATGCTCGATAAATACATCGAACGCGAATCTGATCAACTGGTGTTACAGGCACAGGCAATGGCCGATCAGGGACAATATGAAGAAGCCAGACAACTACTGATACAGGCGAATCAGGAAGATCCGAATAACAAGCGTATCCCTCTCGATCTTGCCAGAGTCTATGTACTCTCTGGTGATCATGATAATGCCGATGAAATCCTTAAAGCCATACCCATGGATCAGCGAGAGACTGAAGAGGTCAAAATTCTACAGGCGCAGATGCAATTTGCTCGCATTGTAAAAGACAGCCCAGAACCAGAGGAACTTGAAGTCACTCTAAGTAACACACCTGAAGATCATCAAAGTCGCTATCTTCTATCTGCCTGGCAGGCCCTTAATGGTGACTACGAAGCAGCACTTGGGCAATTGCTCGAAATTATGAAAAGAGACCGCAACTGGGATGATGATGCGGCTCGGAAAGGAATGCTGTCTATCTTTGACTTACTTGGCGGTCAGGGCGATCTGGTCGGACGCTACCGTCGCCAGATGTTCAACCTGCTGCACTAACTCTGTTTAAAGACCAGAGCCCATTATCAGGCTCTGATCAATATTCAGTTAACTACTTCTTCGCGATAGCTCCAGCCGCTTTATCCAGTTGACGCTTCAGTACACGAGGCGGTAAATAACCGGGCATCATATCGCCCTGAGCAGTCACGATCGCTGGCGTGCCGTTGATCCCCATATCGTTACCCAGAATGAAATGCTTTGCTATTGGATTAGTACATTTCACCTCTTTTAATTGTTCACCCTGCTTTGCACGCGTCATGGCATCATTTCGATCTGCATTACACCAGACTGAAATCGCTGATTTATAAGATGCAGACCCCGGCCCGGTACGCGGATAAAACAGATAGTTCACGGTAATACCCAGGTCATTGTACTGATCCATTTCTGCATGCAATTTACGGCAATAACCACAGTCGATATCAGTAAACACGGTCACCTGATGTTTCTCATCTTTGGCCTTATAAGAGATCATCTGCTCAGCCCCAACACCGCCAATGGCGCCAACGCGAATTGATTTCAGGCGATTCTCGGTCAGATTTTCCTTGGTTGCCATATTCAGGATATTTCCGGAAATCAGGTATTTACCGTCACTAGAAAGGTAATATAGCTGAGTGCCCGCCTGTAATTCATATATACCATCGATCGGGGTTGCCGCGACATCACCATCTGACAGACCCAGCTTTTTTACTACGGCCTTCACTTCTGGCGTTATCTCAGCAGCCTGTACCTGGAAACCCAGTAAAGCGATCCCTGTAAGCATTACAATAAATATTTGTTTCAACATAAGCTCCATTCCTTGAATCATCGCCGGTTTTGACCGGGATAGACTTAAATAATTCCATTTAATGTTCTATCTACATCAACCACGTGGATGATGCTTAGCATGCAGCTGTTTCAGCCTGGCTTTTGCGACGTGAGTATAGATTTGTGTGGTCGATAAGTCACTGTGCCCCAGTAACATTTGCACAACACGTAAATCAGCACCGTGATTGAGCAGATGAGTAGCAAATGAGTGCCTTAGCGTGTGTGGGGATAATTCATACTTGATACCAACTCGCCTGGCATGGCGCTTTATTAGATACCAGAAGGCCTGGCGAGTCATTCCACCACCACGGGTGGTTACAAAGACATCAGAACTACGTTGCTGCTTCAATATATCGCCGCGCGCCTCATTGATATAACTTTCTATCCAGTGCAGCGCCTCTTCACCCATTGGAACCAGTCGCTCCTTATTGCCTTTACCAGTTAGCCTCACAACACCGCGACGCAAACTAATCTCATCCAGTTGTAGATTGACAATTTCAGATACACGCAGACCTGAGGCATACATTAGTTCCAGCATCGCTCGGTCTCTCAGACCCAACGATGTTGAAGTATCAGGAGCGTTAATCAATGACTCCACATCAGTTTCACTCAGTGATTTAGGCAGGCTCCGGCCCAATTTGGGAGATTCCAGCAAGGCCGATGGATCGTCTTCTCGCATGCCTTCACGGCACATAAATCGAAATAGACGCCTCAGACTGGATAATAAACGTGCTGTTGTACGTGGCTTTGCGCTTGCTGCCAGCCGTTCAGCCAGATACTCCTGCAAATGCGAACGACTGGCCTTTGCGAGCGAGGACTGGTGTTTTTCTAACCAACGTGCAAAACCCGCAAGGTCAGACCGATAGGAGGCCAGTGTATTCGGGCTTAATCCCCGCTCCATCCAGAGACGGTCGATGAAACCATCTATCAGGGTTTCATCAGCAGGGTTCATGAATTATCCGAAAGCACCAAAAAGTGCTGATTGCAAACGTAACGCAGCGATACGCCGCAAAACATATTTATTCAGGGCTTTCCTGACCAGCTTGTTGTTTCTCAACTTCAGCGCGGACATGATCCATATCCAGCTCGCGAACCTTCTGGATAACATCTTCAAGACCCGCAGGTGGCAGTGCACCCGGCTGCATGAATACACCAATTTGTTCACGAAAAATCATCAAGGTTGGAATAGAGCGAATCTGAAACTGAGCAGATAGTTCTTGCTGCTCTTCGGTATTAACCTTACCGAAAACAATATCTTCATGTAGTTCAGAGGCGGTCTCGAAAACAGGCGCAAATTGCTTACATGGACCACACCACGTTGCCCAGAAATCAACGATAACGATGTCATTGTCATCAATGGTGGAATGGAAAGATTCAGATGTCAGGTCAATTGCAGCCACGTTACGCTCCTTGTAATTTCAGCCGCGAGTATACCTGCCGAGCTCTTTGATTCACAGACGCGAATCCTGATCAGGTAATAAATACCAACGTACCAGTACTCACATCTTCAAATAATCGCACTATATCAGCATTCCCTATACGCACACAGCCATGTGAGGCAGCCTTGCCTAAGAGGCCTTCTTCATTCGTACCATGGATATAGATATAGCGATCATGGCTATCCACGGTGCCACCCTGATTAACGTCAGGTTCGAGTCCATCCAACCAGAGGATACGACTGGTAATTTGATCAACACCCGTTTCAACAGCATCCGTCTCTATCGTAGCGCTCTCCCCTGTTTCTTCACGCCCAACAAACACTGAATTGACCGCTGCCCCGGATCCAATTTTTTCTGAGATTCGATGTAAGCCAGAGGGCGTGCAGAAAGAACCTTCTTCACAACCTATACCATTTTTCGCCGTCGAAATAACATATTGATTAGCTAGCTCTCCATGTTGCCAATGCTCAAGCCTCTGTTTTTCGCTATCGACATAAAGACAGGTATCAACATCTGTTTCACCTAAGATAGCCTGCGCAGCCTCCCGCACGATCTGTAAATGATGATTCGCTTGCTTTGTATTACCCATGTGCTTGCTCATTGCCGGTAAGATACCTATGCTATGCGGCCTTGTCGTATCCATCTTAACAGAAGCGGAATTCAAACATGGAACTGGAACTCATCAGCTTTAAGCTTTGCCCTTTTGTACAGTCATCCGTGATCACACTGTTGAATAAGCAAGTTGATTACAACATCACCTATATTGATATCAATGATCCACCGCTCTGGTTTGAAGAACTATCCCCGACTGGGCAGGTCCCTCTAGTCAAAGTTGATGGCGAGCATGTCATTTTTGAGTCGGCTGTCATCAATGAGTTTCTCGATGAATCCACTGGCGGAGGCATGATGCCAGAAGACTCACTCATTCGTGCGCAGAACCGTGCCTGGGTGCAATTCTGTGGTTCTATACTCGGCGATATACCCGAGCTTATTGGTGCCGAAGATGAGGAGAAACTGGAAGACGTCGAATACGATATCCACGAAAAACTGGATCGTGTTGAAGCCTTGAAAGGCGATAGTGCATTTTTTAATGGCGACGAGCTCTCTCTTATCGACTGCAGCTATGCCGCCCTGTTCATGAGACTAAATTTACTAAAACAGGCCCGTGATGTACTAGATGCAGAACGCTTCCCTAAGCTTTCTGTCTGGAGCAGTGCGCTGTTGCAACTTGACGCCGTTACAAACTCAGTCGTCCCTGAATTTAAAGACATTTTTTATGGCATGGTCAAAATGCGTGCCGGAGCCATATCTAAAGCACTATGATTACTCGACTTCATCTGGCGCTCATCGTCGCACTATCGATCGTTTTTACGGCTATCGTCCTGGTAATTTTCACTCAACACCGTGAGCAGGATTATTATCAGCAGCAATTACAGATTCAGAAAGCCATGGTCGAAGGCGCTGCCAAGGATATTTCCTATCGCCTGACAGCACAGATCAAAAATGCCCGTTTATTCGGTGATGAATATCGTGAACTAATCAGACATCTGACACGTAATCCTGATGACGATTACACATTCAACGTCATTGAAAAACGTCTGCAGCAGCGTTTCCCTAATGTCAGCAGTTTTACCATCGCCTCAGGACGTGGCGTTCCATTACTTGAAGATGTCGAAGCACGCGTAGGTGAAGTATGCCAACGTGACATTGCGAGTTTTTCAACCGAAGTTAAGCGTGTCAATAAAGACGTACGTAACCCTGTATTCATCCATCCTCAGGCCGGCAACTATCACTACGACATAATGTCATCGTTTGAAGGTAAGGACGGATTCAATAAAGTATTTTTTGCCAGCTTTGACCCAAAGCCAATCCAGCAAATACTAAAATCACGAGAAATACCGGGACATCGTCTGATGCTGGTAAAAACAGATGATGACACTCTGGTCGAAGTATCTTCTGACGGCACCAGAGATATCATGGCTAGAGAGGCACGCCTGACCAAAGAAGAACAAATGAGTATTAAGGCCTCAAAAGCATTACCCGGAACGAACTGGACCATGGTCGATATTCAGGATTCAGAGTATTTTAAAAGCTATATTGATGCGCTATGGAAGGAAGCAGGAATACTTCTGCTGATCGTCGCTCTTTCAAACATACTGATATTTTTCATTATCAGCATTCGGATAAAAGTTGTAGAACGACGCGAGAACCAAGCCGCATAATCAGAATTAACTCTATAAACTTTGGCACTATACGTCGCGAATATTTTTAAATCGATGAATTTGCCGACGTGCACGTTTATCTGGGCGCCGACTCGGTGCGGGATTCTGCTGTAGCTTCAGGCGACGTGCCTCGCGTTGCTCTTCACGTACTGAAATACTATCAACCGTCTCTTCATATAACGTCTGAGCAACCTTAGCAGGGCCGCGTTTTTCAGAGAGTCCTAGAATATTGACGATAAACTCAGTTTCCAGTTTATGAATGACGAGCTGATCACCTATCTTGATTCCTTTGGCTGGCTTGGTTCGTTCGCCATTTAAATGAACTTTGCCGCCGGAAACAGCTTCGGTTGCGAGCGAGCGCGTCTTAAAAAAACGCGCCGCCCATAACCACTTATCGATGCGGACCGTGTCAGTCAATTAGTCCACAATAATTCGGCCAGACGATTCGGCACCACTTAACTCTGCCAGCATCTTATTTAAGCGCCCGACAAACGCATAAGGATCAGCGAGTTCGCCACCTTCAGCCAATACCGCCTGTTCGAATAACAGACGTGTCCATTCGGCAAACTGCTCATCGTCTTTTTCATCATTGAGACGCTTAACCAATGCATGATCAACGTTAATCTCTAATATCGGCTTGCTCATTGGCATGTCATGACCAGCAGTCTTCATGATCTTCTGCATATGCATACTCATATCATAAGCACCCTGCACAACGCAGGTTGGTGCATCTGTTAAACGACTGGATACCTTCACCTCAGCGACATCGTCACCCAGTGCAGTTTTCATACGCTCAACGAGCCCTTCATTCTCTTTCTCTACCTTTTCCTGGGCTTTCTTTTCTTGCTTGTCCGCCAGCTCACCCAGATCCAGATCGCTGCTGGTGATGGACTGAAAGCTCTTACCATCGAATTCTGTCACGTGTGACATCATCCATTCGTCAACACGCTCATGCATCAGCAGAACTTCAATACCTTTCTCTCGGAATACGCCTAATGCAGGGTTATTTCCGGCTGCGTTAAAATTTTCAGCAGTAACGTAGTAAATCTTCTCCTGCTTGTCTTTCATGCGCTCGATATATTCTTCGAGTGTCACCGTCGGTGTTTCGTTATTTGCGTTTGTAGAACTAAAACGCATTAACTTCATAATACGATCACGGTTAGCTGTGTCTTCTACTGGCCCTTCTTTCAGCACATGGCCGAAATTTTTCCAGAATTCTGCATATTCTTCGGGCTTCTTCTTTGCCATTTTTTCCAGCATGCCGAGAATTTTCTTAACAGAGGCATTCTTGATCGTATCGATCAGTTTGTTGCTCTGCAGAATCTCGCGGGATACGTTCAAGGGCAAATCATCAGAATCCACCAGACCACGAACAAAGCGTAACCAGGTTGGCATTAAATGCTCAGCATCATCCATGATGAATACACGCTTCACATACAGTTTGATGCCATGGCGCTTGTCGCGTTCCATTAAATCAAACGGTGCGCGCTTAGGGATATAGAACAGACTGATATAAGAGTTCTTACCTTCCACGTGATTGTGTAACCAGTCCTGAGGGTCTTCAAAATCATGTGCGACATGTTTATAAAATTCTTTGTATTCGTCAGCACTGATGTCTTTCTTTTGCAGTGTCCATAGAGCAGAAGCCTGATTGATCGCTTCCCACTCACCTTTGTTGTCACCATCAGTTGCCTTCATCTCGATAGGAAAACCGATGTGATCTGAGTAAGTCTTGATAACATTGCGAATACGAAAATCTTCAAGAAACTCTTTGGCTGCTTCTTTATTCAGGTGCAGAGTGACTTCTGTACCACGTGCATCTTTAGTCGTACCTTCAAGCGTGTAACTACCCTCACCTTCAGATTCCCAGACCACTGCCTGATCAGCCTCAGCGCCAGCAGCCCGGCTAGTCACCGTCACTTTATCGGCAACAATAAAGGAAGAATAAAAGCCAACACCGAACTGGCCAATCATCTGTGAGTCTTTTGCCTGATCACCGGTCAGGTTCTGGAAGAACTCCTTGGTACCTGACTTTGCAATTGTGCCCAGATGCTCAACGATTTGGTCAGCATTCATACCGATGCCGTTATCTGAAATCGTGATGGTCTTTTTCTTCTTGTTAAAGTCCAGACGTACTTTCAAATCGGGATCATCAGCCAGCAGCGACTCATCGGACAGCGCATTAAAGCGCAACTTGTCGCAGGCATCCGATGCATTAGAAATTAGTTCTCGCAGGAAAATTTCCTGATTTGAATACAGTGAGTGAATCATCAGCTTGAGTAGCTGGGTCACCTCTGTCTGAAACTCATGGGTCTGTTTTTCAACGGCAACGTTCATTTGATTCCTCTGGTTACTATGCTTCGTGAAATGATGGTGGCGTATATTGGGAATTTCTAAATATTTTTCAAGACAAAAACACTAATTTTCATGCGAATTGGACATTTTCATGCCTGAGTAACCAGTATTTTCGATCCAGTACCTCACCACCCGTGTGTCCAGCATATCCGCCAATACCTGACGCAGAAATAACGCGATGGCAGGGAACGATAACCGGAATGGGATTTTGTCGGCAGGCATTTCCAACCGCTCGTGCCCCTGTTTTTAAGTCCGCGGCCAGTTCCCCGTAGGATTTAACCTGGCCAACAGGAATTTTCCTGAGTGACTGCCATACACGAGACTGGAAATCAGTCCCCTTCAGTTCTATCGGTAAATCGAACTGAAAGTCAGATTCTGCGAAATAAGCCTTTAGCTGTCTGACGACTTCATTGCTGAGCGAATTATCAGGTGCTTTCGGTGAACTGTCTGAGGACAGATATTTCAGCCCAGTCACATGTTCGTTCTCGGTAGAAATACCCAGCACTGCGATGGGCGACCGATAAATAGCGGAGTAAGCGTCCAATATTCTTCAGGCAAAAAAATAGCGGGCAATGCCCGCTATTTTCAGTAAACCCAGATTAGCTCTTGTGAGACAGCTTTTCCTTAATACGCGCAGACTTACCAGCACGATCACGCAGGTAATACAGCTTGGCGCGACGAACATCACCACGACGCTTCACTTTGACACCAGCAATTGACTGGCTGTGTGTCTGAAAAACACGCTCAACACCTTCACCGTGTGAAATCTTACGCACCGTGAAAGAAGAGTTCAGACCACGATTTTTCTTCGCAATCACAACACCCTCATAAGCCTGTAGACGCTCGCGATCACCTTCCTTAACGCGGACGTCGACAACGACAGTGTCACCAGGACCAAATTCAGGGAGGTCAGATTTAAGTTGCTCGGCTTCGAGCTCAGCGATGATGTTACTCATTGTTCTATACCGTTATCCAAATATTAATACGTATTCATTGTTGCTCTTGAATAAACTCATTCAACAGCGCCTGTTCTTCGTCCGTTAAAGATCTGCTTTCCAGCAAATCTGGCCGACGTTGCCATGTTCTTCCCAATGACTGCTTGAGTCTCCAGCGGCCAATATTCTTATGATGACCACTCATCAACACATCCGGTGTTGACCTGTCCCGCCAGACTTCTGGCCGAGTGTAATGTGGGCAATCCAGCAAGCCATCCATAAAGGAGTCCTGCTCCGCCGATTGATCATCCCCTAATACCCCGGGAGCCAGCCGACTTATACCATCGATTACTGCCACTGCAGCAATCTCACCACCACTCAGAACAAAATCACCGAGTGACCATTCTTCATCAACTGCGCTTTCCAGAAAACGCTCATCGATGCCCTCATACCGTCCACATAACAGTATCAGATCTTTATCCTGTTCACCCAGTAATTGCTGAGTGACCGGCTTCCCCTGTGGTGACAGATAGACCAGCTTTGAATCTGCTCTCACCTGCCTGACCCTGTCCAGCGTCTTCGCCAGTGGTTCAGCCATCATCACCATACCGGGACCACCGCCAAAAGGCCGGTCATCCACCGTCCGGTGAACATTGACTGCGTCATCACGCGGTGTCCAGCAATCAATGCGTATTAAATCTTTCTCTACCGCTCGTCCTGTCACACCGTAGGAACAAGCATCCTGAATCATTTCAGGGAACAGTGTTATGACATCAAACTGCCTTGCCACTGTCTAAAACTCCGGATCCCAGTCCACGATCATCTGACCCTGCTCCAGATCCACACTCTTGACGACCTGATCCCATATATAGGGAATCAATCGTTGCCGATCACCTTTGACTGCCAGCACATCATTTGAACCGGTTTCAAACAGATGGTCAACATGACCCAGTTCCAGACCTTCAGTCGTCAAAACGGCCAGCCCTATCAGCTCAGACCAGTAAAATTCGTCTTTTCCTGTTTCTGGCAACTGGTCTCGTAAAATTGCAACCTGTTTACCTATCAGAGCTAATGCCTGATCTCGATCTTCGCAGCCCTCCAGGCTGACAACGATCCCTTTACCCTGTTTCTGGCCTTTCACCACCTTGATGGTCTGCCAGTTTTTGCCCGATCCGATTAACCAGGGATCGTAGCTCAATATATTTTCTCGAGGATCCGTATAGGAAAAGATCTTCAGCTGTCCGCGTACCCCGAAAACCCCGTTAATCTTACCGACGACAACCCGATCATTTTGATCTGGCTGTGACCCTGCCGGGGATTGTTCCTTCATGGAACCTTCAGCAGGTTGTTGAAATTCGCTCAGATGAGTATGAGACAAGGCAAAAATTAACGAGAAAGCGCAGTTTATAGATTATAAATGAGCATTTCGAGTTCATTTTTAACGCCGTATCATGCCATATGAGTAGAATTTCGACGGCCTGCTATGCAGCCGCCTTGGCCTGCTCCTTCACCAGTGATGCAACACGATCAGACAGCTTCGCACCAACTGACTTCCAATGGTCGAT
Organism: uncultured Gammaproteobacteria bacterium; assembly: GCA_942491945.1. Classification (GTDB taxonomy): domain Bacteria; phylum Pseudomonadota; class Gammaproteobacteria; order JAJDYQ01; family JAJDYQ01; genus JAJDYQ01. The sequence goes on along the minus strand of CALODD010000102.1, from coordinate 10,928 downwards.
ACGATCCATCTTCAGCTCCAGACGCTTATCCTGACCACCAGCAACCGGATTGAAATAACCCAGGCGTTCGATATAGCGACCGTCACGCTTGTTACGGCTGTCAGTTACCACAACGTGGTAAAAAGGACGCTTTTTAGCCCCACCACGGGCCAGTCGTATAACTACCATTTCACACTCTTAAATCTGAAAATTAAGCCAAAATTGGCGCTCGGACATACACTAGTCCGAAGAACCGGCGCATTGTACGGATTTTGCTGCAAAAATAAAGCTTTATAACTCTATATATTGCATCGCAGAAATAAAAAATCCAGCGTCACACGACGCTGGATTTCAAACTACTTGAGGAAAATAAGGGTGCACATCCATGTGCATCAATACTTCCTGTAACTGGTTGCGATTTCTCGAAGCGAGAAATCGCTAAACTTTGCAGGTTTTCCTTACTTAGCTGGAGCCTGCTGCTGCGGCTGTACCGGCTGTGGTGCGTATTGTGGTGCACCATAATACGGTGCTGGGTAACCGCCATACGGGTTAGGTGCATAGTAGCGATTAGAGTTGTTGTAGCCGTAGCTGCTGCTCTTGCTTTCGCTATCACCTTTGCCAGTACCTTTGCCTTTGACACGGACATTACCGTCCACTTCAATTTCACCCATCATGTCGCCAAAAGAATCACCAAATGAATTCCAGGGACCAGCTCCCCAACGACTTCCATCATTACTCCAGGGCGCATTGAAGTTCTGCCAACCACTGTTTTTCCAGGGCTTCCAGTCATCATCTTGTTTCTTGACTGTATTTCTGGGTGCCTGTTGAGGAACCTGCTGGCGTGCCTGCGGGTTTACCGGCGGACGATACTGCTGGCTCGGGTTATAGTAAGGCTGTGGTGGGTAGTATCCAGGTGGGTAAGCCTGATAACTGTTGTTGTTCCAGGGCCCATTATTCCAGCCGCTGTTATTCCATGGACCGCTGTTCCAGCCCCAGAAGGCCTGAGCAGAAGAAACGCTGGCCAGTAACAGGCCTGTCAGTAATGTTGTACGAGAAAAAATCTTCATCTGTTGCTCCGTCGGCCATGTCGATGGCTGGGTCAGTAATGGTGCAGCATTATATTAGATTTTTCTAATATATCAATCCCCTTATTTTCAACATGGGTAAAGTGGTAATAGTCAATTCTCTCAGCTGAGTAGAATTTAAAAAGGCATTCCTCCACCCATACCGCCCATCCCCCCACCGCCAGGCAGCTTACCGCCCAGACCGCGCATCATTTTGGTCATACCACCGCCTTTGCCCATTTTCTTCATCATCTTGGACATCTGCTTATGTTGTTTCATCACCTGATTCACCTGCTGAATCGTCGTGCCTGAACCATTAGCGATACGTTTACGGCGAGAGCCGTTAATCAAAGTTGGAATGCGGCGTTCTTTGGGCGTCATGGAGTTAATGATCGCCACCATATGCTTGAGCTGCTTGTCATTCATCTGCGCCTTGGCAGCTTCAGGCACCTGCCCTATGCCCGGCAACTTATCCATCAAGCTGCCCAGCCCACCCATGCCCAGCATCTGTTCTAGCTGGTCTCTTAAGTCTTCCAGATCAAAGGTTTTGCCCTTCTTGATCTTCTTCGCCAGCTTTTCGGCTTTCTTGTGATCGACTTTTTGCTGAACTTCTTCAACCAGGCTAACGACATCGCCCATGCCCAGAATTCGGGATGCAATACGCTCAGGATGGAAAGGTTCTAACGCATCCGTCTTTTCACCAACACCGATAAATTTAATCGGTTTGCCCGTGACCTGACGTACGGATAACGCGGCACCGCCTCGGGCATCACCATCCGCTTTAGTTAATACGACACCTGTCAGTGGCAGCGCTTCATTAAAGGCACCCGCCGTGTTCACTGCGTCCTGACCGATCATGCTATCGATCACAAATAAGGTTTCTGCTGGGTCACAGACCTTATGCAGCTGTTTGACCTCTTCCATCATTTCTTCATCGACATGCAGTCGACCTGCCGTGTCGACCAACAGCACATCTACCGCAGCAACTTTAGCCTGCTTGATGGCTTTTTTAGCGATATCGACCGGCTTTTGCGTGGATTCAGACTGGAAAAAGTCCACACCGACTTCATTAGACAGTGTCTTTAACTGATCAATCGCTGCCGGACGGTAGACGTCACAACTGACCGTCATGACCTTTTTCTTCTCGCGTTCCTTGAGGAAACGAGCCAGCTTGGCGATCGAAGTCGTTTTACCAGCACCCTGTAGACCAGCAACCAGAACGACTGCAGGCGGCTTGGCGTTGAGCGCTAGCCCTTCATTTGCCTCACCCATGATGCTGACCAGTTCGTCCTGCACCACCTTCACCAGCGTCTGGCCAGGTGACAGGCTTTTCAGAACTTCCTCGCCGATAGCGCGTTGCTTGATCTTGTCGGTCAGTTCCTTAACAACCGGCAATGCTACATCCGCCTCCAGCAATGCCATTCGAATTTCACGCATGCCATCCTGAATATTCGACTCAGTCAGGCGCGCCTGACCTCGTAGGCTACGGGTGGCTTCGGATAATCGTTCGGTAAGTTTTTCAAACATGGGATCAGCTGATTTACAGAATAAGATCGCGGATTATACGGCTTGCCCATATCACCCACAAACACGTCGTCAGTAATTGCTGACGGCTCACCGTCAATGCTATCTTACGCACTATGAATACCATCATGATTACCGCGTTGATTGCCATCCTGTTGTATGGCTTTACTGCCACACGGCTGGGAATGAATATTTCGCAAGGCACCAGCGAAACTTCCGAACAGTCGCGCCTGACATTAATCATTGGATTGATCGCCGTGCTGTTTCACGCCGTCTACCTGTATAGCGGTATCGTCAATGACGCCGGTCTCAATCTGAGTTTTTTTAATACTCTGTCACTTCTCGGCTGGGTCATTGCTGCCGTCCTAATAGCCGGTGCGTTTTTCGAGCCGGTACTTAATCTGGGGGTCGCCATGTTTCCAGGTGCGGCACTGAGCGTGATTTTGATGATGTTATTTCCTTCGGAACAACAGATCGCGCTGATCGGCGGCTGGCCAATGAAACTGCATGTCCTGTCGTCGATACTTGCCTATAGCCTGTTCGCACTAGCCGCGGTACAAGTTATTTTACTCACCATTCAGGATCGAGCCCTGCGTAGCCACAGGGCCGTTGGCTTTGTTCGAGCGCTCCCTCCCTTGCAGACCATGGAAGCACTATTGTTTCAGATGATTCTGAGCGGCTTCATTATCCTGAGCTTTTCGCTATTAACTGGCGCGATCTATATTACTGATATGTTCGCCCAGCATCTGGTCCATAAGACCGTACTCTCACTGATTTCCTGGGGTGTCTTTGGCACTTTACTGTGGGGGCGCTGGCAATATGGATGGCGCGGTCGTCGTGCAATGATCTGGACACTTAGCGGTTTTATAGTGCTAGGCTTAGCCTATCCCGTTACGAAATTCATTCTCGAAATCATCTTGCAACGCTAGTAGACGGCTTGACTTCAAGCGACTTCGACGCTGAAATAACGCCATCTTAATACCGAGGTCACTGACCCCTTGGACGACATCTCTATAGCCAGCATGCTGGCGTTTCTGGTTTTCCTGATCATTCTCTCAGGTTTTTTCTCTAGCTCTGAAACCGCCCTGATGGCACTCAACCGTTATCGGCTCAAGAATCTGGTCGAACAGGGTAATCGTGGTGCCATTCTCGCAGAACGCCTGTTACAACGTCCTGACCGTCTAATCGGCGTCATTCTATTTGGTAATAACGCAGTAAACATCATTGCAGCCTCAACTGCCTCATTTATCGGGTTCCGACTTTATGGAGAAGCCGGGATTCTTGGGTCAACCATTGTACTGACATTTGTCATTTTAATTTTTGCGGAGGTTGCTCCGAAAACTGTAGCCGCACTGTACCCAGAAAAAATTGCGTTTCCAGCCTCATATGCACTAACCCCTTTATTATGGCTGCTCACAATTGTTGTCATAGCAATCAATTTCTTTACCAATGGTTTACTACGGTTAGTAGGCATAAACGTGAATAAAGGAAACAATGACGCTTTGAGCCAGGAAGAGCTCCGTACCGTCGTACAGGAGGCAGAATTCCTGGTACCTGATGCTCACCAGGAAATGCTACTCAGCATCCTGGATCTGGAAAAAGCGACCGTGGAAGAAATCATGATTCCAAAGAACGAAATCATTGGTATCGACCTGGATGATGACTGGCCGGACATTGTTGATCAACTGATACATACCCAACATACGCGCGTCCCGATTTACCGTGAAACCATTGATAACATCATCGGCTTTATACATTTGAAACGTTTACTAAAGCCCCTGGAAAGCGATCAGCTGACTGAAGAAATCCTGCTGGAAGATTTACGTAAGCCCTACTTCATTCCTGAGACAACCCCTCTGAATAAACAACTCCTGAACTTCCAGAAAGAAAAACGCCGTGTGGCACTGGCCGTAGATGAATATGGTGATATCCAGGGGTTAGTCGCGCTTGAAGATATTCTTGAAGAGATTGTTGGCGAGTTCACTACTGACCCTACAGCAATGCATCAGGACATATTTCCTCAGGACGATGGTAGCTATCTGATCAATGCAACGATTACAGTAAGAGAACTGAAACGCGCCCTGAACTGGGATTTGCCAGCTAAAGGGCCGAAAACGCTGAATGGCCTTATCCTAGAGTATATGCAGGATATCCCCCAACCAGGCACCAGTCTGCGCCTGTATGGTCATGCCATTGAAATTCTGCAAACCCAGCACAATACAGTTAAAAACGTAAAATTACGCTTACTGAACAGCGAATAACTATTCCAGGTTTTCAATATCCTGTGACTCATTTCATTGCCAGCTTCTTAACAACGCGGTATAAATAACTGATCAAGTTGGAAAATATTCTCCCTTAATGAAGAAAGCACCTCACAATCATTCTGTTCGTCGAAGCTTATCCTCGAGCCGCTATCGCCAGCTAGGCATATTAGGGCGCATATTCGGATCGGCTTCACTGGAGATTGAAATCAAGACCGAGAGCTTCACGTTTGAAAGTGTTGGACAATTCAAACAGTTTCTCGACGGAAAGACCGCATTACCTTCGAGCAAAATGCAGGATATGTTTAATCGTTCGGATAAATTTCTGAACGAAGAAATCAAACAGTTAACCGAAGTCGAACGAAATATCAGCGACCGACTGGCAACAGCTATTCGCGACCCCCAGTCAATTGATGGCTACCTGGATTCCGCCACCATGGTACGTTTTTCGCAGGACTATGACTGGCGACAGATCATGTTTGAATTAAGCAAACATAACAGTGATTACAGCGAATACAAACTCGAAGCTGTCACTCACTATATCCAGTATCTGCGTTCACGAATTGATGTTGCGAAAGGCATTATTGCCGATCGTTCACATGCGGTGCAGGAAAGCAGTGGCAACCAACAGGCCATGATGGAGACTATGGAAACAAGGGAACTCCACGTTTCCAGTAACGAGCCACCTCAACATTTAATGGAAACCAGTCATATTGATTTATCAAATCACAAAGACGAACCGTTAATTGCCCATGACCTGCAAAAGATTCCAAGGGGTCAGACCGTCGTTATAGAAATATCTAGAATGCCGAAGATGCCGCTTAAGATTGCCAGCCGGAAATTTGTCATTGATAGTAGCGGTGCAGATCCGATACTAATCAGTAAAAATGGGGATCAATACCCCATTAAAGCTGGCGAAAATCTGATTGGACGAAGTACTCAATGTTCAATCGTGCTAAACCCTGAATTTGTCGATATATCAAGACAACATCTAATTATCGAACGTTATCCAGATAACACCCTGCATTTCACTGATCTGTCTTCATCTGGCACAAAGCTACCGGTCGAGTTATTCGAAGACTAGCGAATAAATGGAGCGCTAAGGGTACTTACTTTCTTTATTCCATGAACCGTCTTTAAGGGTATAGCAGTTTCTTTGATTTAGACGATCAGGGTGGCCTTCCCAAAACTCAATCATTTCAGGAATCAAACGGTAACCTGACCAGAATTCAGGACGCGGTACATCCTGTCCAGCAAACTTCTCTTCATACCTGGCAATACGATCCATTAACTGCTGACGATCTTCTAATGTCTCGGACTGTCGTGAGGCCCAGGCGCCAATCTGGCTGGCCCGTCCACGCGTTTGCCAATAGGCATCGGCTTCGCTTGCAGCAACAACCTCCACAGGACCTTCCACTTGAACCTGCTGATGCGCTTCCTGAAAATAGATGCAAATTGCTGCAAAGGGGTTTTCAGCTAACTGCTGTCCCTTTTTACTGCTGGTATTGGTAAAAAAGGTCACGCCGTTTTCATCCAGTGTTTTTAACAGTACGGTTCGTACCGAGGGGCGCCCATCTGCACCCACTGTAGCCAAAGACATGGCCATGGGCTCTCTTAATTTTTCTGTCGTCTCTAAGAGCTGCTTAAAATGCTTAAGCGCTTCATCAAACACATCATCCATGATGTTCTATCCCGAATTTTTTTCATAACCTGTGATCAGGCGATTAAATATCCAGCCGAAACGTTGCTGCTCAATCATCCATATACGCAACCAGCTCCCGACGTTACCCAGAACAATCACAGCATCGTCTTTCGATAAGGTTGTCACCAGCTTCTTGTTTTTATTCGGCCCGCCTCTTACATTCGCACGCTTCACGGCGACACTCGTATATTCACCCATGGCCTGCGGATTACTTTTCAGTAGTTTTGCGATGCCAGCTTCCACTTCAGGATTATCGCGCATCAATAAATCTTGCAGGATTTCCTGAGCATCTTCCTGTTGATGACGTGCCGCCTCCAGATAAAACTGAATGGCGCTCGACATATCCTGCTGTACACCTTCACCATGTTCATAGGCCCAGCCCAGGCGAAACAATGCCTCGGTATGCCCCAGATTCGCTGCCTGCTCCCACCAGTACAGTGCTGTGCTTTCATTAACAGCGAGGCCTAAGCCCTTGGCATATAGCCAACCTAAACGATATTGCGCCTCGGCATGACCCACATCAGCTAGAGGACGCCAGATACAATAGGCCTCAGCATAGTTCCCTGCTTCGGCAGCGGTAACGCCATGGTCAAAGTTTAATCGGGTACTCTGCGCTGTTGCGCTATAGCCGAGTAGAACCAGCGTAATAAGCAGGATGCGCATCAGCTAGCCATCATATCCTTAACCCGTTGCAACATATTGGCCGCATGATCTTTTGGAGAAACGCCGTACTCGGCGTACCGAATAATCCCTTCTGGGTCGATGACGAAGGTAGAACGCACCAGACCTATTTTCTTGATGCCGCCTTTTTCTTTTTCCTGAAAGACACCGTATGCATTACCGACTTCTTTATCGACATCGGCTAACAAGTTGACTAGCAACCCATATTTATCACGAAATACCTGATGGTCATGACAACTATCTGGACTTACACCCGCCACATGAATACCGGCATCGGCATATTCCTGCGCCATATCGGTAAAGTCAGTGGCCTGAATAGTACAGCCCGGTGTGTCATCCTTCGGATAAAAATACAGTAGAAACCAGCTACCCTGACAATCAGATAAAGAACGCATCTGCATATCAGTGCTCGGTAAAGAAAAATCAGGTGCTTTATCACCAACTGACAACATAACATCCCCCCTTGGCGTATGACGTTCGAATGGTATAGACGGAGGTTAGCGGAATACGGTTGTTAAGGTAAAGCGAAAAAAGCGAGATACCGGGAACGCTATCGCTATGCACTTTTCTCCGCATCAGTATAACGAGGCAGCTCTAACCTGAAACAGCTACCACTACCTAACACGCTCTCCGCATCAATATTGCCCCCCAGGCCGCTGACCAGCAAACTAGTAACCGAGAGTCCCAGACCGAGTCCTGCTTGTTCTTCGGTTTCCAGAGGACGATTAAAAGGCTCAAACAAGGTCGTAATTCGCTCTTCTTCAATACCGATACCCGTATCCTTCACCGTGATAACAACATTATCGTCTTTATAAAACGCATCAAAGATAATTCGCCCATAGTGCGCATTAAACTTGATCGCATTGCTGACCAGATTATTCAGGATCTGCTGCAACATGCTCTGATCGCACATAAAGCTGATATGTGGATCAATCTTATTTTCGATGTGTAGTTCTTTCTTGTGTATTGCTGGGTCGTGTAATTTGATCAACTGATTGGCTTCATTTCGAAGTACCACCATCTCTAACTCGGGTGTTAGATTGCCGGTCATATGTTCATTGCTATCGAGCAGCTGATTCAGCATGGCTAACAAGGAGTGGCCTGCCGTACGAACATGCTGGAAGTACTCGTCATTAACGGCTGCCATCTGGCCCGAAGTCTCTTCAACTGACTCCTGTAATAAATCGGTAAAACCAATGATGGCATTCAACGGTGTACGAAATTCATGACTAAATCGGGAAATAAGACGATTGGTTGTTTCCTGTGAAATCGCCATTTCACGCTTTCGTTCTAGCTCTTTCTGTAATTCGGCTTGTCGACGTGCCATTCGTAGCGCCCAGAGAAAAGGTGCAATTAAAGCGATAACAGTAAATGCGGTCACCGTCAGGACGTATTCAATCTTTTCCGCGAAGTCATCCTCGCCATGCTCTTCTTCACCAAATAACAAAGCAAAGAGTGATTCCTCCAGAAAAAATTCCCAGAATATAGCTAGCACCACAGTGCCAGAAAGCACCATGGTAAACATGAAAATGAGCTGACGGTAAGTCATGCCGCGATTATAGAGAGGACATTCCCTATGAAAAGTATTTTTATCATTTCACAGGTATAAAAGTGCGAATTTTCTATTTTTTTCAGTTAAAGTTTTCGACTTGTACAGCAAAACTAACGTTTTTGGGCAACCATGACCATCAGTCCACGATAGAACATCGGCACGAGAAATAATGAAAACAACGTCGAAACAGTCAGGCCAGATACGATAGCCGTGGCCACTGGCCCCCAGAGTAATGATTGACCACCCAGCCCCGTCGCCAGAGAGAATAGCCCACCTATCGTGGTAAAGGCTGTTATGACAATGGGGATTACACGGCGTCGTGCCGCATAAAATATTGAATGTAGAATACTCATGCCTGATGCGCGGCGCGTATTCGCTGCGCTGATCATGACAATGGCTGCATTCACCGCAATACCGCCCAGGGCAACCACACCATAAAGTGTAAACAAGCTAAGCGGATTACCCGTTATCCATAACCCCAGAACAACACCTGTTGCTGCCATGGGTATAGTGGCAAAGATAATAATCAGTGGTTGTAAATAGCTTTTAAATTGCGTACCAACAATCACATAGATCAAGCCCAAACCAAACAGGAACAGCACACCAATAGCATCCATGCTTTCCTGAATGTCATCCAGCTCACCACTGAAGTCCAGATCAACGGTCGGGAAGTCAGTCTGCATCTGCTTCCAGATAGCTTTGAGCTGATCATTCGCTTCGACGGTGCCAATCACTTCTTTATCTAAATTGGCTTCCAGGGTAATCGCACGTCGATGGTTATGGTGTCTTATATTGTCCCGTGACTGCTTAATCGCAACATCTACCAGCTCTGATAATGCAATCTGTTTACCAGATGACAACACCAGCTGCTGTGAGAGTAGATCGTCAATATTATTTATGCCGCGGTGATAAGACTGCACCCGCACCTCGATTTCTTCGCCTGCATCACGGAACGTCGTAACGACTTCACCATCAACCAGCAGTCGTAATGTACGAGCTATATAAGACGGGTTAACACCATTACGATTCACTGCATCACGATTCAATCGTAATGCCAGTTCGGTTGAACCACCGCTATCATCATCGCTGATATCTGAAACGCCGTTGATCTTGCCCAGCTCGGTTTTTAGACGTCCAAGTGCCTGTCGAATCACATCGAAGTTTTCACCTCGAATTTTCACCGAGATCGGTTTACCCGATGGTGGGCCATCTTTTAATGCCCAGAAGCGAACGTTTTCGATTCCTGCCAAATCCAAAAAATGTGGCCGTATTTCATCGACCATATCCTCTACACCACGCAATTCATCTGTTTTGGGATTTAAGCTAACGACGATCTGACCGAAACGATCACCAAACAAAGGCTCGGTTTCAGTCAACATTTCGCCGGCATATGAAGCCATACCTCTAATTTCACCTTCATGGACTTCTTTACGTAATCGTTCTTCGATATCACGCATCATGGTGGCTGTCTGTTGTAGTGTCGTTCCCTGCGGCATGGTGACATCGACATAGAACAGACGAATCGGATCAAAAGCGAAGAAGCGTACTTTGACTTGCTCTGTTACAAGTAAGCCAATTGCCAGCATAAATACAGCAGCTGATATAGCCAACGTACGTCCGGGATATCTCAATGACTTTATCAACCATTTGCCATACTTCACCTGCATATGGTGTACCAACTGCACACGCTTGATATGGAACTTTGATGGGTTTTTAAAGTTCACATCGGATGCCGTGATATGTGCGGGCAACATCCAGAATGCTTCGATCAGACTGACAGCCAATGCCACTGTAACAACCAGCGGCACGACGAACATAAACTTGCCGAGTATGCCGGGTATCAGCATCAACGGCAGAAAGGCAGCCATGGTCGTTAATACCGATGTAAACACCGGTGCGGCGACTTCTTTTAATGCCGCAGGAACCGCTTCAGCTGCCGGTATTCCACGGCGCAGTCGATTAAATATCGATTCAACAACGACCACCGCATCGTCCACCAGCATACCTAAACTAATGACGATACCTAACAATACAGAATTATTTACCGACTGCCCCATACCTTCCAGAAACCAGAATGTGCCGGCCAGAGTAAATGGGATACCAATGCTGGTAAGGATCGCAATCTTGGAACCGAGAAATAGCCAGGTAATCGCCAGCACGAATAA
>CALODD010000101.1:0-2795 GCA_942491945.1 uncultured Gammaproteobacteria bacterium | reverse complement strand
TAGGCGAATTGTTAATTATTACCTGAAAACGACAACCTAGACACGACTTGTTCCTGAAAGAATGCTTCCCTACCCTGCTCTTCCATGAAGGATCTGTTAATGCTTTTCATCCATTTATTGACTACCATCGCCAAACTCCTGGGCCCCGGTGGCGCAAAAGCCATCGTCGCTGACAGCCTGTTGATGAAACAGCAGCTCTTGGTTATTAATCGCTCCCGGCAACGCACGCAATCTCTCGGCACTCGATCGGTTTCTGTTCGGCTTCTGGTCGCTGTTTCTCGATCCACGCCGTATCCAGCGAGCTGCCGTGATTATTCGGCCTTCGACACTATTGAAATTCCATGACCTGTTAAAACATCGCAAGTATCGGCTGCTGTACTCATCAGGCAGAAAAGGCAACCCAGGCCCCAAGGGTCCATCAACCGAACTCATCCAGGCAATCATTGAACGTACAGCAACGCAAGCCCCCTTTGGCTGTTCTTAGAATTGCCCAGCAAATTAATGAAGCATTTGACGTGGATATTAACAAGGAACTGGTACGGCGCGTCCTCGCTAAACACTACCGTCCAATTCCCGATGGCAGCGGACCGTCATGGCTGACCTTCATCGGGCACACGAAGGACAGCCTCTGGAGTATTGACTTTTTTCGTTGTGAATCTATTTTGCTCAATACCGACTGGGTGCTCGTGGTCATGGACCAATTCTCGCGGCGCATCATTGGCTTTGGCGTACATGCAGGAGCTGTTGTTGGTCTCGCACTCTGTCGGATGTTCAACACCGCCATCTCAACCAAATCTGCCCCAAAAAATATCTCAGCTCAGATAACGATCCACTCTTTCTGTATCACCAATGGCAAGCAAACTTGAGAGTTCTCAGTATAGACGAGATTAAGACCATCCCGTATACACCTATATCACATCCCTTCATTGAACGACTCATTGGAACTATTCGTCGTGAATACCTTGATCACACCCTCTTCTGGAATGCTCAGGACCTTGAGCGAAAACTTGCAAATTTCAAGGAATACCACAACCGTGATCAGGCTCATCAATCACTAGGCGGAAATACGCCAGCTGTCGTTTGCGGCGATCCTCTGCCTCTACGCAAAACTCAGGAACTATTCATGGGCATCACACTGCAATGGTCTCTTTCAAACACCGATTGCCGCATGAATAACAATTCGCCTAGGACACGTTCACGCAGCACGAACAACTCATCTTCCAGTTTCTCAACCAGGTCGGCCTGCGCAATTACCCTCTCATTGGGCTTGACGAAAACCCGATGCAGAAAACTCACAACCAGTGGGGCGTGGGGTGAACTCAAAAGCCGCCACGCTGGATGATTCTGGCGCAGCAAATCGAGCGTGTTTAAATCCAGACTCATGGCCAGCCCGCATGTCTCAACAGGCTTTCGGCTAATGACATATTCGTGGTGATTTCGACCGCCATGGACGCGCAAGCACCGATAAAGCGTAAATCGTGACGGGCTGTATCGACCATGGTGTTCACCATTACTCGTTCCTGTTGATCAGCATCTTACTCGATGCCCGGAACAGCTTGGGCAGAGATATCCAGGTTACCGCTATGATAGTAATAATCACCAAAAAGCTGAACCCCGAATCCAACCCGGTGAACCTAGGGTATCTCTGAAAAACGCACCAGATATGGCAAAATAGTATTTTTCAACGCAGTGACAAACGTATGAGCCAACGGACCTTTGCCGAAGCAGAATATGAGGTTAAAAAGCGCAAAACGAGGCGTGAAAAGTTTCTCGATCGCATGGATGCATTGCTCCCTTGGAAGAAACTGGAGCGGCAACTGGCGAAGAAATATTCCGCAGGCCGCGTAGGCCGTAAACCTTATCCACTGAAAGTAATGCTCAGGGTTCATGTGATGCAACTGCTCTACAACTTGAGCGATCCAGGCATGGAAGATGCCCTGTATGAAATTGAGTCTATGCGCCGTTTTGCAGGGCTTCGGTTATCGGACAATCTTCCTGATGAAACCACGATCTTGAACTTCCGCCATTTTCTGGAGAAGCACAAATTTGGCAAATGCCTGTTTGAGACGATCCAGCGGCATCTGGCTGGGCAAGGTCTGCGATTACAGGAAGGCAGTATTGTGGATGCGAGCATCATTGCCGCACCGACATCGACAAAGAATAAAAGCGGCGAACGTGATCCCGAAATGCACCAGACAAAGAAAGGCAATGAATGGCATTTTGGCATGAAGCTGCATATTGGTGTGGATGAGACGCTGGGTCTGATCCACAGTTTGGCGACGACAGCCGCCAATGAACACGACATTACGCAGGCCGATCAGCTTCTCCATGGTAAGGAGAAGCGGGTCTGGGGTGATGCGGGTTATTGCGGCATTGAAAAACGAGAAGCGCATACAGACAGGAAAGTTGAATGGCAAATCGCGATGCGTCCAGGCAAGCGAGCGCAGCTTCTGGAAGGCAGTCCTGAGGCCGCACTTGAAAAAGAGAAAGCCAGTGTCCGGGCAAAAGTGGAACATGCCTTCTTCTATATCAAGCGAATGTTTGGGTATAACAAGGTTCGCTACCGCGGGCTGGAGAAGAATACGAATCGGCTTTATCTGTTGGCTGGTTTTGCCAATCTGCTGCGTGCAGAACGCTATCTGGCAACATAACAAGGATAGATCCGTCTGAAAGCCTGCTGACAGGCAGAAATCTGGTGAAAATATGAATAATTGCAGTCAGTCGTTCTTCGATTTTACAAACCGCTTTGGCTGAAACTGAGGTTTTATGAAAATGCCAAGTTTTTCAGAGATGCC
>CALODD010000100.1:0-5866 GCA_942491945.1 uncultured Gammaproteobacteria bacterium | reverse complement strand
AGGTTGATGCAGAACGTAAGGCTGTGCAAGCGACAGCGAAGTCGTCTGGTCAGAGTGAACTCACAGTAGCAAAGCAAATAAGGGGGTTGTGACAGAAATACCCTTGCTTGGAACAGGTAAAACAGACTACAGCTCAATTCAGAGAATGGCGCATATTGGTTAGGATCTTTTTACTTAGCGTGATCAGTGGAAATATTGTGATCAATCTCACACTTATAGCGGTATTTAAAAAATCGTCTGAACTTTTTAAAGAATGCTTCGTCGAACTTACCGCAACACCATGCATTGGCTAAATCAATGATTTGGGAGCAGATTAGATGCACTGGAGTTCTAACTAGTTAGAATTTGATTACAAAGGTAATCAGTTAAATAAAATCCAACAGGAGATAAAAGATGTCCAAGAAAAATTCAATGAAACCTATTGCTGCAGCCATCGGTACCGCCGTTGTTGCCTCGTTAGCTGCCATGCCTGTTGCTCAGGCAGATGCGAGCCCCTTTGGTATGACTGATCTGGGTTCTGGTTATCAGGTCGCGATGGAAGGCAAATGCGGTGAAGGCAAGTGTGGCGGTTCAAAAGCTAAAGCCGGCGAAGGCAAATGCGGTGAAGGCAAGTGCGGTGGCTCAAAAGCTAAAGCCGGTGAAGGTAAATGCGGTGAAGGCAAGTGTGGCGGTCAAAGGCAAGAAAGCCGGTGAAGGTAAATGCGGCGAAGGAAAGTGCGGTGGCTCAAAAGCTGCCGGTGAAGGTAAATGCGGTGAAGGCAAGTGCGGTGGTCAAAAGCTAAAGCCGGTGAAGGTAAATGCGGTGAAGGCAAGTGCGGTGGCTCAAAAGCTAAAGCCGGTGAAGGTAAATGCGGTGAAGGCATAAGTATCGCTAGGCTTTAGAAGAGACCCGGCCAGCCACCCAAAACCACCAACCAAGTAAAGGGAGCAGGCTTAGGCTTCCGACGTGCACTGATAGAGGAATTGACTGAGAGTTTCCCTGAGCAAGTTTCTTTTATGGAGATTGCTCCGGAAAACTGGATGCGAGTCGGCGGTAAGATTGGTAAACAGTTTCGCGCATTTACGGAGGCGCATGACTTTGTGTGTCATGGGCTATCGCTTTCAATTGGCTCTCCAGCCCCTCTCGATATTGAATTTGTGAAAGAGGTTAAGGGGTTTCTAGATGAGCATAATATCTTAATCTACAGTGAGCATTTGAGTTATTGCTCGGACGGTGGGCATCTGTATGACTTAATGCCGATCCCGTTTACAGAAGATGCTGTTCATTACGTTGCTGACCGAATCAGGCAGGTGCAAGACATCCTTGAACGTAAGATATCAATGGAAAATGTCTCTTACTATGCTGCACCGAATCAGGAAATGTCCGAGATCGATTTCGTTAATGCAGTGATCTCAGAGGCCGACTGCGATTTACATATCGATATCAATAATATCTACGTGAATGCGATCAACCATCGTTACGATCCGATAGAGTTCATGAAGGCATTGCCTGGGCAACGAATCTCCTATGCACACATCGCGGGCCATTTTGTTGAAGCTGAAGATCTTAGAGTCGATACACATGGCGATGATATATGTGAGCCAGTCTGGGACTTACTGGCAACGGCGTATGAGACTTTTGGTGTATTTCCGACTTTATTAGAACGTGATTTTAATATCCCACCTCTGGCAGAATTACTGATAGAAGTTGATCGTATTGTCGAATATCAGGGTGGGGCAATTCAACGAACAGTGGCTAACGTATCCTGAATATGAGTGAACCCGCGTTCAAACAAGCTCAGTACGATTTCGCTGCGCATATCCGGGATCCTGATAATGTTACAGGCCCAGAAGGTATTGAAGATCGTCGCATGGCGATCTACCGTGATCTGTTTTATAACAATGTAGAAGGTTTCATCTCTTCCGGCTTTCCTGTACTACGAACCTTGTATAACGGTCAGGACTGGCATGAGCTCATACGTGATTACTTTTCTCGTCATCATGCACATACACCACATTTCCCGGAAATGGCTGAAGAATTCGTAGATTACCTGCAAAATGAATTTCAACCACGAGAATGTGATCCAGCGTTTATCCTTGAGTTAGCTCACTATGAGTGGATGGAAACTGCATTATTGCTATCCAGAGATGAGATTTCTGATGTGGCGTTCAATGCCGATGGTGATCTCGCAACTGGGCAAGTCGTAGTCTCTCCTTTGGCGTGGTTACTCGCATATGAATGGCCAGTGCATCAGATTAGTGATGAAAATTGGCCCGATAAAAAGCCAGATCAAGCCACATGGATTGTTATTTATAGAGATAGCAATGATGAAGTTGGTTTTATGCAGGTCAATCCAGTCACAGCTCGCTTGATTCAACTACTGGATGATGAAGATAGCCACTTAACAGGGCAGCAGGCATTAGAGCAAATCGCTCATGAAATTGGTCATGAACAGCCTGAAGTCATTGTGCAGGGCGGACTGGATACGCTAAGGCAGTTGCGTAAACGGGATATCGTATTAGGTACCGCTTGATATCGATAATTCCTGATAACAGACCCATTCCCCTCTATACTCTACCCTATAAAATAAATAATCAATCGAACTCTCCTGTTGCTGGCTGGTCGTAAAGTAGCAACAATAAACTTAATAATAAGAAGTGCAATAAGGAGTCGAGGGTGAAGGGATCAGAACTTTTTGTTCGTTGTCTTGAAAATGAAGATGTCGAATATATCTTTGGCATTCCTGGCGAAGAGAATATCGCCGTTATGGATGTCCTGCTTGATAGTCCTATCGAGTTTATAACCACACGTCATGAACAGGGCGCTGCTTTTATGGCAGACGTTCAGGGCCGGCTTACAGGAAAGGCAGGCGTTTGCCTGGCAACGCTTGGACCTGGCGCGACTAATCTGGTGACAGGATTTGCTGATGCCAATATGGATCGAGCGCCTATTGTTGGTATTGCCGGGCAGGGCGCGACGACACGACTTCATAAGGAAAGCCATCAGATCCTGGATCTGGTGAAGCTATTCGAGCCTATATCGAAGTATTCGACTCAGGTGAGAGAGCCTGAAGTGATTCCCGAAGTTATTCGTAAAGCCTTTAAGGTCGCTCAGGCTGAAAAACCCGGTGGTAGTTTTATCGATCTGCCAGAGAATATCGCGGGTATGGAAGTAGAGGATAAGCTGCCTCTTAAAGTTCAAAGCGCCATGGCACCGTTACCACCTGAAGATAAACTACAACAGGCAGCGGATATTATTTCTGATGCGAAGTTCCCCGTGGTTATGGCCGGTAATGGCGTTGTACGAGGTAAAGCCGATGATGAGCTTGTGGCGTTTGCTGAAAAACTGAATCTTCCAGTCGCAACGACCTTTATGGCGAAAGGCTCTATCCCTTTTTCGCATGACCAATGTTTAGGCGCTGTCGGTCTTGCTGCAACGGACTACGTGTCCTGTGGATTTAATCGCGCCGATGTCGTTATCTGTGTGGGTTACGACATCGTCGAATATCATCCGCACCTATGGAATAAAAATAAAGACACAAAAATAGTTCATATCGATTTTTCAGCTGCCGAGGTTGATGAATATTACATTGTTGAATGCGGTGTTATCGGCGATATTGCTCAAGCCTTAAATCGTATTTCTGAGCTTGCGACACCGAAAGATGAATTTAATGCGGGGACATTGCGTGAAACGATAGTGAATGAGGTATCTGAGCATGCTAACGACACGGGGTTCCCGGTTAAGCCGCAAAAAATCATGTGGGATCTGCGCAGGTTTCTAAATCCAGAAGATATAGTCATCAGCGATGTTGGCGCGCATAAGATGTGGATGGCACGTATGTATCAGGAAGAGCATCCAAATACCTGTATCATTTCCAATGGCTTCGCGTCCATGGGTATCGCAGTACCTGGTGCTATAGCAGTGAAGTTACATTATCCAGACCGTACTGTCGTCGCCGTAACGGGTGATGCGGGCTTTATGATGAATTCACAGGAGATTGAAACGGCATTACGTGTGGGCACACCATTTATTATTCTGATCTGGACCGATTCGAAGTATGGCTTAATTCGTTGGCACCAGATGAAAGCATTTGGTCGGCCAAGCCATATTGATTTTAACAATCCAGATTTCGTGAAATATGCTGAGAGTTTCGGTGCAAAAGGCTATCGAGTAGAGAGTGCTCAGGACTTATTACCTACACTGCAAAAGGCACGTGATGATAATACAGTTGTAATCATTGATTGCGCAGTGGACTATGAGGAGAACATGAAGCTGACTGAAAAGCTTGGTGAGCTGGTTTGTCCAATATAATTAAAGATATGAATTCAGGGAGAGAATGTGGCTGAAAATTATGAGCTGTTGATTACAGGTGCTGAGGCGATCGGGCAGTTACCGGTAACATCACCTTTCGATGGCAGCAAGATTGGTAGTGTAGGCATTGCAGATGCAGATGCCGTAGATAAAGCATTGGATACGGCCTACGGTTTATATAGAGATCGCCGTCAATGGTTAAGTGGCGAGAAGCGTATTGAAGTACTAAATAAAGCGGCTGACATTATGCAGTCACGATTTGAGTATCTATCAGTCGAAGCAGCACGTGAAGGCGGTAAACCACTGGTTGATTCTCGTGTTGAAGTAGCGCGTGCAATCGATGGTGTGAAGAACTGTGCTGAGTTATTGCGCCATGAATCAGGTAAAGAAATACCGATGGGAGTAAATGCGGCGTCTGCCGGGCGCATTGCTTTCACTCACCATGAACCCATTGGTGTTGTCGTTGCAATCAGCGCATTTAATCATCCACTGAACTTGATTGTTCATCAGGTTGGACCTGCAATTGCCGCAGGCTGTCCAGTGATCATAAAACCAGCTGAAGATACACCACTGTCCTGTATGCGTTTTGTCTCTATCTTACGAGAAGCTGGGTTACCTGAAGAATGGTGCCAATCCTGTGTTGTCGATGACTTATCTGTGGCTGAAAAGCTGGTGACCGATGAACGTGTTGGTTTCTTTAGTTTTATTGGCAGTGCAAAGGTTGGCTGGATGCTCCGATCTAAACTCGCTCCAGGCGTACGTTGTGCTCTGGAGCACGGTGGAGCGGCACCGGTGATTATGGCTGACGATGCCGATCTCGATGATTGTTTACCGTTATTAGCAAAAGCCGGTTTTTATCATGCGGGCCAGGTTTGTGTTTCTGTGCAACGAGTGTTCGCTCCATCAGTACTAGCAGAAGAAGTAGCAGAACGGTTGGCAGAACTCGGTAACGATATGCTGGTCGATGACCCAGTACTGGAAGAAACGGATATTGGGCCACTCATTCGCCCGCGTGAAGTGGAACGAGTGCATGAATGGGTTGAGCTGGCGATTGCCGATGGTGCTGAATTACTCAGTGGTGGAAAGCCATTATCTGAAACCTGTTATCCAGCAACCGTGTTATTGAACCCGCCTGAATCATCGATTGTTAGTCAGAATGAAATCTTTGGCCCCGTCATCTGTGTATATGCCTACGACGATATCGATGATGCGATTGAACAAGCCAACAGCCTGCCGTATTCATTTCAGGCAGCGGTCTTTACTAGTAACCTTAATATGGCACTAAAGGTATACAAGGAAATCGACGCGGCAGCAGTGATGATTAATGACCATACGGCGTTTAGAGTGGACTGGATGCCGTTTGCAGGTTTAAAGCAATCCGGACACGGCGTCGGTGGAATACGCTATACCTATGAAGATATGACGATCGATAAAATGGCTGTTATTCGTTCTACATCCCTATAACGAGAGTCCCTTAGTAATAAAAGGAGGATGAAATGGTAGACCAGCTTCAGGATAGTTTTTTATATGCCACCTTGGAAACCCTTGCGATTGGATTTATCTTTGCGGTTGGTA
>CALODD010000099.1:0-25617 GCA_942491945.1 uncultured Gammaproteobacteria bacterium | reverse complement strand
TAAAGTGCAAGTTCAAAGGCCGGATTCGTCTTAATTCTACGTGGGTCTGCGATTGCATCGCCATGGGTCTGCGTCTCAACGGCACTATCTGGTCAATCAGGGTACACGCACGCGATGTGCAGCACCATCAATGCCACGCCACTGTGTGCGGGGACGTTGATCAGATCATCGAATAACTAGAAGAAAAACTCGATGATCCCAAAAGAGCGTTTGACGGTCTAAATGAGAAAATGCGCAATATCAATCAGGCGAAGAGAGACGCCGACAGGTCTTCAAATTGTCTTCATATTGATGAGATGGTGAACAAATTATTTGAAAGAACGAAATATCCGTTGTGTCTAAAGTTGCCGGTAGGTGCATACCGTACGATGATCAGATACGTTGATCGCTGCTACGACTTGATTTTCTGGATTTCCCGCCCGACAATTGCCGATCTGCATTTTGCAGGTTATGAAGGCCACGTTACCGCATCTTGAGTTTGGCCGGTGACCGACATTCAGCGCGCATGTGCGACGGTTGCCGAGCTCGACGATGGTGCAGCAGAAATCGCTGAAGCGGTAGGCGCCGGCCCCGGTGCACTCGGCCGGCTCACCGGCCCTTCTGATGCTTGACTATGACATTGATGGCAAACGCACCTGGAAGTCGGTTGCCGTTCGGCTTGATGTTGAATCATCGCGGAGCGGGACATGGCGACGGGACTACAACTCGAAGTGGGCAATTTTTTCCGAATCAGGGGAAATTACTTCTGCAATTTGTTGGGCAGATGAAGATGATGCTCGGGCTTATTTGACCTGATTATTGGCAGCGATTTACTTCTATGAGCCTGATCACGCGCACATTGTCTGAATTTATTCACGCGCACGTTACCCGAATGCGAGGTTATTATTATTGATCTCGGGTCGAGGTCTACATCCGCGCTTTAGCGAAAGCATGCGTCACCCGGGGTTTAAACATAGTCAGTACAAGTTGCATATAAAGATCATGTTGGTCGCCCATTCAAAGGGCAGGTACTTATCGTCGTCGCGCGGTGCGGTTCTGCCGCCAGTACAGCTTCACGACATCTGGCAACGATGCATAGTTGCATATAGGACATATGCCCCAAAATTCAGCGAGTTGAAATACGGTTTCCAGCGGCGTCTGTAAAGCTCCGCTTGGCATCGTCGGGCCAAGAGTGGTGCGCGGCTTAGCTCTCGACAGCCGAGGTCTAGCGTTGTGCATCGACACAGGATATCGTTGTCATCGGTATTGCTCATCCAGCATGGGGTTTATCGGCAACATTTAGAGCTGATACTGTTGTTATGGGTCATCATGCTGTTGAGCGCTGGCATATTGCTGCAAGTTGCTGAAGGCACTTTTAAAGAGCAAAGTTCCAGGATTTCCCACTGCTGGTAATAATAGGCCCACAAATGATGGATGAAATAAATCCATGCGCCATGGCCTGTTTACCGTACCTGGAACGCAGGAAACTGGTTCGAGCGAGGTCTGCGTTTGTAGCGAAGGGCTATTATCGCTTGTCATGGGGCATAGTGATTGAGCACGTTGTGGGGGTCAAGATTTCGTTGTTTTCCCGGATAAATTGGCAAATTTATCCAAAAACCCGCCACAGCTGCTAAAGCGGCTACACTGCACGCGCTACAATTTATATTCTGAGAAAATGGAAGTTTTCTTTTAGGTTCTACTGTTAATTTTCGTACGATTTGTAACACACTTATTTTTTTATTATTTTAGAGGTTATTTATGGCTACGGGAACTGCTACAAGTTTAACGAATCAAAAAAGGCTTTGGTTTTATCAAAATTTTCTGATGGCAGCGCGGTTTGTCTTCTCAGTCGCGAGCGATGCACCGTACACTGGCAGAAGGCAGGTATCATTTGAAGTTGAAGACGGCCCTAAAGGCCCACAGGCGCTGAACGTATGGATGCTGATTACAATTTCCAGATGTCGACAAAACCCCGCCTTATGCGGGTTTGTTTTTCGCATGATTTATGGAGTAGCAAGCGATGAAAAAAATATTTGTCGGTGGTTTACCGCCAACTACAACAGAACAGCATGTTTGAAGAGTACACTATTCACTGAAACTGACCAAAGACCTGTTCTCAGGCGCCTGCAAGGGCCCGGTCGAGCATTACGAGGCGCGTGCAGCCATTGCCGGTTTAAATCGGCAAGATGGTGCCGGAGCGTAATATGGCAATTTTGTCTTGTGCGCCAGCCACTTTTCCTGGTGGTGAATTTCCCGCTGACCACGCTTTAACGATATCGATGTTCATCCGATCAAAGGGTGCATCGATTACCGTCGCACATGCTATTGGTTGCAAGACATAAACCAAAGTTTTCCTATACTCTACGTGGTTCCTACATTCTGTATAGTGCTACCGCCACATGCCAGTGTGATGTTCCCACTTCCGGCTCCACCACGCTTACCGCTCCATGTGACAGTTTGATGAGTGGCCACGTCAGTCACGGGATGAATGTCCCCGAATGTCTTGGGTTTGAGGACCGACTAGCCGCGCGCGCCTTCAGATGCAAAATGCGACGAATTTGCCGAGATCAATACCTGGCTAACTAGATTCGTCCTACAGGAGAACGGGCCCGTAAGCTTTGGTCTGCGCGGGGCGGTCGATGTTTGATCTGTCCCCCACATGTTCTCTGGTGGGGCCATCGGAGTTCGGATTTCCCATCGGCAGCCGCTTGTCGCGCTCACAATTCAGTGGTTGAAACAGTGACCCGGCCCATTGCTTCGTAAGACTGCTGGGTTTTTCGACCGCCTCCATGGTATTTATTTTGATTTGTCTTTGTCGCGCGCCATAACGCTTCATGGGCGCGGAGCGCGTCGTCCGGTCGGCTCCGACTCTGGTGTACCGGTGAATATGCTAGACGGGAGCAGTTGTGCGACAGTGACTGATATCGTGACTGCACCTAACAGTTCAGGGGAACATGGCCTGGATGGTGTCGTTCCAGCTTGCCTTCATCAACCAGTTTGCCGGTCAGAGTTTGCGATTGAAAGTGGGTCACGACTTGAACTTTGCAGAGCTCGCCGCGCTTGCAAGTGTTCTCGAAGCTGCGCGACGACTTCTTCCACCGATCACCGGAGAAAGTAGGTAGCTGCATCTGCTGGCGATATTCTTGTCGACAAGTGACAGAAACAGTATAAATCGCCATATCATATGGGTAGTTTAGCTCATCTATGTAGGTGAGCTACAATGCACATAAGAGGACAAGGAAGCATGTTGTGAGTGAAAAGGACGTATATATTTTCGAGGTAAAGCAAAGACTTTACCGAACCTCTGTCATTCTAAATTCTAACCATCGACCCGTGTTTACGCTTATTTATGGGCGTGTGGTCAGGAACACTGCATTGTAATGAAGAGTTATCTCGAAACACTGGCTGAAGAATTCGCTGGTCAGTTTGTATTCGCGAAAGTCGATATCGATGAACAGGAAGCACTCCGTGATGAACACGAAATTCGCAACGTACCGACGTTAAAGGTATTCAAAGATAGCGAAGTTGTATTTACCATGGAAGGTCAGTTCCAGTCTGATGAATTACGCGGCATCCTGAAAGATTATGGGATTTATCGTGAATCTGATGAGTTACGACTGCAGGCACGTAATGAGCACATGTCGGGTAATACGGTTGATGCAATCAAGTTGTTAACTCTGGCGATTCAGCAAGATCCTAAAAATACTCGTGTTGCCATGGATATGGTGCAGGTGTTTATCGATATCGGTCAGCTTGAACAGGCCAAAGTCTCTACAACCGCCTACCAGATAGCGATAAGCGCGGTGAAACAGGCGTTAGCTTAATGGGGCAGCTGAATATCAGTGCCAGATCAAACTGCGCGACATGGTCTGCAGCATTATCCGCAACTCGGCTTTCCAGTTGCTCTTTACCTGCTGTATTCGATGCAATGTCACTGATATTCAGCTGCCCCATTAAGCTAACGCCTGTTTCACCGCGCTTATCGCTATCTGGTAGGCGGTTGTAGAGACTTTTGGCCTGTTCAAGCTGACCGATATCGATAAACACCTGCACCATATCCATGGCAACACGAGTATTTTTAGGATCTTGCTGAATCGCCAGAGTTAACAACTTGATTGCATCAACCGTATTACCCGACATGTGCTCATTACGTGCCTGCAGTCGTAACTCATCAGATTCACGATAAATCCCATAATCTTTCAGGATGCCGCGTAATTCATCAGACTGGAGCAAGCCTTCCATGGTAAATACAACTTCGCTATCTTTGAATACCTTTAACGTCGGTACGTTGCGAATCTCGTGTTCATCACGGAGTGCTTCCTGTTCATCGATATCGACTTTCGCGAATACAAACTGACCAGCGAATTCTTCAGCCAGTGTTTCGAGATAACTCGCCATTACAATGCAGTGTTCTGACCACACGCCCATAAATAGCGTAAACACGGGTCGATGGTTAGAATTTAGAATGACAGAGGTATTAAAGTCTTTTTGCTTTACCTCGAAAATATATACGTCCTTTTCACTCACAACTGGCTTCCTTGTCCTCTTATGTGCATTGTAACTCACCTACGTAGATGAGCTAAACTGCCCATATGATATGGCGATTTATACTGTTTCTGTCACTTATCGGTTATGCCAACCTAGCACTGGCAACGCCGGATAACCCGGTCTGGTTTCAAAAGGCGCTGGAAGAATATCGCCAGCAAATGCAGCTACCCGCCCTCTCTGCTTCCATTGTTATCGGTGGAAAAGTCGTCGCAGCTTCTGCAGTGGGAGTACGCAAGCACGGTGACTCTGCAAAAGTTAAAGTCGATGACCGCTTTCATATCGGCTCCATCACCAAAACTCTGACCGGCACACTGATTGCTAAACTGGTTGATGAAGGCAAGCTCGACTGGAACGACACCATCCAGGCCATGTTCCCTGAACTGTTAAACAAAATGCAGTCTGACTATCGACAAGTCACTGTCACGCAACTGCTCCGTCATATGAGTGGCATGCCCTATTCACCGAGTACACCAGAGTCGAAAACCGACCAGTACGGCACTTCCGCGCCCATGAAGCGTTATGGCTATGTAATTGCCGCATTAAAAGACAAATCACAGGCCAAACCCGACCATAAATATATCTATGGAGGCGGTCAGGTAATCGCGGCTCAGCATGCGGAACGCAAAACCCAGCAGTCTTACGAAAACTTAATGGGCCAGAATCTGTTTCAACCACTGGGTATGAGCACGGCTCGCTTTGGCTCACCGGCAAATCCGAACTCAATTGATGGCCCCTGGGAACATGTGAAAGAAAAAGGACAGATCAAACATCGACCACCCCGCGCAGACCAAAGCTTACAGGCCCGTTCTCCTGTAGGACGAAATCTAGTTATGTCGATGACTGATCTCGGCAAATTCGTCGCATTGCATCTGAAAGGCGCACGCGGCGAATCTAGATTCCTCAAACCAAAGACATTCGAGTTTATTCATCAGCCCGACAGCGTGGCCACTCATCAAACTGTCACATGGGCAACAGGTAAAACGTGGTGGGCGGAAGGTCGTATCTACTGGCATGGCGGTAGCACCTTACAGAATCTTGCAAAGTGCCACATCGTGCCAAATGAAAACTTTGGTTTATGTCTTGCAACCAATATATGGTACGACGGTATCGATACACCCTTTGATCGGATGAACATCGATATCGTTAAAATGATTCAGCAGGGAAAATTCACCACCAGGAAAAATTAACGGCGACGTCCCCTGCCACCCGGCTTTTCCGTTTCGTACTTCACGGTGATATTACGCTCTCCAACCATCTTGCCATTTAAACCAGCAATGGCTGCACGCGCCTCATGGCCTTCCATCTCGATAAAACCGAACCCTTTGCAGGCACCTGAGAACAGGTCTTTGGTCAGTTTCAGTGAATGGACTTTGCCATACTCTTCAAACATGCTGTTCAATGAGTCTTCTGTTGTAGTTGGCGGTAAACCACCGACAAATATTTTTTTCATCGCTTGCTACTCCATAAATCATGCAGAAAAAACAAACCCCGCATAAAGCGGGGTTTGTCAGAACATCTGGAAGTAGCTAATCAGGCAGCCTGTACGTTCAGCGCCTGTGGGCCTTTAGGGCCGTCTTCAACTTCAAATGATACCTGCTGGCCTTCTGCCAGTGTACGGAAGCCATCGCTCGCGATTGCTGAGAAATGAACAAATACGTCTTTGCTGCCATCAGAAGGAGCGATAAAACCAAAGCCTTTTGATTCGTTAAACCATTTAACGGTTCCAGTAGCCATATAAATAACCTCTAAAAATAATAAAAAAATAAGTGTGTTACAAATCGTACGAGGTTATTAACAGTAGAGACCTAAAAGAAAACTTCCGACAAAAACCAGGGTATAAATTGTAGCGCGTGCAGTGTAACCGCTTTAACTCCCTGATAACCAGCAATATTTACGGGTTTTTTGGATAAATTTGCCAATTTATCCAGGAAAGTAGCAGGAAACGATCAATCCGACATCTTGACCCCCACAACGTGCTCAATCACTATGCCCCATGACAAGCGATAATAGCCCTTCACTAAACACCGAAGACCTCACTCAGCTAAACCAGTTCCTGCGTTCAGACGCCTGCGGTAAACAGGCCATGAGCCTTTCCTATGCGCATGGATTTATTTCATCCATCATTTGTGGGCCTAATCCATTACCAGCAGTGGAAATCCTGGAACTGCTCTTTAAAGAAGATGCCTTCAGCAACTTGCAGCAACATGCCGAAGCGCTCAACAGCATGATGACCCTTAACAGCAGTATCGAAGATGGTCTAAATGATAATGCCGAATACAAACCCATGCTGGATGAGCTTAATACCGATGACAACGATATCTATGTCGATGCACAACGCTGGAGCCTCGGCTTTGTCGAAGGCTTAAGCCGCTTTACACCACTCTGGCCCGACGATGCCAAGCGGGCTTTACAGACACCGCTGGAAGCCGTATTTCAGCTCGCTGAGATGCAGGGCATTGCCAATGAGTCCTATATGCAACTATGTACATCGTTGCCAGATGTCGTGAAAGCAATTCATCTGTACTGGCAACAGAACCGCACCGCGCATTAGCAGGCGACTAACGACGATAAGTTAATACCTGCCCTTTGAATGGGCGACCAACATGATCTTTGCCTTCTGGCTTGTACTGACTATGTTTAAACCCCAGGTGACGCATGCTTTCGCTAAAGCGCGGATGTAGACCTCGACCCGGATCAATAATAATAACCTCGCATTCGGGGTTGGCGTGCGCATGAATAAATTCAGACAATAATTGCGCGTGATCAGGCTCATAAAGTAAATCGCTGCCAATAATCAGGTCAAATAAGCCCAGCTCATCATCTTCATCTGCCCAGCTCGTGCGAGTGAAATCAATATCTTCCCCCTGATTCAGGCGAGTATTTTCCTGTAAAAAATCACCCACTTCAGGGTTGTAGTCCGTCGCCGTAATATCCGCCTCACGATGATTCAACATCAAACTCGCCAGAGCGATACCACAACCGACTTCCAGAATACGTTTGCCATCAATGTCATAGTCAAGCATCAGAAGGGCCAGTAATTCGGCCGAGGGCCAAACCACGCCAAACAGGGGCCAGCTCGCTTGAGAAACACCTACCGCTTCAGCGATTTCTGCTGCACCATCATCAAACTGTTGCCGGTCGCGCAACATGCGCACATGAATATCGGTCTGGCCAAACTCAAAGGTCTGGTAACGGTAACGTAACAAAGAAATAACCTGCAAAATGCGGGGAGACCAGATCCGTAACGGACATCGGTTCGCTATGCAGGAAGTAAGAAAGAAAATCCCAGAGTCAGTATGCAGCGATCAACGTTATCTGATCATCGTGACATGCACCTGCCGGCAACGCAAGGCGAGCTGGCTAACCACCGGACTATTTCGTTCTTTCAAATAATTTGTTCACCATCTCATCAATATGAGGCTGGTTTGAGGTACGAGGATATTCAGCTCGATATGTTTTGGCGCCGATAATCGCCTGATTGATATTTGCCTCAGCTTTCTCATTTAGACCGTCAAACGGCTCTTTGGGATCAAATATCAACAAGTCATCATCGAGTTTTTCTTCTAGTTGTTCGATAGTCTGATCAACGTCCCCCGCACGCAATTGGCGTAGCACGTTAACCTGGTGCTGCACATCGCGTGCATCTTTATCCAACGCCTGATTGACCAGATAAGTTGCCGTTAGTTGCGATGCACCCAGGCCCGCCACCATGGCCGATGCAATCGCGACCACGATAAGAATTAAGACGAATCCGGCCTTTGAACCACTTTGGCTTTGAGTTTCCTGTTCCATAACGACAACCGAAATAAAAACGGCGTTATAAAGGAATTAACAGCGAGGAACAATATTTAAAACAAGCAATGCTTGCACGAGAAACTTATTTCGACTCGTCTTCACCAAAATCCAGTTCAGCAATAATCCGATTCAGCTTCCCCTGCGGACTATCATCGACCTTTGCATCTGCAGCGCTGGCGGCATCGACCTTCATCGCATCTTCCAGTTTTTTGATGTATTGCTCACTAGATTTGATCACGGCTTTTTTCAAAAGCTCAACATGCTCAACAATCTGATCGGCCTTCTTCACCCATGTCTCAACAAAAAGCCCTTCGTTTTCACGTACTTTGGGTTTACTCGGGTGCTTTACCATTATTTCATTAAAGACCTCACACCAGCCAGCGGGGGCTTTGTGATTCAGCCGGAAAAACAGATCAATGTAGTTTGAATTCTTCGCACTCGGTGGACGAGTATTATCTATGCCATCAATACGAATATCGCTAATGCCTTCCATGTGGGCTCCTGCTTTTATGGAGTTCGGTAAGAACAATCAATTGATTGTTTCGAAACTCCCCAGGGTCGGAAGCCTTTATGCACTATACAGGAATAACCAGTCTCAAACTGCGAATCGTGGACTCTAGCAGGCTGTTGAAATTCGTTCAGATGAGTATGAGACAAGGCAAAAATGATCGAAAGAGCGCAGTTTATATACAATAAATGCCATCCCTATATACATGCATGAGATCATTTTTAACGCCGTATCATGACATCTGAGTAGAATTTCAACAGCCTACTAGGACCAGCCAGTACGTACATCATCTATGTGTAACTGTAGCCACTGTAACGCGACCACAGCCATCGCATTATCAATGCGTCCAGCCTCTAACCAGTCAAAGGCTTCCTGAGTCGATACCACATTCACTCGAATATCCTCGCCTTCCTGCTCCAGACCATGGATACCACCAATGCCTTTGGTACTAGCGCGCCCAAGATAAAGATAAACCCGCTCTGCACTACAACCCGGCGTCGGGTAATAACGCATCATCTGGCGTACTTCGGTCAACTCACAACCCGCCTCTTCTTTTGCCTCACGGAAAACCACCGACTCCGCACTTTCACCTTCCTCGTGGTACCCCGCAATAATCTCCGTCAGCCACGGCCCTTCTTCACGGTCTTTTGCACCAATGCGAAACTGTTCGATTAAAACGACTTCATCGCGTATTGGGTCATAAGGTAATACCGCAGAGACATCCGAACGGATTAGCAACTCACGTTTCAGAATAGGGCTATCACCACCCTGAAACAACTCATGTTGTAATTCAAAACCCTTTAGACCAAAGAAACCCTGATACAGGGTCGATTCATTCAGACACTTCCACTTCATGGCTCAATCCGATAACGCACAATACGGTCATTATACGTATCAGCGAACCAGACTTTACTAGCGGAGATAGAAATCCCTTCAGGACGATTAAAGAACCGTGGCCCAAAGGTGCTATGTGGGCCACCGAGCGTCAGTATCAGAGAATCATCCGGCGATAGTACCTTGATCTGATTGCTATACTTATCCGCAATATATACACGCCCGGCATCATCAAAATCCAGATAACGTAAACCATTAAAGTTATAAGGCTTACCTTCCAGTACTTTAATGATTTTCAAATCAGGCGATGTAACAACTAGACGGTTATTGCCAGAATCCGCAACCCAGACAGAACCATCGGCAGCAATCGAAACATCATGCGGCGAAGAAAAACCACCCAGCTCAGCAATCACTTTACCGTTTTCATAAGCAACGAGATTATCGGAAGCCGCACCCGTCGCATAAACACGACCATTGGAATGCACTGCGACGCCTTCAGGATGAGAAATCGATTCCGATAACTCATCCACCAATTTACCCGATAAACCATCTAGCTCATAAATCGCAATGCGGCTATTACCCGTATCCGCGACCAACAAACGACCCTGCTCATCAAACACTACATCATGAGGCTGACTCACTTCATCAACAGCGAAGGTATTGAGCAATTTCAAACTCTCCGCATCAAGTATCGCAATACGGTCATTACCGTTATCAGCAACGTATAGATATTTATTATCAGATGAAATTAAGACATCGTGCGGATGAGCGTATTCGGCTTTGGAACCGTCTTCATAAACCAGATCAAATGCCAGAGCATTCAAGCTGAACATTAACAATAGTGAACATAAGTGCAGTCTCATGGGAATCACCTCAGGGTAGTTTTATTCCTGCGTTGTTATGTACTTTAGCACCTCAACGACCTGTTCAGGTGTTTGCGCCCAGGCCATGGCCGCGCCATCGACTTCCTTAAGCGGATGAATCAAAGCCTCATCATGCAAGGTGATATAAGGCGTATCCAGAGCAGCACACAGTCCGGCATCAAAGGCCGCATTCCACTGTTTGTATTTATCACCAAACCGTACCACCGCAATATCACATTGCTCAATCAATGTCCGCGTACGAATCGCATTCACCTTGGCCGACTTATGATCGCGCCAGAAGTTCTCCGGCTCAGCACCGAGTACATCCCCCGCCGCATCACTGGCTCCGTGATTGGTCACCGCCGACGTAAAACGCACTGGCAAATCCAGCGCTTTACAACCCTGCTTGATTTGCTCTCGCCAATCGGTGTGGATTTCGCCGGAAAGATAGATTTCCCAATTCATTTTTGCTCCTGATCATTACTCAATTTTATTTACTCAAGCTGCTATACCGACATTAAATTCGGTACAGGCACCTGAATCATGTCATCCGTAATAAGGTCTAGCGCACGTCCATTAATTCCACATCAAATATCAGTGTCGCATTTGGCGGTATGATACGGCCAGCACCGCGAGAGCCATATCCCAGTTCTGGCGGAATCGTTAAAGTACGACGACCACCGACTTTCATCCCCGCCACACCTTGATCCCAACCTTCGATGACACGGCCGCCACCCAGAGGAAATTCAAGTGGCTGCCCTCTATCATGGGAGCTATCGAACTTTTTCCCCTTGAAGCCAGCAGCTGATTCATCATAAAGCCAACCAGTGTAGTGGACAGAAACACGCTGGCCTGCTTTTGCCTCGGTGCCGTTACCTTTCGCAATATCGATCATCTCAAGTTTTACATTACTACTGACGGGTGCAGAGGTCTCATTACAGCCAACCACACCTAATACAGCGACTAAAAGAATAAATAGAGAACGATGAAACATGCTTTGTTCCTCAATGTGAATAAATAACTGGATGAAAATAATTAGAAAATACTGAGCTACGCGCTATCACTCGACCTTTGAGCGTTTTTTTGAACGCCGCTTACGCCGTTCAGGTTTACAGATCAGCTCAATCAAACGCTCCACCTGCTGAACACAACACTGACTACCCATGGTGGCATAAGTTTCTTTCCGCACATCCTCAACCGTATACGCACCATTTGCAATGGCATTGATGATTTTGATCTTGGGAACATCCATACAGGTACAGAGGTTCTTATCCAGATCATGGCGCTGGCTTCGCGGCAGTTTATCGACAGGATTGAGGATAGGTTTGTTGTTCAAGATACTTAAACCACATGGGCAAAACTACAAGCAAATAGTAGCTTAGTATGCCTGAATATCGTATTTCAATAGTAATCGTGGCAATACATCATCAAGGTTCTGCACATCGGCATCTTTCAACTGAATCAGATTGAAATCATATTTCTCGTAAATAGCAATTTTCTTCTCTTTGCGCGCCAGATACTTAGGATCATCCTCATAACCCCAGTATTCGATATACACCTTCTTACCCGGTGGGGATATAGAAATCACAATAGACATCTTCTTCAATCGGCAGCTTACGCTCATAGGCATGGATTAATTCAGCCATATACAACCAGTTATCGATAACCATCTCGGCTTTAGATCGAACCATATGCCCATCGGCAGCACGATGCTTAGCTGGAAACTTCTCACGGAAGCTAACTGTCTCACTAAACTCAGCACTTGATTTGACCGCAGTCTTGTCGCTGCCTTTTACATCATCGACACTATCAAGTAATGCGCGAACTTTTACAATGGACTCCGGCCACCGCACATAGGGCGCACCCGTATCCCTGCTCTCAGACTGAACGCCTCCTAGCTTTTTACCATGTCCGGTTACCTGCCAACCCTTTAATGCCTTATTAATCCACCCTAACTCGGAAAGAATGGAGTTAACTTTCTTCGCAGAAATCTCAAATTCCTTTCCAATGACAGTAGATGTAATCAATCTCTGCTTCGAGATCTTGTCAGGTGCCTCCGCTAACTTTATATCTTCTGGCCAAACGGCATATTCGCCAAACTTCTTTGAGTCGACAGTATCACCACCTGCGTAACGTCCGGCCTCAGTAAGAACAGATTTTTCACCTTCCCGAACCATATACCCGGCAGTCGTGAGTAATTCATACATTGCTCCAGTGGTAATACCTCTAGCTTTCGCTAGTTTTGTTGTTGATATTTTTTTCATGTATCACTCTTATTTCGAAACAGGCCCCATTTTATCTACCAGCACTAATAGCTCAGCTGATATATCAATCAGTTCCTTGATTAATTGATCGGTAATTTCCAACCGTCCTTCGTATTCCGCTAGATTGCGTTTCTTATGACACTGATCGAGAACCAGCCATTTTTCTCGAGGAAAATCAACTGTATGTTGTAAACACTGAAATACGAGATAACGGTTATCAGAACGATAGCCGTGCCACCTTAAAGCGGCTGTAGCTAGAGAGTGAGCAGCACCACAGGCTGACAGGAACTTACCATCTTCAGACAAACCTTCAATACGAGCATCGGCAATACGATTGCGTGCTGATTGAATTAGGCCATCAAATTCATTTTGATCCGGCGGTTCCTTCTTAAGACGATGAATACCTACCAGATTGTCTAAATACTCCGAGGTCACTCTCCTCGCCTTTGATCCAGATTTTTGGTTGTTCTATTATACGCGTAATAAATACGTTGTCTCTCTGGATTTTTTCAGCCAACTCTTCCTTAGAATAAATGAAAGGATTAACAGGTCGGCCAAGTGCCTCTCTTGCAGAATGCAATACACCCATTAACTCTGAATAGGCCAAAGCATCACCTACTACCAGTAGGTCAATATCACTATCTGCCGTTTCCTCACCTTTGGCAATTGAGCCATAAATAAAAGCGAGCTCAATTTGTTCAACAAAAGGCTCAATTGTGGAGCGGATAACATCAGCAATTCCAAATGTCTTGCGGACAATAGCCTTGAGCTCTGAAAATATTGGATTTAATGAATTCGCCTGATAATGATGTTGATTTCCACTATGAGTCACTGTCAACAATCCCGCTCCAATCAAGCGATCCAGTTCTCGCCGTACCGTACCTCGCCCCATATCAGCCCGGCGCACAATCTCATTGGTATAAAAAGAATGATCAGGCTGGCCATAAAGCAAACCCAGAACCCGTTGCTGTGTTTTCGTAAAAAGCGCATCAGAAATAGAAGATTCAGACATTGACTTGCAATCCCAATAAGACCCAATATGGGGACTATAGACCCCCATTTGGGTCTTTTCAAGAACTGAATCCAAATATGTACATTATTAATGTACATATTTATTTAGTGTACCGATATTTTGCTGTATGCCTGAGTATGTTGAGCCGAATACGGATATTTATTCGGCTCCAAAAAGAGCTGATTACAACCTCCTTCTAGTAATTCTTGACCTGCGACAATCCCAATTTCCAGCCTTTTACTAAACTTATTAATGAAGGAAGTAGTTACAGGAGGACTTGATCATGCAAGGCAAAGAACATCTCGTTGAACAACACATTCGGGAATATGAGTCCAGGCAACGTCATATTGAAGAGCTGATGGAAAAGGCTAAAGCGGTTGCTGAGGAGCCTCATCATGTAGAAGACCTGACCGTGTTATCCGGTAGTCATGAGGAACATGTCGTCAATGTCGAGAAGCTCAAGCAGGGGCATCACGATGAGGATACGGTACAGGCGATTGAGGATGCTGGCCCGATGGGTATCTGGTATGGCCTGATCAGCGAGCTGGAGGCGTTTATCGAGAGAGCTGAAAAGTGAGGCTTGTCGCCTTTACGCTGCTCGCGCTGTTGCTGCCTGTGGCTTCGCAGGCAGCCAGTACGTCTTCGCCTACGGGTATTGAGATCGGTGCGATGCAGGCTTATGAGATGAAGCTGGCTGAGCCTGATCAGGTGCTATTGCTTGATGTGCGCACGCGGGCGGAGATTCAGCATACCGGTATGGCGACGACGGTCGATGCCAATATCCCCTACCGTTTTCAGACCACGGACTGGAAGATGAAGAAGAACAAGCCGTTCGGTAGTTTTCGCATGCTGAAGAATCCGGACTTTGCCGAGTCGGTGAAAAACCTGATCACGACTCGCGGTCTGTCACTGGATACGCCAGTGATTATTATGTGCAAAGGCGGTACGCGTGCGCCATGGGCCGCAAAGGCTTTACATGAAGCCGGCCTGACGAAGGTCTATACCCAGGTCGAAGGCTTTGAGGGTAAGAAAGCGAAAGATGGCCCGGACAAAGGTCAACGTGTAGTGAATGGCTGGAAAAATGTCGGCCTGCCCTGGAGTTATAACTTGCCAGCGGAGAAGATGTACTTCAACTTTGAGCCGCGGGAGATTCAGCTTAAACCAAAATAGCGTTTAACAACCTGTCTGACATTTACCATTAGCATCAAAGCTCATTGTTTTGCCACTGAGCGGTATGTGTACCGGCATTTTACTCGCTTTCCGAAATTGCACCGTCCGTGTCCCTTTTATGGGTTTACCACCTTTGGTTGCCTGTTCATTGGCATGCGATGCGATTACCGCATTCGGCTTCACGAGTTCATTCATCACATAGGCCGCTTCAGTCGGACCGGTAGTAAACGTATTTCCAATATTAATGACTGCCAGTTGTACACCGTAATGTTTACCCACCACAGTATCCTGTTCGGCTGTAATACCGGTGTCACCCGACAGATAAACCTTTAATCCATTTGTGAATGTAATGACGTAACCTGTTGGCGGGCCGGCATACGCCGTTAAACCTGATGATGCGAGTAACTGGCCGAGTTGACCACTAATCATTGCGCCAGCGATACCATTTGAATGCGCTGCCGGTACGGTTGTAATGGTGACTCCGTTCACTTTCTTTGAAGCGCCAAAACGCACGAGCTGAGACTTTTTTGGGTCGCCGCCCAATGCTTTTAACTTACCGGCGAAAAACTTTGGCATTTCACTACCCGTAACGATGGTCGCATTTTTCTTCAGAGCAATGTTTACGCTGTTGGTATTAGGGACAACTTTGGTTGAAATATCAGGTGACGAACACTCACCCGCACCAACATTTGGTATATGTCGATCACCAACATGATCACCATGCATATGGCTCACTAAAATGACATCGATCTTTCCTAATCGAGGATCATCCGGCCCTGCGACGGTACGACCTGCATCATATAGCAAGCGTGTTCCATCTGGATCTTCAAATATCAGTGCTCGATCAAGACGACAAAATTCACCTTCATGACTACCCAGTGGCGTTATCTTGACCATGCCTGCAGCATTGGCAGCAAGGTTGATAAATAACAATAAGAAAACGGAAATCGCCGATAGTTGTTTATTCATATTATTAACTCCGATAGCGTTCTGTGAATATAGCAGCTATTCAATGATTATCGACTTGTTTACTGAGGACTCTTGCCAATATAAAGAATGTACTCTAACTTGAAGGTATGTTTATTCGTGAGTATCAACTATGCGACTTCTTGCTCTGAGCCCTGCCCTGTTAATTCTATTTTTACTCGCATTCACACTCTCATCAGGATACGCCGCCGGCATTAAAACCATTCAAAGCGAGCGCGCGACCTTTAAGCTGGAACGACTTGCCGATGGCTTTGGAGTGCCATGGGGCATGGCATTTCTTACTGATAATCAATTATTGATTACCGAACGCGGTGGTGAGATCAAGTTACTGGATATAACCACTAGCAAGGTCACGAAAATTAAAGGAGAGCCGGATGTACTGGTCGATGGTCAGGGTGGTCTGTTGGATGTTGCAGTTCCGCATGATTTTGAAAAGGGGGACTGGATTTACTTCACCTTTGTGCGCAAGGATTTCTCCGATGGTGTAACTGTACTTGCCCGTGCAAAGCTATCCGGTAATAAGCTGGTGCAGTGGCAGGATGTTTTACAGACAAAATCAGAAACCAGCAGCGGTCGTCACTTCGGTAGCCGCATTGCGTTTGATGAAAACGGCTATGTTTACTTTGGTGTTGGTGATCGTGGTGACAGGCCAAATTCACAGGACCGGACGAACCACGCGGGTAGCATTATGAGAATGCATCGCGATGGCAAGGTACCGAAAGATAATCCCTTCGTTAGGCGTGATGATGTCCTGCCTGAGATATGGAGCTATGGTCATCGTAACCCGCAAGGTATGGCCTATGATTTTGAGAATAAACGCCTGTGGTCGATAGAACATGGACCGCGTGGCGGCGATGAAATCAATCTAGTGGAACGGGGTAAGAACTATGGCTGGCCAGTAATTTCTTATGGCAAGGAATACTGGGGCCCACTAGCGGTTGGTGAAGGCACTCACCGCAAAGGCATGGAACAGCCGATCAAACAATACACACCGTCTATCGCACCGGGCAGTTTAATGCTTTATACCGGTGATGCTTTTCCTAACTGGCGTGGCAATTTGTTTACTGGTGCTTTGAAGTTGCAACACCTTAACCGGGTCACGCTGGATAAAAACGGTAAAGCGATTGGCGAAGAACGTTTGCTGGGAGAGTTAGGTGAACGTATTCGCGCCGTAACTCAAAGCCCGCAGGGCTGGATTGTTTTCTCTACCGATAGTGGCGACATTTATGCGATGAAGCCGGTTAAGAAGCCTGATACGAATTAGTGTTTACTTGATCCCCGACTAAACCACTCGGGGATGACGTGGCATTAGAAAACCACCGTCATTCCCGCGCAGGCGGGAATCTACAGCAAGATACGCTCTATCCCACCTTGCTGCGCTTTCTTGATAAAATCATCCTGCCAGGATTTACCCATCAGTTCATTGGCCATTTCGACCACGATGTAATCGGTATCCAGTCCAGTTTCATCGGTATAACGTGATAAACCTTGCTGACAGGATGGACAGGAGGTCAGTAGTTTCACATCTGTCTTGTTGTTTTCTGCTTTCGCCGTTTCAACGTTCGCCTTGAGTTCTTCTGATTTACGGTAACGTAATTGCTCGGCGATATCCGGGCGCGATGTTCCAAGTGTGCCGGACTCACCACAGCAGCGATCGGAATCAATCACTTCCTTGCCTAATAAGTCTGAGGCGACCTGTAACGGTTGATAGGTTTTCATTGGGGAGTGGCAAGGGTCATGATAGATATACTCTGTACCGCTTGAGCCATCGAGCTTCATGCCCTTCTCCATCAGGTATTCATGAATATCCAGTAGACGACAGTCGGGGAAGATGCGTTCGAATTCATATTTGAGTAACTGATCCATGCAGGTACCGCATGAAACAAGTACGGTTTTGATATCCAGGTAGTTCAGGGTGTTACCGATACGATGAAACAGTACACGGTTATCGGTCGTAATCTCCTGGCCTTTTTCATGCTGGCCAGCGGCGGTTTGAGGATAGCCACAACAGAGATAACCCGGTGGCAACACAGTACGAGCACCCACTTCATACAGCATCGCCATGGTGGCCATACCAACCTGGCTAAACAGTCGCTCGGAACCACAACCTGGGAAGTAAAAACTGAGTCCATACCGTCACCGCGTTTATCCGGGTTTCGGATAATTGGTACATAATCGGCGTCTTCCAGCCCGAGTAATGCGCGGCTGGATTTTGCGGGCACATGCGCCCTGACTGGTTTACGTACCAGGTTTACATACTGCACACCCGTTTTGGGCAATGCAGTTGTCACTGGCGGTATACGTTTCTTCGTACCGAGCATACCCAACGTTTTAGTAATGCGATGACCGATATTAATTCCCATGAAACCAAACTTAGCCATTGCCAATCTCAGGATATTTATACCGAGTGGGTTGGTGATATTGAGGAAGAACAAGGCAGCTTTACCTG
Source organism: uncultured Gammaproteobacteria bacterium (assembly GCA_942491945.1). GTDB lineage: Bacteria > Pseudomonadota > Gammaproteobacteria > JAJDYQ01 > JAJDYQ01 > JAJDYQ01. Next base: position 7,208 of record CALODD010000099.1, on the reverse strand, counting down.
CAGCTGCACTGCGCTTCTGTCCCATATCGGTCAGAATCTTGCGCATATGGATCGACACATCACCGAAGTCGATATTTACCGGGCATGGGCTCAGACATTTATGACAGGTCGTACAGTGATCAGCCACGTCGTTCATTTCATCGAAATGATTAATCGACACGCCACGGCGGGTTTGTTCCTCATACATAAAGGCTTCGATAATGAGGCCGGTCGCGAGAATCTTGTTCCTTGGCGAGTACAGTAAGTTCGCACGCGGGATGTGCGTCATACACTTTGGTTTACATTTACCACAACGCAGGCAGTGCTTGATTGAGTCGTTCAAATCACCCAGTTCACTGGCTTCCAGAATGATAGCTTCTTGCTCAAGCAAACGTAGTGAAGGTGTATAGGCTGTTTGTAGGCCAGTGCCTTTTCGCAGTTTGCCTTTATTAAAATGATCTTCGGGATCAACCTTCGCTTTATAGTCAGCAAAGTCTTTGAGCTTTTCATCTTCCAGATACTGGATTTTGGTCAGTCCGATACCGTGCTCTCCCGAGATCGCGCCATCAAGTGATAATGACAGCTCCATGATCTGATCCACCAGCCGATCTGCTTCCTGTAGCATTTCATAGTTATCAGAATGCACGGGGATATTGGTATGTACATTGCCGTCACCCGCATGCATATGCAGCGCGATAAACAGGCGCGAGTCACGCATATCCTGATGGATCTGATCCAGTCGCTCCCAGGTCGGTAACATCTGTTGGCCCGTCAGTATGCCTTTAAGTGGTAACTGGACTTCCTTACGATAAGAAATCACCATATCGCGACGCAGTAGCAGATCAATCACTCGATCGCCTTCACGCAGTTCTATTTCTTCGCCTTTCAGGGTTTCGCATTCTGCTGCTGGCTTATCGAAATGCTCTAACAACATCTGCCAACGTGATTGTGTCCCCTTCAATACAAGTAAGGCATCGGTTTGTTTACTATCAAGCTGCTCGCGTGTTTCTTCGTCCTGCGACTCGAAATCACGCATGGCATCGTCAACAAACTTATTAGTCAGATAATCGATTGCCGCCTGAATAATCTGTAGTTTATTCTTAATCGACTGTTCAATATTCATGCGCTCTATACCGCGTGAATATTCTGCCAGTCGGTCTAATGGAATCACCACGTCTTCATTAATCTTGAAGGCATTGGTATGTGCCGAGATGGCTGCGGTACGTGCGCGATCTAACCAGAAGCGTTTACGTGCTTCCGGGCTAACCGCAACAAAGCCTTCGGCGTCACGAGCATTCGCCAGTCGAATAACTTCAGATGCAGCTTCGCCAACGGCATTTTCATCATCACTGGCGATGTCGGCCAGTAACACCATCTTCGGTCGACCACGACCTGATGCCTTGGTCGCATAGTTAACGGCTTTGACATAGCGTTCGTCGAGATGCTCAAGTCCAGTCATCTCTACACCGGGGAGTCCATCCAGATAATCTTTGATTTCGACCACAGCGGGTACGGCCAGTGACAGGTCGGTGCCGAAGAATTCCAGACACACGGTACGGCCATGTGATGGCATGCGATGTAGCAGGAATCGACCCGATGTAATCAGGCCATCACAGCCCTCTTTCTGAATGCCCGGAATACCGGATAGGAATTTATCGGTGACGTCTTTACCCAGTGCATTCTTACGCATAGCAGACCCAGGTACTTCCAGTATCTCAGGCCGGCCTGTCGGTTTGCTCGGCTTCTTCTTGTATCGGGTAATGCGGAAACGCACGGCTTCCTGTTCATGTATCTTGCCCAGATTGTGATTCAGTCGTTCCACCAGCATCCAGTTGCCATCAGGTGTGACCATGGTCCAGGACACCAGATTATCCAGCGCGGTTCCCCAGATGACAGCCTTCTTACCGCCGGCATTCATAGCAATATTGCCGCCGATGGTAGATGCATCCTGCGAGGTCGGGTCAACAGCAAAGGCCAGTCCGGCCGAATCAGCCAGATCAGATACGCGACGTGTGACGACACCGGCACCACAACTGACGACGGCATGTTCACCGTCGAGTTCAGGTAAGGCTTCATGCTCAATGCCGCTAAGGTTTTCCAACTTCTCGGTATTAATGATGGCCGTGTTTTTGTGCAGTGGAATTGCGCCACCGGTGTAACCGGTACCACCACCGCGCGGGATGATGCTTAAGCCAGCTTTGATACAGGCACGTACCACACCCGCGACTTCTTCTTCCGTATCCGGCGAGATCACTACAAACGGCATTTCAACACGCCAGTCGGTCGCATCGGTCGCATGGGAGACTCGGGCCAACCCGCCAAAGTCGATGTTCTGTGATGAGGTGACACTCCGTAGTTTGCTTTTGACCTTCTTGCGCAAGGCCAGTTGCTGATCGAGATCGTCCTCGAATTCCTTGACCGCTTCACAGGCCAGTCGAAACAGTTTGAGCGCCCTTTCATTACCATCGGCACGCTGCTCAACCTGATCCAGTCGATGGCGTAATGCGCCGATGAGCTGGTTGCGACGTTTGCGGTTTTCCAGCATGTCGTCAGTGACATAAGGGTTACGGCTAATGACCCACATATCGCCCAGTACTTCGAACAACATTCTGGCCGATCGACCTGTCTGGCGCTGGTCGCGTAGTTCACTGATCAATGCCCAGCCGTCATCACCAAGAAAGCGAATAATGATTTCGCGATCAGAGAACGACGTATAGTTGTAGGGGATTTCCCGAATGCGTTGGGTTTGGGACATTGACAGCGGCTTCAGCTACAGGCGATAAAGAAGCGCTATTCTATTGAATAGCAAAGGAAATTCACACCGATTTAAGAAAAAACCTTAAATGCTGGGTATTGGTTTACTACTAGCTGACACCCTGAATCGATTCACACTGCAGCATGATCTCTTTCAGCTCGTCCATAACAATGGGTTTGCTAAGGTGATAGGTCATGCCTGCCTTCAGACATTCGACCTTGTGTGCATCTAGTGCGTGAGCTGTAACACCAACAACGACTGGCGGGCGCCGCACATCGGCCTGAGCAATGATTTCCATAGTGGCTTCGAGCCCATCTTTTACAGGCATTTGTACATCCATCAAGATCACATCATATGATTTATCCTGACAGGCATCGATCGCCTGCTGTCCATCTTCCACATAATCCACAGCGGTATAGCCAAGGTGCTTGAGCATATGACCTGCGACCAGACGATTGGCTGAAATATCTTCAGCGACAAGAACTGTGAGAGAGGATTCCGACATGACGTTATTAAATCAAAGATAATAACGAAGCGGTAGTTAAATCTTAATGGGTAGAGTGACCCAGAATTGGCTACCTTTACCTTTCTGACTATCGAGACGAATAGACCCATCCATGGCTGCGACTAACTGAGCGGTAATATTCAGACCAACACCTGCCCCGAATTCATTGGCTTTACTCAAACGAACAAAACTATCAAAGACCTTCTCTTTGTCTTTTTCATCAATACCTACGCCAGAATCTAGAATACCGATATCAACGTTATCGCCACTAAGCTTATATTCGATCAATACCCAACCATCCATACGGTTGTATTTCACGGCATTCGACAGCAGATTCAGCAGCACCTGCTTAATCCGCATGGCATCGCCAATCACTGTGACCGGCTCTCCAGTTTTCATCTCGATACTGACATGCCGCTCTTCCGCAACAGGCTGCATAATCTGGTGACATTCTTTAAGTAATCCGACCAGATCAACTTCTTCTGTTGATAGCTCCATCTTGCCTGCTTCGATTTTCGATAGATCCAGTACATCATTGATTAATGCCAGTAAATGATGGCCAGCCTGTTCCATATGATCAATAAATTCCTGATTTTCATTTGATAGCTCTTCATCCAGCTTCATTAACTGGGAAAAACCGAGAATGGAATTTAATGGTGTACGTAACTCATGCGACATCGATGTAAGAAACATCGACTTGGCTCGATTGGCTTCTTCTGCAAATTCGATTGCCTCAACTAGCTCAGAAGTCCGTTCAGTCACACGCTGTTCAAGCTCGTCATTGACTAGTTCGAGCTCCTGTTGCGCAGCTTTCAGACGACTCACATCCTGTATTGCAACAAGACGTATCTTTTTATCCTGGGTATCCATGGTTCGAGCTGTGACGACGACCGGTATCAGGTGACCGCTTTTAGTCAGAATATCAATCTCATAAGCATCTTCCAGACCTTTGGACATATGCTCGATAGCTAGCTCCTTAAATTCAGGTGCGACGTATTGCAGGATGTTCTGGCCAATCACATCTTCTCGCTCATAACCCAGCATATCGGTTAACTGATCGTTAACATCCAGAACAACACCGTTGTCATGAAAAAAGATAGCTTCGCCCGAAGCAGCAAAAAACTGTTGTAAGCGATTTTCTGAATCTTTCAATTCATGATAATAATTTCGCATTTCATCAGAAGAAACATTCAATGCACGTTCCTGAATACGCCGTGCCTGATCGGATTCTTCGTAAGCGGTATTAACAACATCAACGAACGATTGCCACTCTTCTGCAGAAGGCGGCTGGCTGGTATCCAGCTTTAAACGTCGTAACTGTCGTTTCAGCAAACGATGCATCAGTCTTCCCAGATGCTCGTCAGTGTCATGGTTTGATTATGTAGACTGCAAGTACCATCAACATACGGTGAGATCTCACCGTATGAATAAAAACCAAGTAAATGCGCCCCTTCAGGTAATACATCATGTACCGCTTCGATTTCATCTTCAGTACGACCACCCATTACCAGACGGCGACCAACACATGACACCGCGATACTCAGCACAGGCTGCTGTTCATCAATATCCTGTTCCTTACAGGTCATCTCGGCAACATCTTCTGCTGCATCAACCAGATCATCGAGATTGGTGCGCATGAGCTGAATCTGACACCCTGTCGGCAAGTTACCGGCAAAGGTCATGGATTTACTGTCCTCATCTACAGCAAGAACCGTCCGAACAATAGGTTCATCACCTTCATTCTCAGGACATATTGCAATCGGATACCAGAGCGCAGATGCAGGTAATTCTTTGGCTTGCTCTCCGAGATATTTTTTATAAACATCCAGCGCTGGCTCACCATCAATTTCATGTAAGATATTTTTGTCTGAGGCGGTGACTTCACGAACAATACCAAACTCTGCCCACCCACCTTTCGAGCCATAACTCACATGAATTTTGTCGCCGTATAAACCCACGGCAACGATTTGATCCGAACTGATACGACCATTGCTTAGTACCCAGGTTCTTTCAAAACGAGAGCCGTCCCCTGCAAGGCCGCCCGTCACTGCAACATCAGCCCCCAATGTTTCGCTAATACCCGCAGTCAGTTCTGTTCCATTGATATTCAGGCCTTCTGAAAATACCAGGACAGTTTTTAAGTCATCCTGCTTTAGTTCGTTTGCCAATTGTTGTCCAGCCTGATGCGAATCATGGCCTTCTGAAATATCAACCGATGCCATACGAACATTGGTATCGGTAAATCGTGTAACCGCTATCACCAGACTGTCATCGTAGATTTCGGTATTGTGTATCTCGCCCGAAGTGGAACAGCCAGCAATACAACTTGCGGGCATCAATTTAGATAAAGACTCAAACACCTCAGGCTTATCAATTGCATGACTCGCCGCAAAGATCAGAACCAGTGTTTTATCTGAATCCATGGTCGCTATATCAGCAGGCCATTCTTCAGGTATGCCTTCAAATGAATGGTAAATTATTTCCATAGCTTCTCTCCCGTTCCAGCCTGCGTTGTTATTAACCACTAAATTCACGAGACTAAATTTTCATCATCACGCTGATCTAATATCGCTATCCATATAGCTTCCCCATAACTATATAGTGCGCAGAAAATGAACAATGTGATTGTAACTAAAAAATACAATAATATTACAATTGTTTACAAATAGTACGGATTCAACATATGAAGAATCGATATACTTCTTACCTGCTGATATCCAGTTGGGGAGTTGGAAATCTTGCCTACACGCATACTCATTATTGATGACTCAAAGTTTCACCAGCGTTTGCTGGAACGACTTGTGCGCTCAAAGAATAAAGACGCCGTCATCGAGAGCTATGATCCGGTTGAAAACGGCTTTCCTTCGAATAAGTTTCCCTGGAAAAACTATGATGTACTCATCATGGATTACAACCTGAACAATGGAACTGCATTTAACTGGATTAACACCTATCACAGCAAACCAGGCTTTCCTCCAACCATCATTGTTACAGGCGAAGGTAGCGAATCTCTGGCAGTAAAGGCGATCAAACTTGGCGCCAGTGACTTTCTTACCAAAGATGATCTCAATGCTGCAAAGCTCTATGAGTCTATCCAGGAAGCTTTAGGTATGTCTCCCAATTATCGGCCCGAAGCTGTCACCATAACCGATGAACTGATGCTGGATGCTGAGACCAGAAGACAACTCGCTGAAATGGATACCCAGACAGGCACCGTAGATGAAGAAGTAAGCACAGACCCATCAGGACGCAACTGGGCGTTTGATCTGGATGACATACTTGAAGATCAAACCTTTATACATGATTGCCGTATCACCGGTTATATCGGTAAAGGCTCTATGGCGACGGTATATCGTGCAGAACGTTCACGGAGCAAAGAACAGGTTGCCGTTAAGTTAATACACCGCAAGTTAACCCATGATGAAAAAGAACTGGATCGCTTTATCGATGAATTTAACTCTATCGCTAAAGTAAAGCATCCCGGCATTGTGACCGTTTATGACCAGGGTTTCACCAACGAGTATGCCTATATGATTATGGAGTATTTACCTGCGGGAAATTTACGTAATTCTATGAATGAAGGTATCAGCCTTTCTCATTCACTGGATTATGCAAAACAGATTCTTTCAGCACTGGATACCCTGCACCGTAATGATATTGTGCACCGTGACCTGAAACCTTTGAATATTATCTTCAGACAGACGCACCAACCTGTACTGGTGGACTTCGGTATTGCTAAAGACCTGGCCGATAATGACAAGGGCCTGACCACAGTCGGCAAGACGGTCGGCACGCCACTATATTCCAGCCCAGAACAAATCCGTGGTGACAATATCGATAACCGCAGTGACATCTACAGCTTCGGTGTATTGTTTTATGAAATGCTCACCAGACGTCGTCTATTTAGTGGCAAAACTGTACTAGCGACATCAATGATGCATTTGACTGAAAAGCCAGCACCATTACCTG
>CALODD010000098.1:0-18896 GCA_942491945.1 uncultured Gammaproteobacteria bacterium | reverse complement strand
AAATATTTGATGAAACCATCTGTTTTCTCCGTCGGGCGACAGGGAATTGTCGTAGTTGTAGAATGGGTCAGTTGATAGGGGATTCGATGGCGTGTTTTGTGCATTGGCCAGGGCCTGTCGTCGATGCGCCAGACCGGCCATCATCGCCAATTTTGCGCATGCCATGCCATTGTATGCGTCATGATATTTTCCCAATGTCAGATATCAAGAGAGACGCATGGTCGATCGAATATTCGATCAACGGCATTGGAAAATTGATCAAATTTGAGTTGTGATTGCCGGATAGGCTGTCCCCGTATTTCTCAGGGACAGCCTATTGGCTATCCCCGTCTAGATCACCGCAAAACAGGACAGACTATCCGCAAATTCCACCGGCCCGTCAAAATTCTCCCCAGATCGGCCAAAATCGCGTCCTGGTCATCCAGTGCGCGCTGTGCATGATGCGTCAGCACCAGTTTTTGCGCCTGCTGCTCTCGCTGCTTCGCCAATCGACCGCCCGTCGCGGTGCAAACCGCGCGGTTGTCCGTCGGCCATCGAAATGGCGTTGTGCATGAACATCGAACCGGCTGGCCGTTGCGGGGTGGCTTCGACAAAGGCTTCGCTGAGAAAACTCTGGTCGCCGGCGAACAACAGGCGCTTGCCCTTCGTCCGCACGACATAGGCGAGCGCCGGCACGCTGAGATGATGGACGGCGATCGTATCAATGACACCGTCCAGCGCGATGACCGCCTGGAGATAATCGCGGCCGGTTTCGATGACGACGGATTGCTCCGGCAGCGGACCTCGTCCTCCAGATAGAAGATGAGATAGCGCAGGGCGCCGGTCTTGCCGACCATTGCCTCCAATAGCTGCGAGGTTGACGGAGAATGGTCCGATCCCTCGGGTCCGGCGATCAGCAGATCACCTTGGCGTTGGCGAAATCGCCACTGTTGAGCAGGCCGGGCAGTCCGCCGACATGGTCCCCGTGAAAATGGGTCAGCAGCAGCGCGACGGGGTCCTTGAAATCGACACCGGCTTCGGCGTGGCGGATGAAGCTGCCCGGGCCGGCATCCAGCACGGACATCGGCCTTGCCGTCGATCCAGACCGCATTGCCGACCTTGGCGCGGCTGTCATCGGCAATCGGGCCACGAGGACCTGCACGGCCAGTGTTTTCTTGCTATGTCTCCGGGATCGGTTGCGCCGGTCTGTTGCGTGCCACCATTGGCATTTTATATGCCGAGCAGCAGGGACAGAGAGACAAGGGCAGGGAGCAGGCGCATGATATATTCCCAATCAGCCTGGCCGCCATCACCGACCCGGGCGCACAGAAGATTCTCAGAACCAGCTTTCCTACACCATCCTGCTTCAGCTACACCGGCGATGATGACGCCCAGTTCGCCTTCATTGTCCTCCCGCGCGCATTGCGACCTTGAGACTTCGGCAGGCTTGCAGCATATTTCTCGTTAAATTGGTGCCATCAGGCAGGAAGGCGTGGCGCAGCTTACGGCCAAAACGGTCTGTGTCCTGCCGATCTGCCATTAAACCTATCCGATAGTTAGTTGATCGCAGTTGGTCTCGCAGAAAGTCGCGGGCAGCCCGGGCAAAGGGCTCATCGGGTTTGCCATCTTTCCCCATCTCTGGTGAATTGATGCCAATCAAACGAATCTTTTCACCGTTGGAAAGTTTGACGGTATCTCCGTCGTAGATGTGTTTGACCGGGTGGTAGGTAATGTCGCCAGGTGGAGTGCATTGGCTGGCATGAGCCTGGCTTGCGTAAAAATAATGGGCGCAAAAGAAAAGGGCGCCGAATATCGACGCCCTTTTCAGGAAAAACTTAAGCATGCTTGATGCTTACTTCATGCCGTACTTCTTACGGAAGCGATCAACACGTCCAGCGGTATCCAGCATCTTCTGCTTGCCGGTGTAGAACGGATGGCACTGAGAGCAAACTTCCACGTTCAGTGCGTCACCCAGAGTAGAGCGAGTCTGAAAGCTGTTGCCGCAGCTGCAGGTAACGGTAATTTCACTGTAAGCAGGATGAATTTCGGGTTTCATTGTCGCACCTAAAATGTCTGGGCCATCGAAAAGGGCGCGTATCGTACCCATCTTGACTCCCGCTGACAAGCATAAATTAGCCACGGTGAAGTTATCCACAAAATCTGTGGATAACTCTGTGTGTTATTGTCGAATATGGGTCTAAAAATAGCTGAAAATAATGATTACTATTAGATTGTATAAAATATATACAGTTTTATATTATCATTTAAATCAATAGGTTATGGCTATTTTCTGAGTAATTGCTTTGTCATAAATGCGCTTTACATTGTAATATTCGTAAAAACGCATTCATTGTGAATAAATGGGCTAGAGATACCTCTAAAAACAGGCACTTAGCTGATTTATTCGGTTAATACATTGACCAGAATTTCGTCAATATAGTCAAAACCGCGTTCTGTGACCCGGCATTCGGTTTCCGTGACCTCCAGCAAGCCCTGCTTAAGCGGATTTGCCAGCTGTTTTTGGAGCTCAGTTGGGTTCGTGCCAGTGTGCCTTTCCATATCGTCCAGCAGAAAGCTTTCTCTTAGTCGTAGTCGATTTAGCAGGAATTCGAATAATCGCTGATCGGGTTTGATCGTTTCCTGATTTTGCAGGCTCTGAGGCGTGCCAGCATGGGTCAGATAGTCTTTCGGGTGTCTAACACGAGCATCGCGAGTGATTCCTTCGCCTGTATGTTTACCATGCGCACCCGCCCCGATACCGAGGTAATCACCAAAACGCCAGTAATTGAGATTATGCTGGCATTGTCGATCTGGCTTTGCGAAGGCAGACACTTCGTAACGCCCGTAGCCATTTTCATCGAGCAGTTGGATACCCTGTTGCTGCATCTGAAAGCAGTCGTCATGTTTTGGCAGGCTTGGTGGCGAATGTGCGAACGGCGTGTTGGGCTCCAGTGTCAGTTGATACCAGGAGATATGTTCAGGTGCTATCCGTAGGACCTGAAGAAGGTCATCAATGGCCGCGTCTGAGGATTGTTCAGGTAAGCCAAACATCAGGTCAATATTGATATTGCTGAAGCCAGCGTCTCGTGCAATACGATAAGCCTGTCTGGCTTCGTGTGATGAATGAATTCTGCCTAGCTTGCTGAGCATGTCATCGTCCATACTCTGAAATCCCATCGATAGCCGATTCACGCCAGCTTCGATATAGCCTTTGAAATTTTCAGCTTCAGCCGTCCCGGGATTTGCTTCCAGGGTGATTTCGATATTCGTATCGAGCGAAAAGGCCGATGCAGCTGTCTCCAGGATTTCTTTAATTGCATCGCCTGAGAACAGGCTGGGGGTGCCGCCGCCAAAAAAGATGCTGGTGAATGTGCGGTCAGTCCAGCGTTCGGTCTCAAAGCCCATGTCGCGCTTTAAGGCATCGACATAGTCCTGTTCTGACAGAGGTTGTTTTAGAGCGTGTGAATTGAAGTCGCAGTAAGGACACTTCTGAACACACCAGGGCAGATGAATGTAAAGCCCTGTTTTCATGATTTATACGTCAGCGAGTTTGTCGATCAGACAGCGAATAGCTTTACCGCGATGACTCATGGCATTCTTCTCATCGCTATTGAGTTGCGCTGAAGTACAGCCTTTTTCGGGAACGAAAAAGATAGGGTCATAGCCAAAACCATTATCGCCCTGTGGTTCTCGTAATAGTTGCCCCTGCCACTCGCCCTGACAGATTAGTGGCGTGGGATCATCCGCATGACGTACGTAGACCATGAGACAGAGAAAGCGCGCAGTACGTTCTTCATCACTGAAGGCTTCGGTATTTTTTAGCAGCAGGCGAAAATTGTCTTCATCGCTGGCACCTTCGCCGGCATAACGCGCTGAATAGATACCGGGCGCTCCGCCCAGTGCGTCAACCGCAATACCCGAGTCATCGGCAATGGCAGGCAAGCCGGAATGCCGTGCTGCATTACGGGCTTTGATGAGAGCATTTTCAACAAAACTCAGGCCGTCTTCGACGGCCTCAGGTACATCGTAATCAGACTGTGGCGCAATGCTGTAACCGCTACCGCCAAGCAGCTGTTGCAGCTCTCTTACTTTACCGGCATTGCCGGTCGCCAGAACGATGGTCTTATCGGTCATGAATCAATCGCTTCCTGCTGCAGCGCCTTAAGTTCAGTAATGCCTTTTTCCGCTAGCGCCAGCAGGCTATTGAGCTCATCACGGCTAAACGGGTGGCCTTCGGCGGTTCCCTGTACTTCAATGAACTGACCTTCACCGTCCATGACGACGTTCATATCGGTCTCAGCGTTTGAGTCTTCCGGGTAATCCAGGTCCAGTACCGGTGTACCCTTATAGATACCTACAGAAATCGAGGCAACACTACCGGTCAAAGGGTTCTCATCCAGCTTACCTTCCGCCATTAGATTGTTAATCGCATCAGCCAGCGCGACAAAACCACCGGTAATTGATGCAGTACGTGTACCGCCGTCGGCCTGAATCACATCACAGTCGATTGTCAGCGTACGTTCGCCCAGTTTCTTCATATCGATAACAGCGCGAAGCGAACGCCCAATCAGACGCTGAATTTCTAGAGTACGGCCACCCTGCTTGCCGCTGGAGGCTTCACGGCGCATGCGGCTGGACGTAGAGCGCGGCAACATACCGTATTCAGCGGTAACCCAGCCCTCGCCTTTACCACGTAAAAAGCCCGGCACACGTTCTTCAATCGAGGCGGTACAAATGACTTTAGTATTACCAAATTCAATCAGCACCGATCCTTCGGCATGCATGGTAAAGTTGCGGGTAATAGAGACTTGGCGCATTTCGTCAGGCGCGCGGTTGCTAGGGCGTGTGCTGTCTGTCATGTGGTTCTCGTTAACTAGAATTGTAATGGCGCGCGATTATACGCATGCTACTTGTTCACGGACGAAATTTTTAAATACGGATTGAATTAGGGGATGGGGATGATTTATAGCATGACGGGCTTTGCCCGCGCTGAAGCAAGGCAAGACTGGGGCGAACTGGTCTGGGAAGTTCGAAGTGTTAACCACCGTTACCTGGAAACCTACTTTCGTATGCCGGAGGAGTTCCGCGCACTGGAAACACGTTGTCGTGATCTGGCATCGAAAAAAATTAAGCGTGGTAAGTTAGATTGTGGTCTGCGTTTCAAACGTGTTGTCTCCGGGCAGCAGTCACTACAGATGGATGAAGACCTGGCCAAGCAGGTGATTCATCTCTGTCATGAAGCCGATACGCATCTGTCATCACCCTCAACATTAAACGCCCTGCAGATTCTGCGTTGGCCCGGCGTGGTGAAAGAGCCCGAACTGGAAATTGATTCGATTGCTGCAGGCGTACTGGAGCTTTTTGAAAAAGCTCTGGATGACCTCAGTGCAATGCGCGCCTCAGAAGGTGATCGATTGAAGGGGCTGTTACTACAACGTTGCGATGATATTGAAGGTATCGTTAAAAGCACTCGAGAAAACCGTCCACAGGTCATCGAGAATATTCGCGAAAAGCTCAACCAGCGTCTAAAAGATTTAACTGAAAAGCCCGATCAGGATCGACTGGAACAGGAGCTGGTGTTTCAGGCACAGAAGCTGGATGTGGATGAAGAACTGGATCGACTGGAAAGCCATCTCGTTGAAGTTCGTGACATTTTAAATCGAAATGAACCGGTAGGTCGTCGCCTGGATTTTCTCATGCAGGAGTTCAACCGCGAAGCCAATACGCTGGGTTCCAAGTCATCTCATGTTGAAACAACTAAGGCGAGTGTTGATCTCAAAGTGTTAATCGAACAGATGCGCGAACAGGTGCAAAATATTGAATAAATAGATATATTATCTTGCTAATTGGATATTTATGGCTAATATTGGATAAACATTGTCATTTATTGGCTAGTTATGGATCTTTCTTCCTTATCGATTACCCCCGAACTATTGCGGCTCGTTACTGAAATTGATGAGTTCAAGGGAAGCTGGCGTGCAAAGAATGATCAGAATCCTGACTATCTTCAGATTTTGCGCCATGTGGCAACGATAGAAAGTATTGGCTCTTCCACCCGAATCGAGGGAGCCAGGCTGAGTGATTCCGAAATTGAAGAGTTGCTGAGTAATGTTGGTAAAACTTCATTCCTGACCCGTGATGAGCAGGAAGTGGCGGGATATGCTGAAGTGATGGAAACCATCTTTGAGAATTTCGAAGAAATTCCAATTACCGAGAATTACGTCAAACAACTGCATGCGACACTGTTAAGGCATTCCGAAAAAGATGATCGGCATCGCGGAGAATATAAAAAGCATTCAAATGGCGTTGAGGCTTTTGACTCTGGCGGGAAGAGTTTAGGGATTGTTTTTGAAACCAGTTTCCCGTTTGATACTCCGAGGGAAATGCAGGATTTACTGGATTGGACTCGTGAAACACTATCAGACAATAGCTATCATCCTTTAATCGTTGCTGGTATTTTCAGCGTCGTTTTTTTAGCGATACATCCTTTTCAGGATGGCAATGGTCGTTTATCCCGAGTTCTTGTTAACTTAATGCTGCTGAAGGCAGGTTATAGCTATATTCCGTACGCATCATTAGAAAGCATCGTCGAGAAAAATAAGGATGCCTATTATCTTGGGTTGCAAAGAACACAGAGGACTTTGCAAGAGGAGAAAATAGACTGGTTGCCATGGCTAAAATTCTTTCTGCTTTCATTGAAACGGCAAAAGGATCATTTAATTGAAAAAACAATAGCCACTGACAGGTATGCAGATCTACCTTTAGAAAGTATGCAGATTATGCAGTATGTTGAGAGTCATCAGCGTATAACAATCAGAGAGGCCGAAAAGCTGATTACGACGATTTCCAGACCTACAATAAAAAATCGTTTATCAGAATTGGTAGAACAGGGATTTTTAATACGTCATGGGAAAGGGAGAGGAACTTGGTACGCTCAGTGTTAATAGGGCCGGTAATACTTTCCATTAATATACAAATAAGCCTGAATTGTCAGCTATGTCGCCAATAGAATTTTATGCCTATGTATTTCTAATCGGCGCAATCGGCGGTGTGTTCGCTGGCCTGCTTGGTATAGGTGGCGGTCTGGTCATAGTTCCCGCACTCGTTGTCCTGCTGCCTTTCATGGGTGTTGATGGTGCTGTAATTATGCATATTGCATTGGGTACATCATTAGCCAGCATTGTCTTTACTTCTGTTTCTTCAGTTACGGCGCACCATCGTCATGGCGCAGTCTTGTGGCCAATCGCGCTACGTATGGCTCCAGCAATCATTATTGGTGCCTTTTTGGGGGCATTTCTGGTTGATCGTATGGAAACAGGGTTGCTTAAGCATATCTTTGCGGGTTTCGTGATTCTGGTGGCGATACAGATGGCAACGGGCTGGAAGGCCATGGCGAGAAAGAATTTGCCTAACATCGAGAACATGTCGTTGGCTGGCATCATAATTGGGATTGTTTCCAGTGTCGTTGGTATCGGCGGAGGAACAATGACCGTGCCTTATCTGATGTGGCATAGCGTGAATATTCGTAATGCGGTGGCAACCGCTGCTGCTAATGGCATGCCGATTGCCGTTGCTGCCTCTGCGGGGTATCTGGTCGCAGGTTATCAGGCACTGGGCTGGGAAGGCTGGCGGTTAGGTTATATCGACCTTGCGGTGCTTCTAACGCTAGTCATCGGAACCGTTTTGATGGCACCTGTTGGCGCACGTATTGCCCATCGCGTGAATACGTTGCTGCTTAAACGTATTTTTGCGGGCTTTCTTGTTTTGGTCGCGATTAAAATGCTCTTATCATAAGGGTGGTTAATCTGGTCTCTTTCTGGAAAAATACCGCCTCGTTAAATTAACGGATATACCTGAATGCGAAGTCTGCTTAGCTTTATCTTGCTGTTCATTTTTTCTGTTTCAGCCGTGCATGGTAATCAGTTAGAAAACGCTGAGAATTTACTCCGGCAGGGTGATACTGATGGGGCACTGTCTGTCGTTAATAAGGTATTGAAGCAATCACCGAAAATTCCTGAGGCCCGCTTTCTTAAAGGGCTGATACTGGTTGAGCAGGGTAATACAACGCAGGCTATCGCCGTTTTCACGGCATTAACACGCGATTACCCGGAGTTACCCGAGCCTTATAACAACCTTGCCGTGATCTATGCTGCTGAAGGTGATTACGACCGCGCACGAGATGCCCTGCAGTCGGCATTAAAGACCCATCCGAGTTATTCAACGGCCTATGAAAATCTGGGCGATATCTACGCCAAGCTGGCTTCTGAAGCATATCAGCAGGCGCTGGATCTGGAAAAAGATGGTGCGGATGGTTTGCGCGTGAAGCTATCCTTAATTGACGAGATGTTTGTCAATGGTGCTGATAGTGCATCAGTTGCTGCTGTTGATGTCAGAAGCCCGCCAGCCGTGATTGCATCGGTTGAACCTGAACCGCTACCTGAAGTTATTGAACGAAATGTCGTTGCTAATGCGCCTGTCGCAACCCAGGTTGTCGCTGAACCTGTTGAGCAGGCCCCTAATCCTAATGTCATGCAGTTTGTTGATGAATGGTCGCGAGCCTGGTCATCGCAGAATGTCGAAGACTATCTATCGTTTTATGCCTCTTCTTTTAAACCGGCCAAGGGGTCATCGGCGAAATGGCGTATGCAACGGCATATCCGTTTGAAACGTCCGGACTATATTCGTATCACTCTGTCCGATATCAGTTTTGTGGACGTAAATGATGAGCGTGTACGTGTCGACTTTACTCAGAAGTATGAATCCAATACCTATTCAGATGTTGATCGTAAGCGCCTGGATATTATTCTGGTCGATGGTCAGTGGAAGATATTTCGGGAGAAATCGATCTAATCTGTTGTATATATAGATAAATTAGGTAATCTCGGCCCTATGTCTCTGATTAGAACACTATTATTTTTAAGTACCCTGCTAGCCACGAACCTCCTGTTCGCCAACGAGTTTCAGGCCGTTGAGCCTAAGCTCATTGGTGCTATGCATAAAGTCAGCGACGAAAAGCTGGACGATGCAATCGAAGACGTCAAAGGTCTACTTAAAGATACTCCCCGTTTCCAGCTGGCACAGCTGGTTTATGCCGATCTGTTAATGGCCAAGGCGGGTATGCCGCAAGGTCTGCTAGGCGAAACAGATCTGTCGTCAGCCCAGGACAAGGTTCATGGTCTTCGTCACGAAGCAAGGGTCCGATGGCGTCGATATCAGGAAAACATCAGTGAAGAACAGCTACCTGAAGTCCTGCTAAAGCTTTCCGATGAACAAAAAACAGTCGTTGTGACCGATCTAGAGCGTTCACGTTTATATCTTTATGAAAATGACCAGGGCGAACCCCGTCTATTAGCGGACTTCTATGTCACGCATGGTAAGAAAGGCAAAGACAAACGGGTAGAGGGCGACCATAAAACGCCCGTGGGTACCTATTTTGTCACATCATCTCTGGATGTGAGCAAGCTGCCAGATTTATATGGTAGCGGCGCTTATCCAATCGATTATCCAAATGCTTGGGATCGTCGTCATGGTAAAACCGGCCATGGTATCTGGTTGCACGGAGTACCCAGTAATACCTATAGCCGTGTCCCACTCGATACACGGGGATGTCTGGCGATGAGCAATCCAGAGCTGGACGCGATTAAGCCATTTCTGGATGTCGGAGTAACGCCGGTCATTATTTCTAGCCGACTAAACTGGCGTTCTCAGGATGAGATTACGCGTCAGCGTCGTGAGCTGGAGAACGCGATGCACAAATGGGAAAGCGACTGGGAGAGCCGCAATGTCTCAGCGTATCTAAAACACTACTCAAAGCAGTTTCGCAGTGACGGTAAAGACTACAGAACATGGGCAAAACACAAGCATCGCGTGAATGGCCATAAAAAATACATCGACGTCGATTTATCGAATATCAGTATTCTGGGTTATCCCGACCAGAAAGATATGGTTATCGTTTCGTATGAGCAGGACTACAAAAGTAGTAATTTCAAAGGTACATCAAACAAGCGCCAGTACTGGCAGAAAGAGTCGGATGGGGTTTGGCGGATCGTATATGAGGGCAAAGGCTAGCAGCAGGCTATTGAAATTCTACTCAGCTGGCATGATACGGCGTTAAAAATGACCTCAAGATGCTCATATATTCGCTATATACTCCGCTCTCTCGATCATTTTTGCCTTGTCTCATGCTCACCTGAGCGAATTTCAATAGCCTGCTAGACTGCCCCTTCACCCTCAATCGAGTGATTACTTCTTAGCAGTCTCTGCAGGCGTCTCTGCCAGTATTTCTTTCGGCAGGCTATTCATCAAATAAACCAGGCCTTCAAAGCTGCCGGTATGCGTTGCGCTGGTGATGAACTTACCATCAATCGCGACAGTTGGAACACCGCTGAGGCCGATAGATTCGCCGAACTTCTTGGCTCGCTTGACCTTGGCACTCACGGCAAATGATTTAAATGCCTTGGCGAATTTTGAACGATCAACGCCTTTCGATGCGGCAAAATCAAGCAGATCTTCTTCTTTAAACAGGCGTTGTTTCTTTTCATGCAGAGCGATGAATAGAGGGTCATGTAGTTTTTCCGTGACGCCGAGGGCTTCTGCTGCATAGTAGTAGCGCGCGTGAGATTCCCATTTCGGGCTCAGCATGGCAGGCATACGTGTGAAGACAACATTGTCAGCTTTCTGTTTCAGCCAGCCTTTTACGTAAGGCTCAAAGCGAAAGCAGTGTGGGCAGCCGTACCAGAACATTTCGACGACTTCTGCCTTGCCTTCAGGCGCACCGCTTGGCAACGCAGGGGTAATACGTTCGTAATGAACACCTTCCATTGGGCCTTCAGCGTGAGCGCTGAGACTGATGAACAGAAAGAGTAGTGATGATAATGCGAAAGATACAAATTTAGGCATGTCTTAAATCCTGTGGTAATAGTGCGTTCTTAGACGCAGGAGTTTACAACAGGTTCAAACAAAAACGGCGACAACGTTGTCGTTGTCGCCGTTTTATTTTTAACAGCTAGCTGTTAAAGCGAATTAGTCGTGCAGACCCTGAATCGCGTTAGCCACTGCCGCAATCTCTTCAGGTGTCATCTTGGTTGCGATATCACGCATCATGCGGTTTGCGTCAGTACGACGATCTTCAGATTTGAACAGCTTCAGCTGTGCTTCGGTGTAAGCAGCCCATTGGCCTCCTAGTGCTGGGTAGCCGCTTGCCGGGTTACCTGCGCCAGTTGGGCCGTGACAACCCATGCAGCTTGGGATACCACGGTTTTTGTCGCCACCGCGATAGATCTGGTAGCCCAGTTTTACAGTGTCAGGGTTAGCTTCACCGATCTTAGCTTTCTGGGTCGCGAAGAAGGCAGAGATATCGTCGATATCTTTATCACTGAGACCTGCAGCAAATGCGGCCATCTGTGCATTTGGGCGACCCAGTTTTTCGATGTCGTTGTCGCGGAAAGCGCGTAACTGCTTAACCAGGTACTTCTCGCCCTGACCAGCAATCTTGGGAAAAGTAGGAGCAGGGCTGTTACCATCAACGCCGTGGCAGCCTGCGCAACCTTTTTCCAGAGCAATTTTCTTACCGTTGTCGGCATCGCCGGCAGCGAGAGCCAGAGGGCTCATGAGTAGTGCGGTAGTGCTTACCAGCACAGCAATCAAGTGACGCATGAAACTAAACTCCTGATAAAATCGCCGATTCGGCGTATGTCCGTCCTAACAAAGGCGGCGTAGTATATATCAATATAAGCGTTAGCCCAACGGTTCTGCGGACTGTATTTTAATGGTCAAAATAGCGCTTTTTCAGGGGTTTTTATGTCACTTAGCTTCAGTCAGGCACAATTTATCAAGGGCGCTCACAAACTTGAGCAGTGCTTGCCAGACAATGTTCTGGAAGTGGCCGTTGCAGGTCGATCCAATGCAGGTAAATCCAGTGCCCTGAATACAATTACGGGAATCAACAGTCTCGCCCGTACCAGTAAACAGCCGGGACGTACGCAGCAGATCAATTATTTCGAACTGGCGGAGGATCGATATCTGGTTGATTTACCCGGCTATGGTTTTGCAAAAGTACCGCCAAAGGTGCGCCAGCACTGGGACCAGACGCTAAGCAAGTACTTCGAAACTCGCCAGAGCCTGCAGGGTTTAGTGGTGATTATGGACGTGCGCCATCCGCTAAAAGATCTGGACCAGCACCTGATCGACTGGGTCGGCCAGATGGATATCCCTGTGCATTGCGTACTGACCAAAGCCGATAAATTAAAGAACGGCCCCGCTTCCGCGAATTTACAGCAAGTCAGAAAACAGCTGAAGGAACAGGGCTATCAGATGACAGCGCAGCTATTCTCAGCTGTAGATCGACGCGGTGTCGACGAAGTACGAGAAGTCATTAGCAACTGGCTGAAATAAAGACCTATTCCATAAGGGACGGTCAGCTCACCTTTGATGTTGGAAATTCGCTCAGTTGCGTGCGAGGCAAGGCAAAAATCTCTGAGGTAGCGCAGTTTACACGCGAGTAAATGAGCATACCGAAGAGATTTTTAACGCCGCATCGCGCCAACTGAGTAGAATTTCGGGAAGAAGAAAGAAAAGTGCTCTGGGGTCGGGGGGACCCCAGAGCAAATAGTCACCCAGCTTGGGGGTAGCCGGGCATTTTCCCGCTCAGGGAGGAATGCGGGAACGTCATTCGACGCTTACTACTTTGAACCCTAAGCATAGTCAAAGTTCACGCTAGTGTTTGTCAAAAAATGTGAAATCGAGTTGTCGCCAGGCTTCGTACAGTGCAACTGCGACGGTATTGGATAAATTCAGGCTACGGCTGTGTGGCAGCATCGGCAGTCGTAATAGCTGTTCACTGGGCTGGGAAAACAGAATATCGTCAGGTAAACCGCGGGTTTCAGGGCCAAAGACGAGATAGTCACAGGCCTGAAATGGGTGCTCGTGGTAGCTCTTCTTACCCTTTGTCGTGAAAAGTAATAGACGTGTCGGTTGAGCTTTGTCCAGGAATTGTGACCAGTCATCGTATTGCAGCACATCGGCCCATTCATGGTAATCGAGTCCGGCTCTGCGTAACTGTTTTTCTTCCAGACTAAAGCCAAGCGGGTGAATCAGGTGTAAAGTCGCGCCCGTGTTGGCGCATAGCCGTATAATGTTGCCGGTGTTTGGAGGTATTTCAGGTTGATAGAGAACGACATGAAGCATGAGCTGGATCCACGACTGAAAGTTGATTACTGCGGACTGACATTTAACAGCCCGATCTCACTGCTATCTGGCTGTGTAGGTTTCGGCGAGGACTATACCCGAGTTAAAGGGTTTAGTAACCGTGATGTCGGTGGTATCTGTCTAAAAGGCACAACCGGTGAAAATCGGCTGGGTAATAAACCGCACCGTCTGGCGGAAACTCCGGCGGGCATGATCAATGCGATTGGCCTGCAAAACCCAGGCTGTGACAAGGTAGTCGATGAAATTTTACCGACGCTGGATTTCGATGAAACCCGTTTTATCGCCAATGTCTCCGGCTCAACCATTGAAGAATACATCCGCGTCACCGAGAAATTTGAAGACTCGCCGATTGATGCCATTGAGATCAATATCTCCTGTCCGAACGTCAAAGAAGGTGGAGTCGCCTTTGGTAATGATCCAGATATGTCTGCACGCGTGGTCGAAGCCTGTCGTGCGGTGACAAAGAAACCACTGATTACCAAGCTATCACCAAATCAGACCGACATCGTCGAAAGCGCACGTCGTTGTATCAATGCCGGAACCGATGGACTGGCCGTTATCAACACCATGATGGGCATGGCCATCGATACCAAAACTCAGGAGCCGATCATCGGCAATATCCAGGGTGGTCTTTCCGGCCCAGCGATTAAACCGATTGCCTTATTAAAAGTTCATCAGGTGTATCGCGGTGTCGCGAAAGAACATGGCATTCCGATTATTGGACAGGGTGGCATCACCTCAGCCAATGATGCAATCGAGTTCATGCTAGCTGGTGCAACATCCGTCGGTGTTGGTACTGCATTGTTTTACGACCCACTCATTTGTAAGCAGATCAATCAGGGTCTGCTGGATTATCTAAATGAGCATGAGCTGGATAATGTCAGTGATTTAATTGGCGGCCTAAAGTTACCAACTGAACCTCCGAAAAGTTGTGGCTGCGATTAAACTTTAATTTATGTCTGAAAAACCAATCGTCTGGGATTTAGCAACACGCCTCTTTCATTGGTTACTAGTCATACTAGTTACCGCATCGTTGGTCACCAATCAGCTCGAAGAAATCGACTGGCATTACTACAGTGGTCTGGGCGTACTAGGGTTACTCATCTTTCGAATTATCTGGGGTTTTGTCGGGAGTTATTATTCTCGTTTCACGACGTTCATTCGTGGGCCGATAACCATCCTGCAATATCTTAAAGGTCAATTCGCTCATAAAGTAGGCCATAATCCACTAGGTGCTTTATCTGTAATCGTTATGCTGCTGTCGCTACTGACACAAGCAATAACCGGCTTGTTTATGACTGACGAGGTTATTTTTGATGGGCCGTGGTTTCCAGCGATAGATGAAGAGGTCGCGGGTTATGTTGGCCTGGTGCATGAGATTAATTCGTATGTGATTTATGGCCTGATTGGATTGCACGTATTAGCGATTGGTTTTTATCAGCTGGTTAAGAAACAGGCACTGATTGGGGCGATGGTTAAAGGGGTTAGTACCGCCCATGAACTTGAGGGTGCTGCTTATATGAAGCCGGTTTGGTTGGCGGTGGTTGTTTTGATTGTGAGTGTGGGGGTTGTGGCTGGGGTTGTTTGGTTTGCGCCGGAGCCGGTTAGTTTGGGGTTTTAACTTGAGAGTATTCTAACTGGTATTAATAGCTGTATTTTTAATCCTTTAATTCAAAACCGTAACCATTGCAAGCTGTACATTTATTAGAGCCTTCATTTCCTGTGCCTGCGCAAACTGGACATGTTTCTAGTCCATTGTCTGGAATGCCGAATAATGCAGCTTTGCATCTAGAGTCATCCTCTAATCTTTTAGCGCAAATTTCATTTGAATGTTTCATGCTAAATGAATGGCAACTTTTACAGTACGAGTTTGGGTATTTACTCATATGCTCCTCTTTGAAAAATGCATGATAGAAGTACCGGTAAAAGGAGTGTGAGGTAAATAATAAAATATCCTAGGCTTACCTGTGCTTCTTTGTAGCTTATTGGCATATTCGTACTATTTGTGGGTATATAAATTAATGAAACCGCCGATGCCAATAACAATGATATTGCAAATGAATACCAAAAACGCCAACGGAATTTGGACTTTATATCTTTTTCTCGTAGAAAAATAATACTTACCATAGGAAAAGTACTGGCTATAACGATTAGGTTGACGATTCGAAGTTCTGTCGAAGTGCCAAAGAAATAACCAAGTCCGAAAACTGCTGATAGTAAAATAATTAAAGCTACGTTGAATTTTATTCGTCCAAAGGTTTCAATCATAAGTTATATTTCTGGTCTGAATTTATAATAAGCAATACATGTATTTCTACTTCATTTTCAAGTATATGCAGGATATATTTATTGGAGCGACCATATTACGTAACAAATATTGAAGCAATAGAATATTATTCGTTATTTCGCCTGCAGCGGGCATTACTTTTCTTGGCGCAAGAAAAGTAATCAAAAGAAACATTTCCCGGGTGACTCGCCCAGAGGGTTCACTGCGGTTATTCGCGACGTCCATGTCGCTCACCCCTTCGGGGCCAGTTGCTATCGCGACTGTTCAAAATAGCTCCTGCTATTTTGTCTCAAAAAATTAACCGCCGCCGCGAGCAGCGTCCTGCCGCGCGCTCCTAAATTGGCTCCTACCATTTCACTCCCTATTTTCTCCGTTGCTCGCCGAGCCATAGGGACTAAGATCAAAAGCACGTTCTTTGGGTCTTGTGCCTTTCCGCGACTCATACACTGCCGTTTATTCCGAAACAAAAAGGGCTCGCGCTCGTGCAGCGAGTTTAATAAAGAGAACAAACGATCAAGCGCGAAACCACGACATAACTAAGTATGGATTCCGGCTAAAAGCATGCCGGAATGACGGCGGAGAGGGATTCCCGCCAAATGCACGCGGGAATGACGCAGTGCTCCGGCGCGAAACCTGGAAAAACTCCATTGACTTGTAACTTTGTGTGCTGTTCTTTTTGGTGGCTTTCTTAGTCAAGACAATTACTCCTTTAAAAAAAGATCAATCGCAAAATATTCTGATCGACCGCTTCCCCAATGGCTCGGAACGATAAGGGGCTAAACACGACACTTGAACTACAGCCGGGTTTGCATATCACTAACATGGCCAGACTTCCGACTCGCTACCAAAATCGCTTGGGAACCCAGTCCAATTCCAGAACGCTCTTAGAAAAAGCCTCTCTTGAAAAAGCCTCTCTTGAAAAAGCCTCATAGCAAGAGCTTAGAAAAAAGAGTCGGAAGGCCTGATAATAAGTTAGCCTGAACCTGCTACAACAAAACCTTGATAAAACAGCGGAAAATTCAGACAAGTAATGACTTATTACTACTGGAGTATACCAAAACTTACAGGTACAAGCAAATAAGCTTAGCAAGTTTAACCGGGCCTATCACATTTAACGCCACACTACCGGAATCCTAACTCGGACGGAATCCTAACTCGGAAACATTCCCTACACATCGCGGTCCATCAGTTGCAGTAACTCACACTTACAGCGCATGGCAAAGCGCGGTCCTTCATAAATAAATCCGGTATATGCCTGGACAAGAACCGCACCGGCCTTAAGATACTCATAGACATCTGCCCCACTGAAAACCCCTCCGGCTCCAACAAGCAACATTCCATCTGGAAGACAACCCGCCAGATAACGCACCAGTTCCAGACTCTTTGTCTTAAGCGGCCTTCCGCTCAAGCCTCCAACCATCAGACGCAACTGAAAGTCCACTCCGGCTTAATGTAGTATTCGTGGCTATTACACCCGCCAGGCCCGCACGCGCCCCACACACTCCAGGAACATCATCAATCTGATCAGTGTTAAGATCCGGGAAATTTTTAACAACAGTGGTCGACCTGCGGTATTTATCTCCTGCAGTGCAAGGAGCAGATCCAGTAAATACTCCGGCCTTTGCAACTCTCTTAATTGCGGAGTATTTGGTGAGGACACATTAACGACAAAGTAATCACCACATTCGAGCAGCTCAGAAAATGTCTTCAGATAATCTTCCACGGCCTGATCCAGCTCCACCTCTGCCGACTTGCCGATATTAACCCCTAGAATAGGGCGTCGCCGGGCAGCGAAAACGCCACTCAGGTTCTTTTTGACCACTGCAGCTCCATGGGATGGGGAAGCCCATTCGATTAATCAAAGCTTCGTCGGCCGCCAGGCGAAGGATTCTGGGACGAGGATTGCCAGGCTGAGCTACCGCAGTGACAGTACCCACCTCGATATGATCAAATCCCAGAGCTCCAAGAGTTAAGACAGCGATTCCATTTTTATCGAATCCAGCAGCCAGGCCCACAGGACTTTCGGCTTAATCCGTACATTTGACTCTCAGCCTCTGATGATTTGCCGCCGGGATCGTGTGCAAAACCGCATTGCAGCCGAGTGGTCCGGCCACAGAAAGAGAACACAATAATGTCTCATGAATAACTTCAGGATCAAATGCGAAAAGAAGGCAAGGCGAGGTAACTTGAGGGAAAAATAGCTGAGGCTAGGCAGTGTAAAAAGAAAAAATCGTAAAAATAATCAAAAAAGAGCTTGATCCTTTTGAATAATTTTGATATTGTTTTTAACAGAAACTTTGGCCCTCTTTGCAATAACAAAAGGGAACATATTCGTAGGCAGGATATATGCGTGTGTTCCCTTTTTTTATGTCTTGATGGCAGGATCAACCGCTGGGTCAAGAAGAGCATAGAAACTACCTTACCAGGGGGCCGCGAAAGGGTAGCAGGTTGAGAAGCAATCACAATGATTGTCCGTCGGATATAGCGCGGGAAGCCGATTGATGGCTTGATAAAAGTGACGGCATGAGCAGAATCTTATCTTTCTGTTCTGTGCGAACGATAGGACGATGCGACCGGGGAGAAAACCTGGAAGACCTATTGGGGCATATCTCCTGCGCGGGCAAAAAAACAAATTTGTCTAGGGTGGGAGAACTGTGCTTCACTCCTGAACTCAGCTCCCAAGGGAGCCTTTAAGACAAGAGATAAGACTTACTCTTAAGACTTTGAGAAAAACATGATTTGTAAATGCTGTAAAGCTCAGCAAAAATTGGTTAGTGTTGAAAGCGATAGAGGGAATGAACCTCAGATCTTTTGTCAAAGATGTCTTTTGAAACGTGGGCTTAGGCTCTATGAAACTGTAAAACCCTGTACCAATGACCATGAGCATTACAAAGAAAAAACACAGGAACAATTTTAGTTGAACATTTCGAAGAGAGATTGGAAAAAGATTGAAGCTAAATTTTCAAGTTCCAGTGGCTCTAGCGTACACAAGGACAACGCAAAGACAAAAGTATGTGAACCCAGATACAAACGCTATCAGACTTTCAAATCCCTAGTGAGAGTTTGTTATTTACTGGCCCTCTTAGACTCGAAGTTGTTATCGAAGGAAAAACGAGATCAGATGGAGACAATGTTTTCAAGGGAATCGCTGATTCTCTCAGGGAACGGCTTATGAAAATGATCGCCAAATCAAACAAGGCTATTTTGAATGTCACGATTGAAAGAAATTTGACGGGCGCGAAAGCGTTTGACCTGGATGTTTACAGGTATCGCCCTATGGACGCATAGGGAATGGAATTTTGGCGTATAGCCGCCATAAGGAGAACCAAAATGCCAGCACTCGCGCATATCCCAACTCAAAGCTTAATCGCTGAATTAAAACAACGCTATGAATCCCTTTTGATTCTCGGCGCTGAGCATGAAA
>CALODD010000097.1:0-34730 GCA_942491945.1 uncultured Gammaproteobacteria bacterium | reverse complement strand
CCGGGGTCAGCAAGGGCGTGGAGCTGACCCACGCGAATATTTCCGGGGTCATCCAGATATTCAATGCGTGGTTTCCTGATCTCAAGCGGGGCGACCTGATAAGACTGCTCGGCATCTACCCGGTCTTTCACTCGGCCGGCTACTCGGTCAGCCAGAACATCATCGTCTGGAACGCCTGGAGTTGCGTGCTGGTTCCGCGTCCCGAGCCCGCCATCATTATCAAGATGCTGAAAAAATACCGCCCCACATTTCTACCCGGGGTTCCCACGATTTTTGTCGGCCTTTTAGCCCTTAAAGAGTTCCGGGAAATGGACCTCTCCTTTGTCAAGGGCTATTTCGGCGGGGCCGCCCCGCTGTCGGAGGACACCCTTAACCAGCTTAAAAAGCTGCATGGCGCCACCATCAACGATGTTTACGGGGCCACCGAAAACACGGCCTTTGCCACGTTCACCCCCTGGAAAGGCACGGTGAAGATAGGCACTGTCGGCGTGCCGCTGCCGAACACGGAAATCAAGATCGTCGACCTGGAAACCGGTGAAAAGGAGTTGGGACCGGGCGAGGACGGCGAAATCTGCATCCGGGGGCCCCAGGTCATGAAAGGCTATTACAAACGCCCGGAAGAGACCACCGCAGTCCTCAAGGACGGCTGGTTCTACCTCGGGGACATCGGCC
The DNA here is from genome assembly GCA_942491945.1 of uncultured Gammaproteobacteria bacterium. Taxonomy (GTDB): domain Bacteria; phylum Pseudomonadota; class Gammaproteobacteria; order JAJDYQ01; family JAJDYQ01; genus JAJDYQ01. Next base: position 34,058 of record CALODD010000097.1, on the reverse strand, counting down.
ACCTGGACGAAGACGGCTACCTCACTATTTCCGACCGAAAAAAGGACATGATTGTGGCCGGTGGCTACAATATCTACCCGGCAGAGGTGGACCAGGTCCTCATGCTCCACCCGGACGTTCTGGAAGCCTGTGCCATCGGGGTTCCCGACGAGTACCGCGGCGAAACCGTCAAGGCCTATGTGGTTCCCGCAGCAGGTAAGACACTGGACGCGGAACAACTGAAAGCATACTGCAAGGACAAACTGGCGGCCTACAAGGTCCCGACAGGCTTCGTCTTTGTCGATGAACTGCCCAAAACAGCGGTGGGCAAAATCCTGAGAAGAACCGTGCGTGATATGGAACTTAAAAAGGCGTAGCAGGCATGGCAGACAACCAGAACACACCTGACAAGACCCCGCACCGGCCAGACACGCTAACCTTTCGTTCCCGGAAACCCGGGGATTTTGGGTATATCATCTATCGCCATGGGGTTTTATATGCGCAGGAATACGGTTTTGACGACAGCTTCGATCTCTATGTCGGGAAACCGCTGATCGCCTTTGCGGAAAATTTTGACCCCTCAAAAGAGAACCTGTGGATCGCTGAAACAGGCCCGGACATCGTGGGGTCCATGGCGATCGTAAATACAGGGGAGGCAGTTGCGCAACTTCGCTGGTTACTGGTGGAACCGGCAGCCCGGGGGCTGGGCATCGGGCAGGCACTGGTTGAAAAGGGCGTTGCCTTCTGCCGGACGCATGGGTATCAAAAGATCTTCCTGTGGACCATCGACTATCTGGCAGCCGCCAAGAAAATCTATGCCGTGGCCGGTTTCGAAAAGACAGACCACAAGACGAGTCAGGTCTGGGGACAGTCCCTGACGGAAGAGCGCTGGGAGCTTCAACAAAGAATTAGAAGCTATCTCAAAAATAGATTTTGGTTCAAGATAAAGGCAGCCGCGAGGTTCAACCCGGAGGAATACATCAGGTATTTCGAGGATTGGAACCACGCGCCGTACCGAGATTGGGCCAAAGACTTTGAGATAGCCTTTGTAACAGGATCGCATCACAGGCTGCCAGTGCCTTACGGATTTCGACGGCCAGTTCGTTTTTGATGATCGGCTTCATCAAATAACCTTTAATACCCAGGACAGTGGCTTTTTCCGGCGACATCTTTTCACTGAAACCGGTACATAGAATCGTCGGCATATCCGGCCTTATCTCCATCACTTCCTTAATCAGCTGCGCCCCGGTCATGTTGGGCATGGTCATGTCGGTGATGACCAGGTCAAATGCATTGGGGTTATGCCGGAAAGCCTCCAGGGCATCCACGCTCCGTCGAGTAGATCTGGCCGATCCAGCCCGCGTACCGGTCGCTCGCCGTTCCAAGGTAGACGAGGGTGGAGACCGCGAAAAGCGAAACTTCGAGGGTCGAGATCGTTCTTCGGGCTCGGTCATCGTTCGCGAGTTCCTCTTGCGCCGATCAGGGCGCATCGGCGGCGTCGGGTCGGCCGGGTACTGGAAGAGAGCCCTGCCTGGAACCGAAAAACGGACCAGGCAAGGTCACGGAGCTTTTTTTGGACAGGATTTACAGGATGGACGGGATAGGGCTAATGCAATACCAAGATCGAATGAAATCGAAGAACGCGAGTGCGTAGGGCAGCGTCGGCCCAGCACTTGATCTAACAACAGATTTATCCTGTCCATCCTGTTCATCCTGTCAGAGAACGCCTTTCGGGGTTCCCGGACGCGCTCGCTCCGCTTCGTTCCATGTCGGCATCTTCGATCTTGCAGAGTCGGACGAGCCCTCACCATTATGCCCGAGAGAGGCTCTGTAAAGTCCGCGACCCACCGGACTCAGGATGGACGACGGCTTGAAGCGGCCCGACCCGTGTGGTCTACTGACCTCCTAAATGCGCAACCACACGGTGATTGCGCCACGCAGCGCGGGGAAAGTCCGAGAGGAGGCTAGGTGCTCTACCGGGAATTCGGCAACACGGGGAAGAAGGTCTCACTGGTCGGGTTCGGCGGCATGCGCTTCAAGGATGTCGACGACCACGACGCCTGTGTCGCGATGGTCGTGGGCTGCCCGGCTGGGGATCAGCTATTTCGACACCGCACCGGGCTACTTCGGGGTCAAGGGCGAGGAGGTCTTGGGGGAAGGGCTGCGAGAACTGAAGCGTGGAGTTACCTTTTTCTGTTCCACGAAAACGTTCAAGTCCGCCGAGAAACAGATAAGGAAAGAGATCGCAAAGCAACGGAAGCGCCTGAACGTGGACGTGATCGATTTCTACCATGTGTGGTGCGTTCTCACCTTGGAGAGTTGGGAGCAGCGCAAGACGCACGGGATCATTCAGACGCTCGAAAGCTCAAGGAGGAAGGGCTCGTTCGGCACATCTGCGTCTCGAGCCATCTGCACCGGAGACGAGATCAGATCGCTGCTCGATGACGAAGTTTTCGAAGGCGTTCTTTTCGGCTTCTCGGCCTACAACTTCCCCCTTCGCGGCCCAGCGTTGGAAGCCGCCCGCAATCTGGGCTGCGCAGTCATGAATCCACTCGGAGGAGGGCTCATCCCCCAGAACCCGAAAGCGTTCGAATACATCAAGACGCGGGAGGATCAACCCGATCGTGGAAGCGGCGCTGCACTTGTTTGCGCACGAGCAGATCAACACGGTTCTCGTCACGGATTCGGGGAGTTACCAGAGATCCGCCAGGCAGCCCAGGCGGTCGAGGACATTACCATTGAACGCGTCTTCGCCGCGGAGTCGAAGAGCTCAAGACCCGATTTACCCGGTCTTTCGAGGATCTCTGCACCGGATGCCGCTACTGCGACCCCCTGCCCGGAAGGGGTCCCAATCCCCAAATTCATGGACGCGTACAACCACAAGATGCTTTTTGGCAGTGACGAGGCCCTCCTCCGGCGGCTCCGCAAGCACTGGAGCCTCCCCCAGGTGGGTACAATTATGTGCAGCCAATTCGACGATTCAATAATCATTGGTGGAATCATGGCAATCGTTGGGATGATGGAGGTCACTGGGGTTTTACGATTCGTTACTATGATTAGTCATTATCTCGCCCGCGGTCTCTGGGCTGTTTATAATTAGATCGCGGGCGAGTGCTGGTAAAACGTACCTCTAAAAAATAAGCGGTTATTATTTATGGATATGCTATATTTTGTCGAGTAAGACAAAATAATAATCAATTCATAAATACTAGGGGAAATCATGCGCCTGTCTCATCGCGTATTGCTATTAATCGGCCTGATGATCATTTCATCATTGGCATTCGCTACTAATACCAGCCGTACAGTAACCTTTAATAATTATTGTTCGTTTGACGTGTGGATGAACTCGGTTGGCTCTAATGCCAGTAATATCCCCTGTTCCCCGAGTTCGACGGATGCGAAGAGTGATTGCCCAACAGGTAATGTGTGTTACAGCAAGAATGTAAATTCACATTACTGTGTTCCGGGAACTTCATCGACGGCACCTGTTAGCAAACAAAGTGATGTCAGCCTGAATGCCAGCGTTTGCCCTTCTGGTAACGTAGTGACGGATACGGGTAGTACGCTTTGGGGGCAATGCACCTGTAATGCTGATACCGACTGTGCATCAGGTCAGACCTGCCAAACCGTATCAACAGGGATTAAACAGTGTTACTGGCAATATAACCTGCCGAAATCAGGCAAGATTGCTAAAGCAATTGGTAACCTCAAGCTGGATATCCCAGTGAACAGTTCTGATCCAAACGCGCTGATTGCCAGTGGCAAGTTCTACGCGAAGCTGGGTTGTGATGAAAATGGTAATTGCCAGAGTGATAACACCAAGGGAGCACCTGCTTCATTACTCGAATTCACATTTAAGAATGACAATGACTGGTATGACGTTTCATACATTAATGGTATCAATGTGCCGATGTCGATGTATCCAGTGGACGACATCAGTAATAATTACGATGCCAGTAACCCCTATCGTTGTCGCGCAGCTGGCGCGGATTCCTGTTCAGCAACCAAAGCCTGTACTAAAACCGGACAGGTGTGTGGTCAGACATTGAAGACCGTGATGGATCGCAAGACCACATTGCAATGTGGTTATCGTCTGGGTTACTGGACCTATGCGCAATTTTGCGCAGCACCATCAACCGTTAAAGATGCCTCGGGTTACATTAATGCCGATCTTGGTGTGGATTGTAATAACCAGACAAACTATGCCTATGCCCTGTGTAAGAATCAGGCAGGTATGACAGATACCGGCCCAGGCCGCAGTTGTTTTAATTCCAATACAACCAGTAGTGGACAAACCTGTTGCGGTTATGAATCCTGGAAAGTTGGCGGTAAGACTCAGCTGATGGCTAAAGGTGACTCCGCTGTTGCTGGTGCGGTAACAACAACCTGGACAACGGAAATACTGCCAAATCTGAAGAATGTTAAAGAAGGATGCCCACTGGCTTATTCCTTCCAGTTCGATGACCCTTATTCGACCTTTACCTGCGCAACCACTAATGCACTGAATAAAGTGAATTATCAAATCGACCTTTGTCAGAGTATTAATATTGCTGGGATTAGCCCGCCTGCTGTAACAGCTTGTACGCCGGCAACGCCGAGCGGCATGGAAGATGATCTCACCATCAGTATTGGTAATGATGCGAGTCATAATCTGGCAATTCATCAGTGTAATGCGGCGGGAACGGCCTGTACGACAGCAGTTACATCACCAGCAACAAACATTTATGCAGCTGCTAGTGGTACAAATATCTATCAGGTGGATGCCAGTAATAAAGAGACTGGCGTGAAACAGAGTTGCCAGTTCAGTATTCCGCAAACGGGCTGCATAGCGCGCGTAACTAGTAGTGCCGACTGCAAGACATGGTCAATCGCAACAGAAGGTGCCTGGAAAGGCCGGGCGATACAGATACCGGCATTCTAAAACTAACAACCATGAACCATGCTGTTTTGGTTCATGGTTGGATCTGCCTTTCTGTTGATACATTCTTGTGGCTGCCCACTAGCGGGTGATACGATCGAGCTGATCAGAATACAGGGATGATTCTCAAGGCTAGGACGATGGCTTTAATTCGTGATTTTTTACTCGCGCCAGAAAATTACTGGTTAGTCATCGGACTTGCACTATTAATGCTCGTCCTATCTGTTGTGATCTGGTTATTGGCACTACGCATGAAGCGCCCCGTACTATCGGCAAACAATCGCGGTGTGGTAATCGGGCAAAATAACGGCCAGGTCATCAGTGGTGATGTGCAGGGTGATGTCACATTTCATGCGAATTCTGGAATCACCCCGCCAGAGGCATCTTCAGTATTCTCAGTGCCTAATTTGCTGCAACTCATCTCTGTGGTTACCGGCATACTATCGTTGCTGGTGGCGACTTATGCCGCGTTCTGGAAGCCCTGAAGATGCTGGATAGCGGTAATAAAGCCAGTTCTCGTGGCATTGTACTGGACACCAACTCGGGACTCGTTATCACTGGTGATGTACACGGAAATGTTATTCATTATACCGGTGGCGAAGCGACACTAACTGGCCTGACGATTCCCTGGCGCAGTGAACCCCACAATACGATTGACTCGATGCTTCATTGGCGCAGTCGTTTACCTGAAACACTGTACGGGCGAGATGAAGAACTTCAAACGCTGACAGCATGGGCGGAAACAGGGCCGAAGATCAGTATATTTCTGTTACATGGTGAAGGTGGGGTTGGTAAAACACGGCTGGCGTTTGAATTTGCCGAACAGCTGATAGAAAAAGGCTGGCGGGCTGGTCAGCTGGGAAAACAACAAACACAATTCGCCAGTGATTTTTCTGATAACGGCCTGTTGTTAATTATTGATTACCCAGAAGAGCGTCAGGATACGGTACAGACGTTGCTGGAAAATATTGCGTATATGCCGGAGCCGGATAAACGCCTTCGCATACTGCTGCTCGGACGTAACCCATCATCACTCAATGCGATGAGCCAGCAGGCCATTGATTCGGTGGCCGGTGAGCATCTTTTAAAACCGATGCTTGACGATGAAACCGGTTATCAGCAACAGATCGCGCTGTTACGTGATGGCTGGGAAAAAATACAAACGGTTCAGCAATCAGGTCATACATTGCCATTGGACGATGAGGCAATTATGAGCTGGTTACAACGTAGCGAACATCATCGAAAGCCGTTATTTATTCTGGCCTATGCGCTCAATTTATCTTATGACCCGGCAGCCATTACACTCAGTGGTACACAGATCATCGCCGCACTGGTCGAGCGAGAAAGCCAACGTTTATCGAATGAACTGGAAAAGCAGGGGTCGAGTAAAGAAGACATCGAAGGCGTCCTGTTATTGCGTGCATTAGCCGCGATTAGTCATGGACTGGACGACGCGCTGTTGCAGGCGTTGATTGAAAGTGAGGTAGGGACGAAACAGAAACTGCCCTCACTGGCAAAAATTCGTAGCAGCAGTCTTTATCTAAACCATCAAATACCCTCACTGGAACCCGATATCCTGGCCGCGCAGCTATTGCATCAGGAATTCGAAAAGCACTCACATCAGGCGCATGGCTGGTTATACCAGTTACACACGCTCAATACTGATGCAGTAGAAATCGATAATCGATTAAAACGACTGGCTCGCCTACGTCATGATGCCAGTTATACCCTGAAATTATTTGTAACCGACCCTGTCGTGCAGTCATTATCGAGTGCCATAGAGCAACAGGGTTATGACGGTATCATGTTCATTGCACCGCTAAATCGTTATTATCTTGAAAAAAACCTGTTTGTACTGACCGTGGCGGTTGGGCGACAACAGGTTGAAGACCTTACGGAAAAAGCGGAGGAGAACTTTGCGTCCTACGGGCCTGATCTGGCGTCGAGCCTGAATAACCTGTCGGTTGATTTGGCAGAGACTGGCGATCGAGCCGGCGGACTGGCGGCGATCCGGAGATCAGTAGAGATCTATGATGCGTTAGCGGAGGAGAACTTTTCGGCCTATGGGCCTGATCTGGCTATGAGTTTGAATAACCTATCGAATCGTCTTGCGGAGAGCGGCGATCGGGCGGGTGGTCTGGAGGCGATCCGGAGATCAGTAGAGATCAGAGAGGCGTTAGCGGAGGAGAACTTTTCGGCCTATGGGCCTGATCTGGCTATGAGTTTGAATAACCTGTCGGTTTGTCTTGCGGAGAGCGGCGATCGGTCGGGTGGTCTGGAGGCGATCCAGCGAGCGGTTGAGATCAGGGAGCAATTGGCGAGAGAGAACTTTTCGGCCTATGGGCCTGATCTGGCTATGAGTTTGAATAACCTATCGAATCGTCTTGCGGAGAGCGGCGATCGGGCGGGTGGTCTGGAGGCGATCCAGCGAGCGGTTGAGATCAGGGAGCAATTGGCGAGAGAGAACTTTTCGGCCTATGGGCCTGATCTGGCTATGAGTTTGAATAACCTATCGAATCGTCTTGCGGAGAGCGGCGATCGGGCGGGTGGTCTGGAGGCGATCCAGCGAGCGGTTGAGATCAGGGAGCAATTGGCGAGAGAGAACTTTTCGGCCTATGGGCCTGATCTGGCTATGAGTTTGAATAACCTATCGAATCGTCTTGCGGAGAGCGGCGATCGGTCGGGTGGTCTGGAGGCGATCCAGCGAGCGGTTGAGATCTACGAGCAATTGGCGAGAGAGAACTTTGCGGCCTACGGGCCTAATCTGGCTACGAGTTTGAATAACCTATCGGTTCGTCTTTCGGAGAGCGGCGATCGGGCGGGCGGTCTGGAGACGATCCAGCGAGCGCTTGAGATCTACGAGCAATTTGCGAGAGAGAACTTTGAGGCTTACGGGCCTGATCTGGCTACGAGTTTGAATAACCTATCGGTTCGTCTTTCGGAGAGCGGCGATCGGGCGGGTGGTCTGGAGGCGATCCAGCGAGCGGTTGAGATCATTAAGCCGTTTGCCAGGCCGGGAACAAGCTATGCCGACTGGTATGAGGTAATGCTGAATAATTTGCAGGAACGTCAACAGGCATGTGATTCATTGGTAGATAAAGAGTAAAGAGTAATGTCTCAGCTGTGTGGGTTCAATTGGTGGCGAAAACCATACCGTTAGATACAGTATGGTTTTCGTATTGTGCGGTTAGATACTTTAATCGACGAAACCACCGTTGAGTCTGACGGTTTCAAGCCATGGTTTGCCGAGCGCGATCATCACACGGCTATAGGCTGGTGCAATTAATCTGAATGTATCATCCGGGTGTACCTGAAGGGCGTCGCCCACTTCGAGTGAATCATCTTCTATCGTGATAGATCCCGTTTGCAAATAGGCAATACCTTGAAAATTATTAGGGACGTTTAATCGATATTGCCCACCAGCAGGAATTCTGACTTCAGCATAGTAAACCTCGGTATGTAGTTTGAGTGGTGAATTCCCACCGACAATTTCACGCACGACGACACCATCCGATTCAGTTTGCGGAATATCGTTTGCATCGACCTGTTGATACGCTGGATCGATACTTTTTAGTTCCTGAGGTAGATTGATCCAGAGTTGTATGCCAGTTGTCGCAACGTTGCCGGTATCTGAGTTGGCAGGCATTTCTGAATGGGTAATGCCTTTTCCGGCGGTGAAGCGTTGTGCGCCGCCAGCCGTTACGGTCGAGTCGTTACCGAGATTGTCGGCATGATTCATGGTGCCTTCGAATAGATAGGTGATTGCCTCGAACCCTCGATGCGAATGAGTTGGAAAGCCGGCATCTGCCCCGATGCTGAAGTCATCCCAGAGTACGAAGGGGTCAGCGACAAGATGATCTCGATGCAAGGGGAACAGGCGGCGTACGGTGACGCCAGAGCCTTCCTGCATTTCATGTGTTTTTAAGATGTTCACTTTGATCTCCTACGCCCGTTTTGCATCAATACTTAAGTCTCCCGCACCGGCGCCCGCCAGAACCAGTAATCCACCTGCCATCGCGAAGTTCTTCATCAGAATAATTGTCTGAAGCTGATCGTCAGGATTGAAGTGGAACAACAGGCCTGCAAGGATAGTAAAACCCGCTAATACCCAGGCGGTGTAGCGTGTAAAGAAGCCCGTGAGGATCGCTAACCCACCTACAATCTCCAGTGCGATGACAGCCGGTAGTAGCATGCCGGGAACGCCCATGGATTCCATATAACCTTGCGTTCCGGCATAGCCAGCGCCGAGTTTATTGATACCGGCCATGATGAAAATATGTGCCAGCAGGATGCGTCCGATCAGTATTTCGTATTTCGTCATTTGTTTTCTCCGTTGAGTTATGTGTCGATGGAGAGAGATTAGTATTGATTAATACGATAAAAAAGTATAAATAATAGCTTTAATATATCGAATAACTAGATATATGGATTTAAAAGTTACTCCAAAAGTTACATTGGACCAGTGGCGTGTGTTCCAGACCATTATCGATGAAGGTGGTTTTGCGCAGGCTGCCAATGTCCTGCACCGCAGCCAGTCGTCGGTCAGTTATGCGGCGAAGAAGATGCAGGATGTATTGGGATTGCAGCTGTTTGAGATTAAAGGACGTAAGGCCGAGCTGACTCAGACGGGCGAGGTGATGCTGGACCGTGCACGGGCGTTGCTGAAGCAGGCGGAATCTATCGAACAGGCCGCGCGACAATTACAGCAGGGTTGGGCACCGACCATTGCACTAGCTGTTGAGAATGTCCTGCCGGCTGGTCTGCTCATGGATGTACTACGTCGATTCGATGAGTGTGGACAGGGTACGCGGATTCATTTACGCGAAGAAGTCCTGTCGGGTGTGACCGATGTGCTGGATGCGGGAATCGTCGATCTGGCCATTAGCCCGGCGGTGCCCGAGCAGTATCTTTATGAAAGTCTGCTGGATGTGGAATTTATTGCAGTAGCGCATCGTGATCATGAGCTGCATCGCGCTCAGAGTGTGTATGGTATCGAACGCCTGAAAGAGAGCGTGCATATCGTCGTGCGGGATACCGGCCTAAAGCCAGTCGATGCAGGCTGGGTGCAAAATGAAAATAAATGGACGGTCAGTAGTTTTGCGACGGCCATCGATTTAGTGAAGAATGGCCTCGGTTTTGCCTGGTTGCCCAAACCGCATATTGAACAATTACTGGAACAGGAAATTTTGTTGCCATTAAACTTGCGACAGGGTGGGGCGTATCAGGTGCCGGTTAATTTGATTTACGCGCAGCAGCAGCCTGGGCCAGCGCATCAGGCCTTTATCGACGTACTTAAAGAGACAACTGATCAGTATCGGTCATAAACAGGATCAACATGGAAGCCACAGTATCAACACTCGACTACATCATTATACTTGTCTACATCATCGGCACGACCTTGTTTGGAGCCTGGTTTGTAAAACGCTCGGGCAGCATGGAAGGTTTTACGTTGGCCGGAAAAATCATTCCGGGCTGGGCAATTGGTCTTTCCTTGCTGGCGACTTATCTCAGCAGTATCAGCTTTCTGGCAAACCCCGGTAAGAGTTATGCCTCGGACTGGCGGCCCTTTGTCTTTTCACTGACGTTGCCGATTGCTGTATGGATTGCGGCGCGCTGGTTTATACCGCTGTATCGCAATGCGGTGAAGACCACGGCTTATGAATATCTGGAGCAACGCTTTGGGTTATGGGCGAGGTTGTATATGAGTACGGCGTATATCCTGTTACAGATTGGTCGTTTTGCCGTGGTGCTGTATTTAACCGCATTGGCCATCGCGGCGTTACTCGACGTTCATATCATTACCTTAATCCTGGTGCTGGGCGCATTAACGATTGTGTATACCTTGTTGGGTGGTTTCGCCGCCGTCATCTGGACCGACGTGGTGCAATCCATCGTGCTGTTCTTTGGTGGCCTGCTTTGTCTGTATCTATTGATTACCAATATGCCGGGAGGCTGGGATCAGTTGAGCGCGACAGCCGATCATGAAAACAAGTTTAAGCTAGGCTCGATGGATTTTGATCTGGTTATACAGGGCTTCTGGGTGATCTTTATTTTCGGCATTGTCGAAAACCTGAAAAACTTTTCGGTCGATCAAAACTATATCCAGCGTTTTTTATCGGCACCGTCAGAAGCAGAAGCGAAAAAATCACTCTGGTTAGGTGGCCTGTTATATATCCCGGTATCGGCATTATTCTTTATGATCGGTACGGCGTTGTTTGTTTATTACCTAAATGCGCCAGCAGATTCACTGCCAGCAAAAGCCGATCAGATGTTCCCTTACTTTATTGTCAATGAACTGCCGAGTGGTCTGGTTGGTCTGGTGATTGCGGGTGCACTGGCTGCCGGTATGAGTACGCTGGACTCATCACTGAATAGTTCGGCCACGGTGTTTACAGTCGACTTTTATAAACGCCTGATTCGTGTCGATGCCGATGAAAATACGCAGCTAAAGATGATTCGTATCGTGACAGCGGTGATTGGTGTTGTTGCGACAGCGGCGAGTTTAATCATGATCGATGCAAAGACCGCACTGGATGTCTGGTGGAAAATATCGGCGATCTTTGGTGGTGGTATGTTAGGTCTGTTTTTGCTGGCAATAATGCTACCGAAGCTAACATCAAAATCAGCAATGATCGCGACCATTATTGGCGTGATCTTTGTGGCCTGGGCAACCAGTAGTAAGGTCTGGTTCAGTGGAGCATCATGGGAATTCCCGTTACCTGCGATGATGATAGGAGTCGCAGGTACTCTGGTGATTGTCATCTCCGGAGCGGTTGTCGGCAAAGTAATTAAGGATTAAGAGGGTACGGTCATGGAATGGTTTGCGTATTTAATGGCAGGGGCATTTGTGCTGATTTGGGTAGTACTGCTGTATAAGTTCATGAAAGTGACACTGAAAAAGAATAAAGAAAAGTAAATGATAGCTGCTGCCATATTGTTGTTTTCACTGGCGATGATGCTGGGTTTGTATCTCGTTTATATCGGGGTGCGCCAACATCGTGGCTCGCCTGTGCTTGCTCTTACGCATGCCAGTATGGCGTCTTTGGCTTTGATCTTGCTGATCGTGCAAATCTTTAGTGAGACAGCGACCTATAAGCTATATAACTTCTCCGCGTTTCTATTTGTGTTGGCACTGATTGGCGGTGTGCTTTTGTTCTCTTTACGCGAAGGGCGTAAACCACCAGCGATGTTCCTCGTCATGCTGCATGCCGTAATGGCCTTAATCGCTCTCTATCTCTTAATTACAGGTTTTTTGCTGTACTGATCCATTTTCTGAGTCGGTTTCCATTAAAAAATGCTCTCTGCTGAGAGGATTACAGCAATAGTGTTACTAGCTTTCTGGATCAACGAATTAACCTAAAACTGATTCATATTATGGTCTTAGGAGGTTCCATGGCTGATTTCCCTACTATATTCTGTAAAGTAATGATCTAAATCACCATTAAAAATGATAAATATAGTAAATTTGTGCTATGATTCACAATTATCCAGAAATTATTAGTGGTAAATTGCAATACCATTAATGCCTGCCACGCTCATGAATATATTCGAAACATTATCATTGAAACGCGGATTACTGTGGAGTTATGGGTCGTTATTCATACTCGCAGCTGCGGTGGGTCTATTATCAGTAGCTGCCTCTATTTATAACGCTAAAAACGTTAAAAATATTCTTCAGAATTATCACCATCAAGAGACGATCATTAGTCATATGCACAGCTCAGCACGCGAGCGAGTTGTGACGCTCTACAAGATAGTTCTGGAGGAAGACCCATTTATTCGTGACGAACTATTTACAATATTCAATGAAAGAGGCACGGAATTTATTATTTCTCGGAACAGGGTCTTAGATCAGATTGGTGAGGGACCATTAAGAGAGTTAGTCCTTGAGCAGGATAAAGTGACTCAGCCTCTTGGGTTACTAAACCGTCAGATCGCTGATCTGGCATTAGATGACCAACTTCAAGAAGCACAGCAGTTAATGATGACGGAAGCAGTGCAACTACAGAATGAAACATTTTCATTCTATGCTCGAATGGATAAAGCGCTTAGCTGGTTAGAATCAGAAGCCATTGGGCAGGCTGAACAATATCGTCGATATAGTGAAATTCTAATTCTTATCAGTGTGGTGATCATTCTGGCAATTGTTTTTGTCATTGGTTACCGGTCGATAAGACATGAAATCGACAGTGATAAAGCACTACTATTAGAGAAACGTCGTTCAGATGTCACTCTAAAATCGATGCCTGACGGTATAGTAATTTGTGACCTTGATAATGGAATTACAGATATGAATCCAGTGGCTGAGAACATTCTTGGTCGTAGTCTTTATAACTGCCAGAACAGGTATTTACCCGATATATTGGCTGAAATCAGTGATAAGGTGCTTCTTGATGGTATATGTGAAATTCGTGAGAAGACGCATACTTTACCTATCAAGCTTGGGCTGAATGTTTTCAGGGAAATCGAGTTGACGGTGACTCCAGTGGTTGTCGCAGGGAAAGAAGTTGGTAAAGTTGTTGTGTTGCACGATATCTCGATGAAGGCGCAGGCAGAACGACAACTTAGGCATCTTGCCAGTCATGATGCATTAACGGGCTTGTTTAATCGCCGGCAGTTTGAAGAAGATCTTACGCAATGCCTGCGTGATAGTAACGATTCGGATCTTGTAAGTAACTGGCTGTGTTATATCGATGTCGATGACTTTAAAGGTATTAATGATGAGTTCGGGCATGGTATGGGTGATGAAGTATTGAAAAATGTATCGGACCGTATCAAGTCGTGTTTGAGAACAGGTGATAATGTATACAGAATTGGCGGTGATGAGTTTGTGGTCATAATTGCTGGTTGTGCAAGAGAAAATGCACTGTCTACTGCAGATCGATTACTTAATGCGCTGATCTCAAAACCAGTGAATTATGATGGCAAGCAAGTTGCTATTTCTGCAAGTATCGGCGTTATACAAATGACAGGAGAGGATCGATCACTAGACGATATGATTGTTCGTGCGGATGAGGCAATGTACTCAGCCAAGCATGAAGGAAAGTCGATGGTGGTTTTTGTTGAAGGAAGTCATACCACTGGTTTTAACTCGACAGCGATACGGGCGAATTGAGAAAACTTTCACAAAAAAATGTCTCTGACTTTCTATACTGACCTCATCAAAGTTATTTAACGGATGGGGTTATTGTGAAAGTTATTCAAATAGTATTGTTGGCAAGCTTCGCTCTATATGGGGCTCTTGCAGTCGCTGAGTACAAGTCCGGCAAGCCCGGGGATGAATTTCGTAAGGCGGCTGCAGATTATGAAGATAACGCGTCCAAAGCGGTCAAAGAGGCGACGCACACAAAAGGTCAGGCAATTGGCCACTATCTGGAGCTATCGGGTATCTATCGCGAAATGGCTGGCATTAAGCACGATGCTGCGGCAAAGGCAGACCTGGGCCGCTGGGATGATATCAGCTGGGATCATTACCATCAGCTCGAAAAACGCCGTGATGTATTAATGAATAAAGTTGATTGGGCACATGCCCGCTCACAAAAGGCCCAGAAGCATAAACAGAAGTACAGCAATAAAAAACATAAAAAATCATCTGATCATGGTTTTAAATCCGCAGGTGATCAATATATGAACCAGGCGAGAAAAGCCTGGGAAAAATCCACGAATGCTAGCGGCGAGTCAAAGCAGGCATATCAGGCGATTTCTAATGTGTATGAAGAAATGGGCAAGATAAAATATGCAGCCGCTGAAGCAGCGCAACAAGGTAAAGATTATGACTGGTCTCGCTATCATGAACTCGAAGGCAAAAGAAACCGTCTGAAGTCGCGATTAAAGCACTGATATACATTTACGATTAATGACAATCTAATAACCTGAATTATTTGCTCTGGCTGAAGAGGCCATGTAAGTTGAGCTCATTGAGGTAAGTGGGCTCATAGATGAGGATATATTACGAACAGTTTGAACTGCTAGCGAGGCAGACGCGTCAGGGCGCAATTGCCAACGTAATTGCCGGTTTCCTGGTGCTGTTCGTGATGACCGATAGCTTGCCAATGCTGTTTCAGATTGTCTGGGCTTTCGTCCTTTGTCTTGCGGCGTATTTTCGTATTTATCATGTCAACCATTTGCCTCCCAGGGGAGAGTCTGACGAAAAGAGACTCTGGGTTTCTCGTTATATCTTTATATTGTTTCTGGTCGGCACGGTATGGGGCATTCTTTCAGTCGTTGCAGCCATATATGTCGATTTCTTTAGCCAGTTATTTCTACTGGCAGTCATACTCGGTATTACATCAGCAGGTATTACAACGATGGCTGTCATTATGCAGCCGTTTATCTATTACCTGATTGGCTCCATGGGGCTGCAGGCATTCGCATTTGTCTATTCATTCTATGCCCATGATCAGGGTACTTATTTTTTTATGGCGCTGCTTGCGCTGACCTATACAGCAGTCATTATCCGGTCGGCAAATGAACAGTTCCGAACGACGACACATAATATTCAGTTAAATCGTGAGCTGGATAAAACTCGAGCAGAAGCTGAAAAAGCCAATGAGGCTAAATCGGAATTCCTGTCCAGTATGAGCCATGAGTTGAGGACGCCGTTAAATGCGATTATTGGTTTTTCAGATTTACTGATACTGCAAAACCGTGTTGATGAAGAAACGAAGGCAAATGTTCAGCATATTAGTAATGCTGGTCATCATCTGTTGCAGCTTGTTGATGAAGTACTCGACCTGTCACAAATTGAAACCGGTCAGTTAAGTCTATCTATGGAATCTGTAGAACTAAAAGATGTGCTGGATAAATGTCATAAATTTATTGAGCAGACTGCATTGGAAAAGCAGATTAATCTGGAAGTCGATATTGATCTGGATGTGCGTGTCCATGCAGATTACACCAAGCTCAAACAGGCCGTGATCAATATACTGAGTAACGCCGTTAAATATAATAAAAATAACGGCCTCATTGAGTTACAGTCAAAAAGGCATGGTGACTCGATGGTAAGAATTAGTATAACGGATACTGGTGCCGGTATTCCTGAAGACATGAAAGATAAATTATTCACGCCGTTCGAACGTCTTGGCGCAGAAAACACGAAAGTGCAGGGTACAGGTATTGGCTTATCCATCACGAAGCAGCTCATTGAAGCTATGGATGGAAAAATCAGCTATGAAAGTGAGGCGGGTAAAGGCTCGAGCTTTTTTCTCGATTTAAACGTAGTTGAAGATTGAGTCTGTTTAACATCGATACTTTATTAGCGACGGTCTAAATCCTGCAACAGCGTTCTGACCTCATTTCTAGTTTGTTCGTCAGGTGCTGCATCCATTGCCTTTCTGAAGTGTTCACGAGCAAGGCCTATTTGCTGGTTCTGAGCGGCTTGTTCTGCCAACGCTGCATGGTATTCAGCGAGTGTGGCTAACGAACTTTGCGCCTGGGTATTGTTAGCGTCACTCTGTAATGATTGTTGATAATCTCGAATCAAGTTATCAGTGTCTGATGATTGTAAAGCCCCGAGGCTAGTATTCTGATTAGCAGGCGCTGGAGGGTTACTGGTCTGGAGCCGTTCTAATGCGCGCCATGGTTGTACGATAAAGAGCGCGGCGACTAATAGCAGGAATATCAGGAACATCATTATGCGGCCGAGAAAAGATGCTTCTTTCTTTGGCTGCTTTTCTATGGATTGTTTCTTCTTAACTGGCTTTGCAGGGACAGTGGTTGGTGATACAGCATGTTCCGCATGTTCCTGTTGTAATTCCTGTAACCAGCTTTTAAGTGTTTGAGGACGCTTTTTCTCATTAAAGATCATGGCGTGATCAATGGCCGCGAGAAAGCCAGATGAATACTTGCTGGTATCCGCGTATTCAAAAACCGATACATAACTATCTTTGGATTCTCGTAACATGGCTTCGCTACGTTCTAATGCATCGATAGGTGCCTGTCCTGTAGTGGCGCGGTATAAGGTTGCACCCAGCCCGTAGATGTCGGTCCAGGGGCCCTGTTGATCGCTTTTTGAATGATACTGTTCGAACGGCGCATATCCGGGGGAGACCATGGCCGTTAGTGTTCGTGTTTCCTGTCCGAAGGCCTGTCTGGCAGAGCCAAAGTCGATAAGGACGGGAGACTGGTCGGCACGGATGAAAATATTTCCTGGTTTGATATCGCGATGAATGAAGCCAGCAGCGTGGACTTTGCTCAGGCCACCAATCATTGGAATTATCATGCGCTTGAGCCATTGTTCTTCCAGAGTAGCTCCCTTCGGTAACAAGGTATCGAGTGCTTTACCTTCCTCGTAGCGCATGACCATATAGGCTGTCTGGTTGAGCTCAAAAACAGTTAAGACGCGGACAATATTATTATGGTCAAATTGCGTAAGCGTCCGAGCTTCTGTTAGAAATCGTTCTAGACCCCACTGGTAATCGTTTCGATGCTCCTCGCTGAGGGGCTGAATCGTACTATCCGATTCCCGCATCGCCAGACCCGACGGTAGATATTCTTTGATAGCGACGGAATGTTTTAGATTGTTGTCATAAGCGAGATAAGTGATACCAAAGCCGCCCTGACCCAGAACGTCCTGAATGGTATACCAGTGCAGGTCATAGCCGGCTTGCAGCGCATTGCGATGACGTTTTTCAGTCATTGGGTACGATCCTGATTAAATTACGATCTGGGATACCGAAAGTCATTAGTTTGAAACATATCATTAATATAAATTGGGCTTTAGTCTAACAATATTAGGTGAAGATCAGGTAGGCTGTTTTTCATGTAACCGGAAAGTGGGCGACGATGGTGAATAAAGAACGTATTTTCAGTATTTTCCAGGTGGTTGAACAACTATTCTGGGTGGTGTCGGCACTATTAACCATGGCCGGCGCATTCGGCATGTTAATTAAAGGCATCTACCTGGTTTATGAAGAATTTTCACAGCTTAAAGGTGTGCTGACGACCGAGCTGTTTTACGCGATTATTTGTTTCGAGTTGACGCAGATGGCGCGTATTCGTTTGATGAAAGAATCACACCGAATGGTGCTCTATCATTTTGTGTTTATGGCAACACTGACTTTTGGTCGTGAAATATTTCTGGTGCATAACATGAGTATTTGGGTGGCTCTTGGCTTTGCGCTAATGATTGCGACTTATCTCGTATTTTATGGTTGGTCGCACGACCGCCCTTTCTGGAAAACGGATGGTGCTATCGAAGACACTCACGATTAATAAGATGCAGTAATGACTGCTCTTACTGGAGCGGGGTGGCCTTCGATAGTTTTAGTTGAATCAACAGGATCAAGAAAATCTTTAAGTGATTCGAAGGGCATCCAGTTAGTTGTACGCTGTTCATCTTCGGTGGTCGGTGAAATATCAATGACCCGGATATCTTTCATGCCAGCAGAAGCTATCCAGTCTGTGAGTAAGGGGATAGATGGAATGTCATAGACATTGCGCATCTTGGCGTAGCGTCCTTCAGGTTGAAGTGTTGCAGGTTTGTCCTCTTCGATAATCAATGTTTCCAGTACAAGCTCGCCACCGGTGGCCAATAGTGATTTTAATTGTTCGATATGAGCAACGGGATCACGACGGTGGTAGAGAACACCCATGGAAAATATCGTATCGAAGGCCGGCGTATGAAATGGCAGTTCTTCGATGCCAGTGGGCAGAATGCAGATCGGCAGATCTTTACCAATGAAATGTCTTAAGGCCTGAAACTGTGCGACAAATAAGCGCATGGGATCAATGCCGATGGTGCAACGCGCACCAGCACCTAACATGCGCCACATGTGGTAACCACTACCACAACCAATATCGAGAACATTGCGATCGGTTAGTGGCGAAATTTTATCGGCGAGTCGATCCCACTTGAGGTCAGAACGCCATTCCGTATCGATATAAATATTATGAATATTGAATGGCCCCTTGCGCCAGGGGAACATACTTTTCAATTTATCTTCAAGTGCTGGTTGATCGAAGTTCTGATTTGTCGCGACTGTTATCGCTTTGCTGTTTAAGTCTCGTTGGGCAATATCTAGATTCGGGAATGACTGGATCGTATCTAACCAAATTTGTGTGCGTCCATGTGGATTCGTTTTTAGAAAGTCGCGGCCGATGGCTTCCAGATCATGTCCCCAATCCCATAAGTTGTTCGATTTGAGAATATGATTGAGGTGATTGAAATCAACTATTTCCATGCCATCATCGATGCGAAGTTAATACTACGGAACCACATCTGCGTTTCACGAAAGCCGATATCGGTTAATCGTTGATGATGGGCTGAATAGGGTTCAGGAATTAATACGTTTTCAAGTGCAGCTCGTTTTTGTGCTATTTCCAGTTCAGAGTAGCCTTGTGTGCGTTTAAAAGATTCATGTAAAGCTGTTTGTCGTTGTTGTTCCTCTGGTGTATCAAAGGCTAGTTTTTCTGAAAGGATAAGTACACCGTTATCAAGCATGCCGTTATAAATCTTTTGCAACAAGGGTATGCGTTGTTCGAGTGGTATGAATTGCAGGGTGTAATTTAAAACGACAACTGAGGCATTGCTGATATCTATATCGAGTATATCTGAGCAGATACTGCTGACCTTAGTTGAATTTTTCGCTTTCTGAATATTGTTCTGTAAGCGTTGTAGCATATCTTCTGAATTATCAATGGCGATAATCTGAAATTCATCTGTATTGACTGTGTCTAGTATGGCGAAGGTTGAAGCACCAAGAGAGCAACCGAGATCATACACATGACTGTTATTCTGAATATAATCAGCAGCAATTAACCCTGTTCCAGCAATAACATTGGCGTAGCCGGGAACGGAACGCTTAATCATGTCTGGAAAGACGTTCGCAACCGCCTCGTCAAAGACAAAAGGTGCTTTGCCTCTTGGTGTATTAAATATTGTGTCGCTCGTGCTCATTAGGCTGACGATGATGAATTAACCATTGAAGGTCAAGTGGTATGCGGCAGTCGTTGTTGAATGCCATTCATCATGACAACACGAGCATCCAGATTATGTTTTATTCCACGCCGGATGCTGGCCAGAGTGTCCGGGTTATTTAAATAAGGTGTGATGGCGTCTTCCATCATACGTGAATGCTCCAGATCCAGTTCAATATGGCTGATGAATAATTCAAGGTCATCATCAGTGATGCCCGGAATAGTTCTAAAGCCTTTCACAAATGCCGTATAAAGTTCCGGTATGGGCCACTCACTCGCTATACCAACGGCTGCAACAGCAGCGAGCCAGTCTTTTCCCTGAGTCAGGTGCATCATGCCGTCGATGTACATCTGAAGTTCGGGAATAATTGGGGCGTTGGAAATATCTTCATCCGTCAGGTCTAGTGCATATAAAAACTTTCGATACACCGCCATATGGGATCGATCTACGTCACCATTGCCATATTCGTCATACAGGATATCGGCAAGTACGAACTGTATGTTCTCATCAGGTGTAATACCCAGAGTGTTCGCCTGATAGAGGCGGGTACGTAATATATGTGGGTAGTACATCAATGCGAATGCGCGTGCTGTATCTCGATCCAGTGAGTCCGCGTTGGCTATGTATTCCACCAGCTTGCTGGACAACATGGGGTGTTGAGTGATTTCGATTTTCAGCTCGCCGAGTATTTGCAACGTATCCTTGTCGCTCATTGCTTAATCGCCTGACGGAGTAAACTGACTTCCGCTTTCAGTGACTTCAGTTCCTGAAGTAAAAGCTGAGTATCGGTATTAATGGTTTCTTCGATCTCTTCTTTATCGTGTTCATGAGTTGCTTCATGCATGGTTTGCATGGTGTCGACAATGATGCCGATAAACAAGTTAAGCATGGTGAAGGTCGCGATCAGAATAAAGGGTACAAAGAAGATCCAGGCATACGGCTGGACATCCATGACCGGCCGGACGATACCCATAGACCAGCTTTCAAGTGTCATGATCTGGAACAGGGTATACATCGACGCACCAATGCTGCCGAACCATTCAGGAAAGTCAGTGCCATAGAGGCTGGTCGCCATAACAGCGAATACATAAAACAATAACATCATGAGACCGGCCACGGATGTGATGCCAGGTATAGCTTTTAGTAAGGCTTCAACGACCATTCGTAGTTGAGGAACCATGGAAATCAAGCGGAGCACACGTAGCACTCGGAGGGCTCGTAGGATATTGAGAGGGCCACTGGATGGTACGAGCGCGATGCCGACGATCACAAAATCAAAGACGTTCCATGGGTTACGGAAAAAGGACCAATGGTAAGCAACTAGCTTAATCAGAATTTCGACTACAAATACGGTCAGAATGACCTTGTCAGCAGTTAGTAGTAAATCGCCGTATTCAGCCATGATATCGGCATCGGTTTCCATGCCGAGAATAATGGCATTGATAATAATTAGAAAAATGATGAAGAATTGAATTTTGGGTGATTCAATCCATTGCCCTAGTTTTTCACGCATCGGTCCGATCCTGATCGAAGGAGATGCGCACGTTATCGGGTTTTAGGGGCTGAATTCAATAGCCGATTGGGGTGGGTTAGCCTCTACGCCAGCGATGATATTTTTCCAGCAGTCTGAGGGCGGCGGCTGGTGCATGAGCTTTTTTCCAGTTACCGGCGGCGTATTTATTAGCTTCGGCGAGGGTGGGGTATATATGAATGGTGCCCAGGACTTTGTTGAGGCCGAGGCTGTGGCGCATAGCAAGGACAAACTCACTGATTAAATCACCAGCGTGCTCGCCGACCAGAGTGACGCCGAGGATTTTATCTTTGCCGGGGACAGTCAGTATTTTAACCATGCCGTGGGCTTCGCTGTCTGCAATCGCGCGGTCCAGATCATCAATACCGTAGGTCGTTACTTCATAGGGGATGCTCTGGGCCTTGGCGTCCTGTTCGTTCAGGCCGACACGAGCAACTTCTGGATCGGTAAATGTCGCCCAGGGAATAACAGAATAATCGGCTTTGAATTTCTTGAATCCAAACAGCGAGTTCACCGCCGCATACCAGGCCTGGTGAGCGGCGGTATGAGTGAACTGGAAGGGGCCAGTAACATCGCCGCAGGCGTAGATATTGGGATAGCGTGTTTGTAGGAACTCATTGGTGTCGATGGTGCGATGGCTATCGAGATCGATACCGATATTTTCCAGGCCATAGCCCTCAGTTCGGGCGATACGTCCTACCGAGATGAGCAGGGTATCGAATTGGATGATTGTTTCCTTGCCATCGAATTCGCAGATCAATTGCTTGTTCTCGAATCGCAATGGCCTATGCCCCGTACGGACATCAATACCTTCGGCCTGAAATTTTTCTTTGATGGTTTCTGAAATCTCACTGTCTTCACGAGGCATCAGGTATTGCCCACGTTGAACCTGTGTTACCTGACTGCCAAGTCGCTGGAATGACTGTGCGAGTTCACAGCCGATGGGGCCGCCGCCTATAATCAGTAGGCGCTGAGGTAATTCACGCAAATTCCAGATGGTGTCCGATGTGAAGTAATCGATCTCTTCTATACCGGGTATGTCTGGCACATAAGGTTGTGCACCAGCAGCAATAATAATGGAGCGAGTGTTAATCGTTTCGCCGTTGACTTCGATTGTCCAGGGCGAGGTAATTGTCGCGTCACCCTGGATACAATCAACGCCAAGTTTTGTATATCGTTCGACAGAGTCATGTGGCTCGATCTTCTCAATGGTGGCATGTACGCGATCCATGACCTGGTTAAAGTCAATTTCAGCATGGGCGCTTTTGATACCGAATTCGTTATGACGCTCTATATGCGACATGTACTTAGCCGAGCGAATTAATGCTTTAGAAGGGACACAGCCGGTATTCAGGCAGTCGCCACCCATCTGGTGTTTTTCAATCAATATGACTTTAGCCTTAACGGCTGCAGCGATGTATGCACTGACAAGGCCGGCTGCGCCCGCACCGATAACCACAATATTGGTGTCAAATTTAGATGGTTTATCCCAGCCTTTGTAAACGCGCTGTGCCTTGATGACATCGAGTATCTTTCGAGCAATAAAGGGAAAGATGCCAAGTAACGTGAAGGCGATGATTAATGTTGGAGACAGGATACCGCTTAGCGATTCGAGTTTACCCAGTTCGGTTCCCGCTGCTACGTAGACGATGGTGCCTGCTAGCATACCAATCTGGCTGACCCAGAAGAATGTCCACGTTTTGATCGTCGTTAGACCCATGAGCAGGTTGATCATGAAGAAAGGAAAGGCGGGAACCAGCCGCAGAGCAAATAAATAGAATGCACCGTCTTTCTCTATGCCGCGATTAATTGCGGTTAATCTAGAGCCAAAACGTTGTTGCACACTGTCACCAAAGACAAAGCGTGCAAACAGGAAGGCACCTGTTGCTCCGATAGTAGAAGCAAACGAAATAATAATGACACCTACTAATGTGCCAAAAATTGCACCACCAACGAGCGTCATGATAGCGGCACCCGGTAATGAGAGCGCGGTTACCAGAACATAAATAAGAAAGTATGCGCCAATAACAAGAACAGGCTGTTGTTGGTAAAACTCATTCAAAGAGGCTTGCTGAGCTTTGATGTAGGGAAAGCTTAAATACTGCTGTAAATCGAAAACGAAAAACGAAGCAATAAGCGCAGCAAGGATTATGAGCAGAATGGTCTTTTTAGTATTCATGATTTGTTATCAGGTTTTTTAATCAGACCGGTTATCTCTGCTCAGGTTCCACGCAAAATTCGTTCTTCTGCTTTCTCCAGTTCTTCTGTGCCACCTTCCAGTAACACGGCATCACCCTGTCTTAAAATCATGGATTGGTCTGGATCATCGCCCCGTATATTGCCACGACGAACAGAAATAATACTGACGCCCCGTTCTGCAATATGTAAATCTTCTATGCGTTTATCAATTGCATAAGCGCCTTGCGCAAGTACAACGGTATGGCGGCGATAGTGGTCATTCGGGATGTCTTCAACGCTTTCCGGCTGGGTGCCATGGAAGTAGCCACGCAAGTTATAGTAATAATCACTGCGGGTTTTTTCGACCAGATGCAGGATCTCATCGGTCGGTATCTCCATGACTTCCAGTAGATGGGTTGCCAGCATCATGCTGGATTCCAGCTTTTCTGGGACTACACGGTGCGCACCCGCACTTTCCAGTTCATCCAGATGCAGGTCGTCTTCCGTTCTAACAATAACCGGTAAATCTGGATTTCTCGCATGCGCAGTTTTTATGATCTTTTCTGCCGCATGGCTATCGCTTGATGTGATGACCATGGCTTTTGCTCGCCGTAGGCCCGCGGCACGCAGCATGGACGTTTGTGTGGCGTCACCATAGTAAACACGCTCTCCCGCTTCATATGCTTCTTTCACGATTACGGGGTCAACATCAAGGCCGACAAATTCAATGCCCTCCTGATGCAGGAAGGAAGACAGGTTTTGTCCAATACGCCCATAGCCGACGATGATGACGTGGTTTTTTAACGAGCGGGACGCATGAAAAATATTTTTGGCTCTGGTCTGTCTGCCTTTTCGATATGAGCGGCCATAAAGACGCTTGGTGATGTTGCCATTCTCTCGTATCAAAATTGGCGCGAGAATCATGCTGGCCATGATTGCGGCAAGAATAGCCTGGCTGTCTTCGACGGAAATTAGTTCACGATTTAAGGCTAGTGCTAATAACGCAAAACCAAATTCGCCGCCCTGAGCAAGGACCAGAGCGGTTCGTGCAGCAACAGCATTTTCATAGCCCATGGCCTTACTAAGCATCATTACCAGCAGGCCTTTACCAATGACTAGCACGATAAACAGTACGAGTGCCTGCTGCCAGACGTCAGGGATTAAGGTCAGGTCAAGTTGTATGCCGATGGTAATAAAGAACAGTCCCATGAAAACATCGCGGAAGGGGCGTATATCAATTTCAATCTGATGGCGATATTCAGATTCGCCGAGCATGATTCCGGCCAGGAAAGCGCCCATGGCGGCAGACAGGCCCAGCATATGAGTGATTGCGCCGGCAGTTAGTGCAATGAACAGCACGGTCAGAGTGAATAACTCGGCAGAATGTGCTGATGCCACAGTATGGAAGATAGGCCGTAATACCCAGCGTCCTAATCCACTTAACAGTAAGAATGCGGCGATGGCTTTTGCCAGCGCGAATACGAGCTCAACACCGAGTTCATTGTCGCCTCCGCCTGCAAGAATGGGGATAACAACCAGAAAAGGCACGACGGCTAGATCCTGGAATAATAGGGCACCCAACGCCAGACGACCGTGGCGTGACTGCATTTCCAGTTGCTCGGTGAGTTGCTTGGCAACAATAGCCGTAGACGATAGTGCGATAGCACCGCCGACAACCAGTGCGCCTGCCCAGCTGATACCCATGGTATGGGCAATGCCCATACCTGCGAGTGTTGTGAGAATGACCTGGGTTCCGCCGAGACCAAGCACAGCCTTTTTCATGGCAATGAGCTGGGTGATTGAAAACTCAAGGCCAATGGAAAATAAAAGGAAAACGACACCAACTTCGGCAAGAACATGAATCGAATGTTGGTTTTCCACCATGCCCATGGCGTGTGGGCCAACGGCAATGCCGACAAACAGATAGGCGAGTATAGGTGGCAGGTTAACTCGCCGCAGCAAGATAACCAGGGCAATCGACATCGCAAGCAATGCAAGTACGATATATAAAATGTTTTCGACCATATCCACCCTCAGTAGAGGCTATATTCTGCAATAAAAATGCCATAGGTGCGCGTTTGTTATTGTATTTCTAGATAACACTGGTTTGATTACAAGTAATAAATGCTAAAGTAGTTAGATGGAGCGATTTTCAGCATTGTGGGAAAAACTACAGCAGGCGTATGAAGTCTTACTTTCACCGCCCAGTTTTCTGCAGTTCGCATTAGTTGCTACCGCCCTCGTAGTCGCTGTTGCGTTTGATCGAAAAATAAGGGCGCGTATTACCAGTAAGTTTGGTGATGAGGGTAAAGCGACTGTTAAAACGTTGGCAGTACGTGGTTCTCAGCGTTTGATATTGCCACTAGTGATGTTATTGGTCGTGCTGTTGTTTAAAGCCATTATGACAAGCATGAGTCAACCAACCTGGTTGTTTGATATTGTCGTCCCGTTACTGATTTCGCTTGCTGTTATTCGTATTGCAGTATTCCTTTTAAGGCGTGCCTATACGCCGAGCCCCTTAATCAGGGCCTGGGAAAATATCATCAGCACATCAATCTGGAGCGTGGTCGCATTGCATTTACTTGGTGTGCTTCCAGATGTCGCGGCATTACTGAATGATCTCGCAGTCAGTATTGGAGATAAGCGGATCTCCTTGCTGGACGTCATCAAGGTTTCCCTGTCAGTTGCGGTTTTCCTGATACTGGCATCGTGGTTATCACGCGTGATTGAAAATCGGGTCATGAAGTCGCAGCACCTCGGTATCAGTATGCGCATGGCGCTCAGTAAGACGATCAAAATTATTCTTTTAACGCTCGCTATTCTGGTGGCATTAAATAGTGTTGGTATTGATCTCACAGCTCTGACAGTTTTCGGTGGTGCACTTGGTGTCGGTCTTGGTCTCGGTTTACAACGTATCGCGAGTAATTTTATGAGCGGCATGATTTTGCTCTATGACCGATCAATCAGGCCAGGGGATGTGATCACCATCGGAGATCGATTTGGTTGGGTACAGGAACTAAGAGCGCGTTATATCGTTGTTCGAGATCGTGATGGGGTGGAAACGCTCATACCCAATGAAAATCTAATTACTTCAGAGGTGACTAACTGGAGTTATAGCGATAAAGCTGTTCGTCTTAAAGTGCCAGTGACCATCAGCTATCAGGATGATCCAGAACAGGCGATGGAAATAATGCGGCAAGCCTGTGAGCAGCCCAGGGTATTGAATGACCCACCTGTAGCCACGCGGCTGATGGGTTTTGCTGATAGTGGTATTAATCTAGAAGCTCGTGTGTGGATATCAGATCCGCAGACGGGTGTTAATAATGTTCGTTCAGATATTAATCTGGCGATCTGGAGGGGCTTCCAGGAAGCAAATATTACAATTCCTTATCCTCAACGTGAAATCAGGATGTTAGATAATTAAATAACTTTATTCCTGTCATTCGATTCGCTTTACCCTCTATCAAGTCCTGGTTGCATTAATGAATTCACTGCCTGATATCTTTCATGATCAAATGTCTTTTCAGCATCGTTTTGTTGAAGGGCTGCAAAATATGCCGCAACACGATGGGTTAGGTGTCTTTATCCTGGTGTTGGCCAATGCAACCTATGACAGGGAAGTGTATAAGCTCTTAAAAGAAAATTTAGAAAAACGATTTAATGAGCTTGAGGCTAGCTTTAGTTCAGAGATGGATGATGCGCCAGATGATATCGCAGTGTTTGAGCGGCTGATGAATAAAGGATTTTCTGCTTTAGCCTTACGCGAAGTAAATGAGTTGAAATCGTGGCGTTTACAGTTCAATGAATTGCGTTCATACCGGCCAACACGCGCAAGTAATATTAAAATCGAAACGATTCATCAGCCATTCAATCCAGATGAGTTTCATTTTAATAAGCCTTTTTTGAAAAAAGAGATTCTTTGGGAGGGTGAATTACTGGGGCAGAATTGTCGCTTGTTATATAACAAATTCCCGTTTGCAGATTATCACTGCATTCTTGTGGTAGAGCCGGAAGAATGTCGTGAACAGTTTTTAGATCTGGTAACTCATCGATATGTCTGGGAGTTTCTGTCTCAGCTAGGTAAAAATATGCCGGGTGTCGGCGCTGGTTATAATGCCTTTGGTGCGGGGGCCTCGGTTAACCAGCAGCATTTTCAAACCTACCTACGAAACGATGCTGGATATCCCATCGAGCATGCTCAGTGGAGGCATAATGGCGGAGATATTCATTACCCCTTGTCGTGCCATCGTTTTACAGATCCTGAGGAGAGTTGGGATCTTATTGATTCGTTTCATCATAATGCTCAAACTTACAATCTTCTCTCTACAGGCCAGATTCTATTTATATTGTTGAACGACAGATGCAAGGCTGTTTTGAAATACCATCATGGTTAACGGGGATTGGCTGGGCCGATGTGATGGGTGAATTAACGGCATTCTCCCGCCAGGCTTACGAAGCGGCGACCTCAAATGATATTTATTCCGTATTGAAGTCGATTGCCTGATTAGCAGTCGGGTCAATTGTCATGTAGAATCACGTTATGGCTTCATACGATTATTATTGCGAAGAAAACGGGATGACAGTTGAAGTAGAGCATTCCATGAGTAAAAAAACTGCATATCTGGGCGGAGGTGTGCTACTACGCACAAATTCCCATCAAGGATACTGACCCTGAAGCCTCGGTTAAGGTTGTAATTCGAAAAGCACCCGGTGTAGCGGTACCCCACTTCAATAGCGAATTACGTAACCTTGGCTTTACCAGGTTGGAAAAACGTGACGAGGGTGTCTATGAAAATGTCACGTTTTCCAACCTGGTAAAACCAAGGTTACGTAATTCGCTATTGAAGTGGAGATACCGCCACCAGGTAGCTCGAATTACAACCGAGATGAGGCGTATCCCCGATGGAAATTTGTGCGTGAGTACTCCGCCAGATATGCAGTTTTTCGTAGATGCTCTACTTCAACTGTCATCCGTTTTCTTCGCAATAATGTCGTATGAAGCCATAACGTGATTCTACATGACAATTGACCGACACTAATCGAATCGACTTCGAAATTCGAATAAATATCATTTAGTCGCCGCTTCTGCCGGAGAAATTGAGAATGCACCCGGCACATCGGCAACCAATCCCGTTTTCCATGATGTATTTCAGAGCAATTTTGCATCTGTCGACCAATATGAGCTAGAACTCTGACTGTAGAGAGATTGTAAGTTTGAGCATTATGATGAGACGAATCAATAAGTCCCAACTCTCGGGATCTGTAAAACGGTGGCGAGATATCTCCGCCATTATGCTCCACTGAAATTTCGTGGATATCCAGCATCGTTGGGATTTTTTTGAAAATAACGCTTGGTTGTTTCACCTCCGCGCCGACACCCATATTTTTACCTGGACAAGAAAACTCCCAGATATCGATGAGTTACCAATAAAAACTGTTCTGACATTCTTCCGGCTCTACTACACAAGAATGCAGTGACGTCACCTGGAAAAACGAGAATTTTGGAACCCGTAACAAGCGACAATTCTGCCCCAGTAGTACTCCCAAAGAATCTCTTTTTTCAAAAAAGGCTTATTAAAATGAAACTCATCTGGATTGGTATTGGGCGTTTCGGTCAATACTGCGCGTGTTGGTATGTACCGCTCGACGCGTAGGCGTCAGCGATTCTCGGCCGCTCAAACACTGCGATTATCATCTGGCGCATCATCCATCTCTGGGCTCAAGCTCGACCATCGTTTTTTTCAATTTTCTTTTAGAAAACTATACCACGTGGGGCCATTGGCCAACTTGCCGAAATTTCAACCCATCGTGTTGCGGCCCTTCAACAAAACGTGCTGAAAAGAACATTTGATGAAGATATCGAGCAGTGGGACTTGATAGAGGTAAAACGTGACGGGAATGAAGTTGACACAGTATCAAATCACGATTTCACGTTGAGAATAAGGAAATTTAAATATTTGCTTCCTGGCGCAGATATATCTGAACGAACACGTGGCCAACACCCGTCACCGGATCTGATATCACGCGAGCTTCTAGATAATACCACTGTCAGCAAAACCCATCAGCCGCGTGGCCGGTGGGTCATTCAATACCCTGGGCTGCTCACGGAAGCTGCCACGTGTTCTGGATCGTCCTGATAGCCCCGATGGTCACTGGCACTTTAAGACGAACAGCTGTCAAAAATAACTCCGAGTTGAGTCACCTCTGTGAGAGCCAGATTTTCATTGGGTATATTTCCACCCCATCACGATCTCGAGACACAAGAATTTTGTACTTGGTAAATCCCCTGGCTTGTTGCCGCTCACTCGTACGTGGAAACCGAGACCAAGACCGGTACCAAGTGCACCACCGAAGTCGGAAACTGTGAGGTCAATACCAACACTATTTCACCACCGAAATAGCGGCAATTAAAACCAATTTTGATCGTCACTGAAAAACATGCCGGTGCGACACTTCATGGAGCGTATTGGCACATTGCCGATATCAGGAAAACCACAACTTGGCGGGAAACCTTGACGTCCGGTAGACCCATCTGTACTGACTGCGAGATATTCGATGCCGCGACATCTGGAGCACACCAAGTAAATGCAATGCGACCACGCTCAGATTGATATTGTATTCCCGAATACCTGTTGGGAGCTCACGGTAGAGCACGCCTTAAAGACTACCTGTGAATAACAGCAAGCCGAAATCAGTAACGAGACGACAATATCAAACAACAAAATTGTGCTGTCATGTGGCAAACAACAGCACGACCAATAACATCACTAGTGGCAAACGCTAGCCACAACGTTTTGGCGGTCGCTACCCCTGCAAACTTACGGTAATACGCGCCCTTACCACCGATCCAGGTACAACGAAAAAACTACGAGGAGAGCAGCTTGTATGCGAAACTTGCGAAAACTGGGCGGTGAAAGCAAGCTCATACGCTGCTGTAGTTTTCCTGATACTTGAGAAAATCGCTCCATCCTAACTACTTTTAGCATTTACGGTACTTGTAATCAAACCGGTGTTATCTAGAGACGCTTGCACCTGTAGCTTCTACGAGTGGATATGGTCGAAAACATTGTATATCGTACTTGCATTGCTGCATTGCCCTGGTTATCTGCTGCGGCGAGTTGGCCTGCCACTAATAGGCCCCACGCGCCATGGGCATTGAGAAAACCAACATTCGATTCGTATGTTCTTGCCGAGATGTGTCGTTTTCAGCACATTTTTCCATTGGCCATGAGTTTTCAATCACCAACTCACCATGGCTGTGCTTGGTCGGCGAACATTCTCACAGGTATGGGCATTGCCTACCCCGGTCTCGACGACATCACACTATCATCTACGACTATTGTTGCCAGAGCAACTCGCAGTGCAGTCGCGCACGGTCTCGTAGATTAGTGCCCTAGGCAGGATCCCAGCGTCGATGCCTAGAGTTGTTATCCCCATTCTTGCAGGCAGGCGACAATGGTGTTGGCTCGCCCGCATTCGCATGGCAAGAAGCCATCATTCTTGTTAGTTAGGACGCTGGGTATTACGGCCTATCTTCCATGCCAATGGCATCAGCATTCTGCCGAGTTATTCACTCTGACCGTGCTGTTCATTGCACTGGCATAATCCATTGTGCTGAGCCTGGTGCCGCCATGGGCGCTTTCTGGCCGGAGATCACATGCTCGGCGAATCTGAATTAATCGCCATCAGGTGGGTGATATACCCCTTCCGCGGGACTTTGTTGTTACCATCGGCATACAACGACGACTAATCCCTGACGTCCGCCACTCGTACTGTTTATCGTGCTAGTCGGTGGTAAGCCGTGTCTTAGTAAGGCCATGGAGTATGAGAATGCTTATACACGAACCCCATGTGCTCAGAACTGACGAATTGGTTTTGCGTTATTAGCACTAACCCAAATCGTGAACTAATTTCCGTTTTCGAAGACAACCAGACTATTCTTGCCGCAATCATATTGCGCCAATTTTGATAAAATGGCTAATCACCAAGCGTCAACTTGGCCGCTCATATCGAAAGGTAGACGAAAATGTTTTCATGCGTCCCGCTCGTTAAAAAAACCACGTCATCTGTGGTCGGCCAATGGGCGTTGGACAAACCTGTCTTCGCTCATCAGAGAGCAATTTTGTCGACTTGATGTTGACCCATATTCGTAGAGAAACTGTAAGCGGGGAGAGCATTGTTTATATGGTGACGCCACACAAACATCCGTACTGCGTACGCAGACATCCGGCGGCAAAAGGTCATCACATCAATGCGGCGGGTAGAACGGAGACTGGATGAACTGGAAAGTGCCAATTGCCTGGTGAAAACTGGAATCCAACATGATGCTGGCAACACTGGAAGTCATGGAGATGCCGGCCATTAGTCCGTGCGGAAAAACCGCAATGATATTACGCATTGGCTACTTCCGTAACTATGCGGCGCGTGTATCCCGAATTGCCGTCGCCGCCGCGCGTGCCACTTTGCGCAGAGCGACATGCAGTTGATAAACGCATAGAAGAACATGTGCGAAACGAGACGTCAGTATTATTTCTGTTCGTCGTGGTAATGCCTGACGTGTCCAGACAATCCATGATTTTAAAGACGGGGTATTGCCGTTACTGGAAGGTGGCGCAGAAAATTGGAGAAGAACGGGGCACACTGGCAAACAACATTGTCTGATAAAACCTGATAACAAATCATGAATACTAAAAAGACCATTCTGCTCATGGCTTGCTGCGCTTGATTGCTTTCGTTTTTCGTTTCCGATTTGCAACAAGCTTTCCCTACATCAAAGCTCAGCAAGCCTCTGAATGAGGACACCAACATTGGCGCATGCACAATGTTCTGGTAACCGCGCTCTCATTACCGGGTGCCGCCCCATCATGACGCTCGTTGAGTGAGTACGGTTTCGTCTACTAGTGCCTTCCTGTTTGCACGCTTTGTCTTGGTGACGGTGTCACAACGATTTTGGCTCTAGATTAACCGCAATTAGTCGCGAGATAGAAAGACGGTGCGATATTTATTTGCTCTGCGGCTGGTTCCATACCACTTCTTCATGATCGAACCTGCTCATGGGTCTAATCAAAACGATGGACGGTCAATGATGGTAATGCTTGCTGGGCTACATCATCAGCGCGGGAACGAAACTGGAGCAGCCCTCTCCAACATTAATCATCGCCTTCACGGGACCAAACGGCATCTTCCCTTGTGCTCGAGGTACTCGATGTCGTCAAGGCACAGCGCGTTTACAAAGGCTGGGATAAACAAAATTTGACGGTGCGAGGCGCAGCGCTTGTCGAGTGCGCCACGTCGCTGCAGCCATATTGATTGAAGAACACCAGATGGTGGCGACTGCCTACCGGCTGTGTCCCCTTCTAAAGCATTAATTCGCTCGGCCTACAAGTACATGCCGCGCCCGTATGAAATTGACAGCTGGGTCGTGGATCGCATTGCACATGCCGGCCATATGTCCTGTCGGTAAGCAAAAACTTGGCGTTGATTGTGTGACGCATTTTGGACTTGGTAGTCAACTTACGGCAACGACACTCGCTCCATTATTGCTGCTGGTGCGCAACACTATGTGCCGAGACGCTTGGCCATAGAGGAGATCGACCCACTTCATCGGACACCATCTGGAAATTTTGCGTGGTCAACACACTGTTATAGCGCGGCGGCTATCGGTAATGGTAGTCATTCCGGCGACTTGGCAGTCAGGTAACACAGGTTCAACGTGGAGCGAGCTTACCTATTTCGTGAAGACAGTGAGATTTCAGAAGCCATCCGAAATTTTCAGGCCGAAGGCGGGGTAAATTGCGACAATTGATCTGCGAATTCGATGTCAATTCGATACCTGCTCGCTCGGTAGGCGCCCGAACTTTGAGAATATCGGTATCGATCTCGATAGCCATCGCACCATCGGCTGTGAGTTTGCAAACACGCTGGCAATATCTACGCCTGCGGCGATGTTACTATTTCCAGGACACCCTCACCCGAGACGTTCAGAAATTCAAAGCCGATTATTCTGTTGTTCCCCTGGGCTACCGATCCGGAAGTTGTGTCTCGACCTGAACGAACAGTTTGACAGAGCATCCTATGCTCGACACGACCTACGGTATTGATGATCTGAATTACTTTTGATACGACGAAGCCCACGGCAACGAGATAAAAATCCTCGACTCTGTCGGCGAGCACGCGGTATTTGGTTTGTCGCGCTATGCGCCGCATTCGGCCTCAATAGGAGTCCCTGGAGCACCATTCTGCTGCCCCCACCCTCGCGAAGCTAATAAATACGCCGCCACGGTAAGCTCATGCACCAGCCGCCGCCTCGGAATGCCCACCCCAATCGGCCCTAAAACCGTAAACGTGCATCTCGCGCGTCGGGACCGGGTGCGGTAGAAAACTAGGGCAATGAATCACCCAAATTCATCGATTTTCTAATTGTATCAATGCCGTATTCGGCATGGAAACCGATGCCGATATCATGGCAATACGGTAGATTAGCTGCTGACAAAGTACGGTATGTTGTAGTCGAAATTCTGATTAGCTAGTTGCTT
>CALODD010000096.1:0-8372 GCA_942491945.1 uncultured Gammaproteobacteria bacterium | reverse complement strand
CACGAGCCGCCATGGAGATTTCTGCTGTATCAATACCATAAGGGCAGAATACAGAACAACGACGACACTGAGAGCACTGATGATAGTAACTGTACCAGTCATCCAGTGTTTCACGCGTCAAATCTTCCGCACCAACTAGCCATGGGAAGTACTTACCCGCGAAAGTGAAATAACGGCGATAGACCTTACGCAACAGATCCTGACGACCAACTGGCATATTCTTCGGGTCAGACGTGCCCAGGAAGTAATGACACTTATCAGTACAGGCACCGCATTTAACACAAGAATCGAGATAAACCTGAAATGAGCGATATTTACCCAGCAAGTCGCCCATCTTCCCGATAGCACGATCATGCCAATCATCGACTAATTCACCAGGAAAATTCAGTGGCTCCTGATGAGCCGGCTTGGCGATAAACGGCGAACTATGCGCCATCGTACCCTCTTTAACCGAAGGTACTTCTGTATCGAGTTTTAACTCAGGGATTTCAAAATCGGGCTTGGCCATCTATGTCTATCCTAAATATAAATACTAATTAAGATTCGAGCTTCTTTGCCCAATCTGAAACATGGCGTTTTTCACGCGGATTATCGACCTGGTTACGTGTCGGACTAAAGAATATGCCCGGCGCATGTAGCAACTTGCTAAATGGGAAAATAAGCGCCAGCAAAGCAACGAGGCCAAGGTGGATCATTAAGACAACACCATCTGGTAGAGGATATTTCGCCCATTCAAATGCAGTTAAACCCCACATGAAATCTTTAAATGCAGTCACATCAATCGGTGTGATGTGGAAGCTCATCAGGATACCGCTGACGGTAATAACCAGTAACAGGATCAGCATCAGGTAATCGGACGGCGCAGAGATATAACGTACGCGATCAACGAAAATACGACGGGCCAATAAACCAAGCAAGCCACCTAAAATCATGAAGCTGGCATATTGCCCAGCAAACTGAACCGGCCAGTTATTGATTAATGGCCAGAGAATAAAATCAGAATCCATCACATAACGAAGATGACGAACAAATGCTAATGCCAGACCCATGTGAAACATCCAGCCAAACATCCATGTCCACTTTGTAGAACGGAACAGACTTTCAAAGAAGACCACTTCCCTGAACATCCGGAAAACCACGCCTGCCTGTGTTACAGGAGCAGGCATAGTAGGAATTTTCAACGGTGCTGGAGTATTCCAGTACTGACGTATCTTCAGCGCTACCCCTACAAGGAGTACGCCTAATGAGACATAAAGTAATATGGCGAAAAAATACGACAAGGTATCACCCTCAAAAACTCAAAATTCTTGGAAAACCGGCTAGTAGCGAAAAAGCTACTAGCCGGGAATAACTAAACGTATAGAGTTATACGCAGCCAGTTGGCTTAGGCAGACCGGCGTAGCGGCAAGCTTGCTTACCAGGGCCATATGGGAACAGCTCGTACAGGTATTTGCTGTTACCTTTTTCTTTACCCAGTTTTTTACCAACTGCTTTAGTCAGTACACGTACTGCTGGAGCAATTTGATACTCTTCATAGTACTCACGCAGGAAGTTAATGATGTCCCAATGATCATCAGTCAGTTCCAGATCATCTTCTTTAGACATAACGTCAGCTACACCTGGCTCCCACTCGTTCAGATTAGACAGATAACCTTCTTCATCGACTTCCAATGACTTACCGTTTACTTCGATAGGCATTTTATTTCTCCACTAAATATTTAGAAAATTGAACAATTGTTCGTACTAATTAAAGCCAGGATTGCGTTGAATCTTTCGCTTCAACTAAATCAACAAAACCTGCGTAATCAACAACACTAATACCATCGGCAAGCTTATCTTCAGCAATACCACGAGCAGCAAGATCAGAACCCATCACAGCCACATCGTGGCCGTCAAGCTGTGCTGAAGCCGAACCTGATTGAACCGCCGCATAGACAGCATCTTCAATCAATAGCACTGTGTCACCATCCTTAGCGTAACCAACAGCTCTAGTAACGCTGTTTTTCTCATAAGGAGATTTATTCACAATATGTAGAATAGACATCTAAATCACTCCTTTAGAAATTAAACATGACGTCTTGCTCAGACATCACATCAGCTAGTTCCGCACGACTTACGAGCTGAATCGAATCACGCTCTGCCCAGTCATCATCTTCATCTTCCCAGATCAGATGCTGTAAATCGTCGAGTGTTAAACCACGCTCTTCAAGAGACTCTTTTTCCACGAAAATCTTCGTGACTTCGTAATCTCCCAAAGCTGCATAAGTCGCCGAAAAGTTTTTCATACCAGCCGCTTCGGTATTTTGACCTTTGGTCAGCTGAAAAACGCCATCATCGACGAATGCCAGACTTACGTCCTGATCAAAAGCCGCACCGATCAGTACAACTTCCAGTGACTCCCATGCGTAAATCGTTCCGTAAGGTGCACGGCGATTTACATACATCATTTTTTTAACTTCAGACATATTCGCCTCCTAGTCGCCGAAAACGACTGTACGGTCGCTCTCAACTGCACCTTCGATCAACTGGCCAAGACCAGAAATACGGAAACCATCAGCGATATTGGTAGCATCCTTGCCATTACGCTCAGCTTCGCCGTCATCGACGATGCCGCGGCGTTGAGCCGCAGCAACACAGATAACGAGATCGATATTGTTGTCTTTCGCCAGCTCTGACCAACGATTCACAACGTGACGATCATCCTGTGGAGGCGTCGTCAGACGTGTACCGTTATTCACACCATCGTGGTAAAAGAAGACACGAAAAATCTCGTGACCTTTCTCCACTGCGGCTTTGGCGAAGTTGTAGGCAGAATCAGAAGCCTGATGCTGGTACGGTCCTTCGTTTACCTGAATAGTCAACTTCATTACAACAACCCCAATTAGAAGCGGATATGAGTTGAAGAGTTCAGGCTCTGACGAGCACCGCGCCAGTTATCGATATGGAACTTCGTGAATGGAAGATCAGTCATTTCGAAGAAACGTGGCCAACCAATACGCTCGATCCAGTCATTCATACGCTCCCAGTCACGCGCATCAGATTTGTATGCTTCAAGGATACGCTTAACAATCGCAGTGGCTTCTGGCCAACGAGGTGGATTGTTTGGGATTCCCGCAGCAACAAGCTTCTGGAAAGTAGGCTTGGAGCGTGCATTAGAGTGGTTACCACCAACCCATACAGCCAGCTTAGTGTGCTCAGAGTCGTTGATCTGCATTGGAGGACAAGGAGGAAAACATGCACCACAACAGATACATTTCTTCTCATCAACTTCCAGTGAAGGCTTGCCGTTAACCATTGCAGGACGAATCGCAGCAACTGGGCAACGAGCAACAACTGAAGGACGCTCACAGACGTTAGAAACCAGATCATGGTTAATCTTAGGTGGCTTAGTGTGCTGAACGTTAATCGCGATATCACCCTGACCACCACAGTTGATCTGGCAGCAAGAAGTCGTGATATGAACACGGTTAGGCATATTCTCAGCCTTAAATTCAGTGATCAGCTCGTCCATCATTGACTTAACAACACCTGATGCATCAGTACCAGGGATGTCACAGTGCAACCAGCCCTGTGTGTGTGACAGTGTAGTAACAGAAGGACCTGTACCACCAACAACAAAGCCAGCGTCTTCCATCGCTTCAATCAGAGGTGCGACTTTAGATTCTTCAGTAACTGTCACTTCAATATTTGAACGGATCGTGAAACGAACATAGCCGTCTGCTTTCTGATCGATAATATCCATCAGTGTACGCAGTGAGAACACGTCGAGGATACGCTGAGTACCCACACGAACAGTCCAGACTTCATCGCCAGACTTCGCTACGTGGTGAAGAACACCTGGGCGAGGACGATCATGATAATCCCACATGCCGTAGTTCTTACGCATTGCAGGGTGCATGTACTGCCAACCATCTGGACAACCAGATTCAATCGGCATACGTGGCTTAGCTTTTTCAGACATCTTTTTCTCCGAAAATCTCAGATAATAGTGCTCATGTTCCCCGCATTTTCATGCGGGGACATAAGACAGATACAAATGGGGTGGAGACTACTTAATTAAGCAGACTTTTCTTCGGCTTTACGCTCGAACCACTTCTCAGCTTCAGCGTCCCACTCGTCCATACGAACGTAGCTAGACTGACGAGGATTGCTGATCATGTTTGGATCAACATCAACACCAACGCCTTCGAGGAAGTTAACCAGACCGATACGCTCGATCATCTCACCAGTACGCTCGTGCTCAAGTGCGTTCTCAGCGAAAAAGTCGATAGTCTCTTCAGCCAGCTCGACAATGCCTTCGTAATCTTCTTCAGTTTCAAGCTTCATGAAAGGAACAATAACGGTACCCATCAGATCACCGATCTTCAGTGTACGTTTACCACCCATCAGGATAGTGACACCTTTATCATCACCAACAGACAGCGCCTTGGTCATAACGTTAATACAGTGCATGCACCTTACACAGTTACGATTATCAACAACGATCTCATCACTGTCAGTCAGGCTAATTGCGTTAGTTGGGCAACGAGTAATGACGTTATCGATAACATACTGGCGACCTTTTGCACCAACGAAAGCCTTAACTTCGTCTTGCTTGATCTTGATGTCATCACGCCATGTACCAATAACAGCCATATCAGCACGTTCAATTGCGTTCTGACAGTCGTTAGGACAACCAGAAACCTTGAACTTGAATTTATAAGGTAGCGCAGGACGATGCACGTCATCTACAAAGTTGTTAACCAGCAGACGGTGAATCTTTTGCTCATTTGCACAGGATTGTTCGCAGCGCGCTGCGCCAACACAGGACATCGCTGTACGAACACAAGGGCCGGCACCACCAAGGTCCCAACCGTAAGCATTAATTTCATCGAAGAAATGCTGAGTACCAGCAGTAGATGTACCGATAAACATGATGTTACCCGTCTGACCGTGGAAGGTTTGCAGACCAGAACCATGCTTCTCCCAGCTATCAGCCAGCTGACGCATCATGTCAGTGGTGTAGTAGTTTGCGGGAGGTGGTTGTACACGTAGCGTGTGGAATTCGCGTGATTTAGGGAACATGTCACCGACTTCTGAGAAGCGAGGGATGATGCCGCCGCCGTAACCGAATACAGAAACTGTACCGCCTTTCCAGTAACCCAGGCGAGTATTATATGAATGCTCTAACTGACCTAACAGGTCATTAGTGACTTCATTGATACGCTGATCGGGATGCTGATCACGAAGACGCTTGATACCAGTAATAAAACTTGGCCAAGGTCCTTCTTCAAGCTGATCCAGCATCGGAGTCTTACGGGGCTCTATCGCCATTTTGCTTCTCCTAACGTTTTCGTGTTGGCTAATATTTTTTTCCGAGACCCACAACATTGCAGATCCCATGATCCCTACCGCATAAGCGTACTTATGCGAATATCTGTATAGCTTATCTGAGGAGGGGAAAATTAAGAATCCTCACCAATGGGGGGGAGGGTCATACCCTGCTATCCCGAAAGAGATAAGGGGTTGATTTGTGCCAGTTTTATGCCTATATCGCGCAGTACGAAATTGGCATATCTAGCTGCGGTGCAGCAAACTGGTAACAATATCTTGTCTTCACGCCCAGATAAGCCCGCGCACCTTAATCGTGAGATCAAACGCCGTCAACCATAAATTAATAGTGAATATTAAACCTGTGTTACATCCATACCATCGTCCACCATATAAAGGCTATGCCAGTTGGCGCGATGCCCGTGTGGCCGCGCTGAATGAACCGCCTGAACCAACACTAATACGCAAGCCTGAGCAGCTATCTTCAGTAGAGGAACAACACCTGCTACAGCAGATCCAAAGTCATAATATGGCGCTATTTCATATTGAGAACCCGGAGCAGTTTGATTCGCTGGCACTACGCCAGCTCGGTCAGCAACTTGGATTGCAACGCCTGGATAGCAATCTGTACGCCGATGAAAACGCCATATCCGAATTACGTGTCATTGATAAAGGGCGGCGAGGTGAATATATCCCCTACACCAATCGAGGCCTGGGCTGGCACACCGATGGCTATTACAACATCCCAGAGAAAAGCATTTATGCCTTCACGCTCTACTGCCAGCAACCAGCAGCCGATGGTGGTGAAAACCAGCTTCTCAATCCAGAACTAGCGTATATCCACTTATAAGAACACGATCCGCGCATCTGTGAGGCATTATCCGCTACCGATGTCCTGACAATCCCAGCAACATATGAAGATGAAAAGCTGATTCGACCAAAACAACCCAGCGCGGTTTTCTCAACTCACCCCGTCGATGGCTCACTGGATATGCGCTATACGCAGCGCAAAACCTATATTCAGTGGCAACAGGATACCCTGACACAGGAAGCCCTCTCCCTCTTGGGGGACTTGCTCAATAGCAATACGGACTCTATCCTCCGCCTCCGTTTAAATCGAGGTGATGGGCTTATTTGCAATAACGTACTGCATAATCGCAGTGCATTTACAGATAGCGCAGAATCACCGCGGGTTATGTACCGCGCGCGTTACTATGACCGTGTAAATCCCTGACCATATTCGACCAGGATCATCGACGATGCTTAATCTCAGTGAAGTACTGCTACAAAATCTTCAACTCGAAGACTTTGATCAACTCAAAAAACTGATCACGCAGAAAGCGCTGGATGGAGAAATCCATTTCCGTATCGATTTAAAACCACCGTTTCCAGACACCCCGGAAGACTGGGAAGACCAGCTGGAAATGGCATTCTACGAACCCAATCGGGGCTAACACATGAATATCGACAATCCCTTAGATCAACTACCCGATGCTTTGATATCCCAGGATATGATGACATCGTCTGAAACAGCTCAGGCTCGCCTTGATGCTATTGAAGACCGTCTGAAATCCAACCTTCTCGAAACCAGAGAGCGCCAACGTATTAATCTGGAAAAAACCCGACTGCTCACGGAACTGGACCGAAAAACAGAAGCATGGAGTCTGGCCCGCGAAATATTTGATGCCTATATGGCACAAAAAGACTACGAAGGAGCAGTAGATGCCTGTGACGCTTTATTCCTGACAGAACAGGATGAACCATCGCTAGCGGCCTTAGGTATGGGTGTATGGCTTGCTGTTACCTTCCCAATCGACCCAGAACTGACGATTGGCATGCTACAGCACATCATTGATGAAACTCCGGACGATGCTGATGGCGCTGCCGTGGCAGCTGCAACCGCCTGCTATATTGCGGATGTACGTGCCCCCGAAGAGAAACACGAAAAACTCGTGTTTTTCACTAATCAGATGCTCGGTAATGTCGCCCGCCGACACAGCGATGTCGAATCACAGGAACAATTTGAATTCTGGTTCCAGAAAATGGAACTGAATGACCCTGCCAAGTTTCTGGTACGCCTGCGTAATGTCATAGATGTACTGGTACAGGAAGACTGGTGGTTTGATCGCGATGCACTTCAGGCCGAAATACCGGACCAATAAACAGCGTCTACACTTATATTGAGGTCAAGCCATGAGCGAGAACGAACCCTGGAGCTGGGACGATAACGACGACGGCAGCAAACCGACTCAATCGGATAAAGTTGTCGACATCTCATTCAAGCTGAAATGTCAGTGTCTCCACGTCGATCATACGGATGGTCTGGCCCTGGCAATAGCAGATGCCCTGCCCTGGTTTAACGACGAAGATCTCAGTGCCTTGCACCTGATACACGTGGCCGGATCACAAAATGGCTGGATGCGGCCAGAAGAACCCGATGAACTACTTTACCTGTCCAAACGTACACGCCTGATGATCCGTGTTCCTACACACCGTATTGAAGATACCCATACGCTCATCGGCCAATCACTCGACATCAACGGCAATGCCATGGAAATTGGTGCTGCCACTCAAAAGCCTGTCGTACCTAGCGATATCCTCTTTTCTCGTTATGTTGTCGCAGAAGACAACGATGATGAAAATGAATTTTTGCGGGCTGCCGCTAATGAACTGAAGCAGATGAATATCCGCTTCAAGAAACTGCTCCCTGGAAAGCAAACGAAGCTGCGTGCACCTGAAGGCGAGATTGCAACACGTAGTCTGATGGTTGCTGATATCGACCCAACTGACTCACTTATCCTGCAAGAACGGGGAATCGGCCAGGGCCGCAAGCACGGCTGCGGTATATTCATCCACCATAAAGGCATCAAGGCTGTTAAGCCGGATGACTCAGAAGGCTAGCTATAGAGCTGCCTTATATCCCCTTCAGGGAGGGTGTCTGGAATCCTCTCAAATTCTCATTTAACATCCGTGCCCGTAACTGGTCGGTAAAGCCGTATGGCTGCTACCGGCTTAGATCAACCATATTAGAGAAAAGGGTATAGATATGTCGGTACTTGATT
>CALODD010000095.1:0-18561 GCA_942491945.1 uncultured Gammaproteobacteria bacterium | reverse complement strand
GCATATCGGCCCTCTGCAATTAGCGTGGTTTTAGGAAAAACCTTATATTTAAGTTTTAAAGATGTTGTATTCGTATTATGTTCACGTGCCGCGGTCTGAGAACGGTTATTCTCAGGGGTGAATGCAGAGTACGAGTGGCTTAATTCAATACCAGCTTTAGAATTTGGCAGTCCATAAGAATAGGTCACACCTGCGGTTTTGATGCTATATTCATCAGCATCCTGAACAGGGTTAACTACCTGAGCCTCTGAACGGCCGGTACCACGCTCCTCATGCGCAGCTTCGTAATCTAGATTTATATCAAACTTGCCACGGGAAGAGGTTTGAAAAGTCAGTTGATTACCTATACTTAGATCGACATAGTTATCATCACTATTACGACTATATTTTGCTGTTTCCATCTTAAGGTCAATTGTATAGTCAAAGTTCTGAGTACCTGTGGCCAGTGTCAATGAAGGTGAAAGTATCGCCGCAGTATCTCGTGTTTGTCGTCCATTTGTGCGATACAAATTATCTGTTGTGATCAATTTTAGATCCATGACCGGAGTCACTCGGAACGGCCCCCATCTATGCGTTGCCCCATCTGAATAATCTACGGCTAAGACAGACGACGGTAATAAGCTAACAAAAATAGCTAAAACCAGCTTTTTTTTATTCAAGTTATTCATAACCCGGGGCCTGTAAAATATAAATAATGTTAAATATCAACAAGTTATACTTTATTAATATAATATACTATAGGAATATAGCACATTATCATGATAATAAAAGGGTTACATTTGCTAATAAATCAGTAACTTACAGACAAGTAGTAATTTTATTTTTAAGTTATATCGACAAGTTCTCTAATTACTGAGGTTGCATAGCTGCCCGCTGGAAGTTCAAAAGACAGCGAAATGGTATTCTGTTCGGTCTGCATCTGAAAAAACTTAGGCTCTACTCTGAGCGAACGCCTGTCCTGACTACTACCGAAACGATTTATGCCAGCACAAAGTTCTTCGTGCTCATTGCTAACTGCCGTCTCTAGATCTCCGCATCGGTCAGTGGACATAAGCTGTCCCCTTCCCCAGAGGGGGCCAGTGGGATTGATTTCAAAGTTCTCTAATCGTTTAGACAGGTCTTCAGCACCATCATCGTTAAAAATACTACTTCTGCCATTAAGTTGGAAAACAT
This sequence comes from uncultured Gammaproteobacteria bacterium, assembly GCA_942491945.1. Lineage (GTDB taxonomy): Bacteria > Pseudomonadota > Gammaproteobacteria > JAJDYQ01 > JAJDYQ01 > JAJDYQ01. The sequence goes on along the minus strand of CALODD010000095.1, from coordinate 17,388 downwards.
CTCCATCGAGATGTTTATCCCAGCTTTTATCCTCAACTCGTTTCGAAAGTACGGCATTAAAGATCAGAGATCGTGCTGCAGATAGATATAGCCCTTTTTCATGACGTTTGATCCTACGCTTAGGATTTCGGAACATAGTAAGGGCCTTGGCAATATTGCCACCTCTAAAACCAAAACGTTGTTCTCCAAAATAATTCGGCACACCATAATCCAGAATAGATTCATAACGTGCTTTAAGCTCGTTCAGGTCTCCTTCTATATCAGTAACACGTATGAAGAATTGATTGCCTTTAAGTACACCACGGCGTAACTTTTTACGGTGCCGATAGACCTCCAGTACTTTAATGTCATCTGAATCGAGTTCATGCCAGTCTGGCTCTTCAGTATTTCCCATATGAACGCTAAACCATTGCTCGGTAACTGCCTGTCGATCCTTCAGGCCTGCCCAGGAGACTTTTGATTGAGGTAGACCCGCAAGCTGCGCAATCATTTTGCCCACCTGTTGAGTGTTCTTGTTTGTCTTACGAACAGTCAATATGACATGTTCACCTTCGCCAGAAGGTGTAAATGCTGGGATTTCTACGACCTGAAAATCTTTCGGCGTTGCACGTAAACGACCACGGACAGGAGGCTCTCCAAAAGCCCTGGCAGCTGAATAAATATCAAACATAATTATTTTGAAATAAGCGTAATAGCGTGAGCGGCAATGCCTTCTTTGCGACCTTCAAAACCGAGCTTTTCGGTCGTGGTGGCTTTCACATTCACCTGAGAGAACTCAAGAGATAAATCCTGAGCAATATTACGACGCATATCGTCAATATATGGTGCCATTTTTGGGGTCTGAGCGACTATCGTCAGATCGACATTTGAAATTGTATAGCCCTCACCTTCAATAAGTGACGTAACATGACGAAGTAATTGACGACTATCCGCGTTAGCGTACTGAGTATCGGTATCTGGAAAATGTTTCCCAATATCTCCAAGTGCTGCTGCGCCAAGTAATGCATCGCATAACGCATGAATCAATACATCCCCATCAGAATGCGCGATAAGTCCGTGCTCATGGGGGATTGAAACACCACCGATAATAATAGAATCACCATCACCGAAGCGATGAACATCATATCCCTGTCCGACACGCATCATGATTCTGCATCCTGTTGTTGAAGGAAATAAGATGCCAATGAGACATCCTCTGGCATTGTAATCTTAATATTATCGCTATGCCCTTCGACGAGTTGCGGCTTTTGACCTGCATATTCCATTGCTGATGCCTCATCGGTAACTTCAAAACCATCCTCAAGCGCATTATTCAAGGCGGACTTTAATTCCGAGTAACGAAAGCACTGAGGTGTTAAAGCATGCCACATCGTTGAACGATCTAGAGTGCTCTCAATATTCTGCGTGTTATTTGCCTGTTTCATAGTATCTCTGACTGGCATTGCGAGGATGCCACCGTTGTTTGTTTCACGGCATTGTTCGAGTAGTTTCAGGATATCGATGGTACGTACACAAGGCCTGGCTGCGTCATGCACAAGAACCCAATCATTCTCTCCAGCCTTACCCGAAAGACTATTAAGAGAACTTAGAACGGAATAACAGCGCTCTGCACCACCCACCGCTTTTTGCACACGGCTATGCGACGAGATTGGTAATTCTGGCCAATATTCATCTCCATCAGATATAGCAACAATGACTGACTTAATGTTTTCGAGCCCGAGAAGTCGTTCAATCGTCCAGGTAAGGACTGACTTGCCATGCAATTCCAGGTATTGTTTTGGTATCGCTGCTCCAACTCGTTTGCCAACACCAGCAGCAGGAATAATGCCCCAGACTGACTCAGACGTATTCATTGCGGAATACTGCCCTGATTAACGTTTTGTTTCTGAGCAGGTTGTTCATCGTCTTTGATAATGAACATATACTTTTCACCTTCTTTAATCATACCCAGATTCTGCCTTGCCAATGACTCGATCTCGTTCATATCCTCTTTAACGAGGATAATCTTGCGCGCCAGCTCACGGTTACGTTCTCGCAATTTATCGTTATCAGCTTTTGCCTGCGCCAGTTGCAGCTGTAATTCACGATTATGAAAATAGCCGCCCTCTTCAAACCAGAACTTATACTGAAGAACCAGTAACAGGATCAGAAGAAGAATGCCGTAGAGTTTCATAGCGGGATTCTAACCGAAGTGGAAGAATCCCGCGCCAAAGCGATACTCCTGAGTCCCAGAGATCAGAAGATATTGAATGCTGCTTTACCGGGGTAACTGACATCTGATCCCAGTTCTTCCTGGATGCGCAGTAGCTGGTTGTATTTAGCAATACGGTCAGAACGGGATAAAGAACCAGTCTTAATCTGTGTCGCGGATGTACCAACTGCGATGTCGGCAATCGTTGCATCTTCTGTTTCGCCTGACCGATGTGAGACAACTGCAGTATAATTTGCATCCGTAGCCATCTGAATCGCATTGAGCGTCTCAGTTAATGTACCGATCTGATTCACCTTAATCAGAATTGAATTCGCAATATTCTTATCGATGCCTTCTTTCAAAATACTGGTATTCGTTACGAACAGATCATCACCAACCAGCTGCACCTTATCACCGACCAGGTCTGTAAAATGTTTCCAGCCATCCCAGTCGCCTTCGTCCATACCATCTTCAATCGATATAATTGGATACTGGTCGACCCAGTTTTTCAGATAATCAGCAAAACCCGCCGAGTCAAACTGTCGGTTTTCAGAAGCCAAAGTGTACGTACCATTTTCATAAAACTCGGAACTCGCAACATCCAGTCCTAACCAGATATCTTCCCCAGCTTTGTAACCGGCTTTATCGATAGCCTGCAGAATAACTTCGATCGCTTCTTCGTTTGATGATAGATCAGGTGCGAAACCACCTTCATCACCTACCGCTGTATTCATACCTTTCGCGTTCAATACACCTTTCAGAGCATGAAATACCTCCGTACCGTAACGAAGTGCTTCAGTAAACGACGGTGCGCCAGCAGGAATAATCATGAATTCCTGGAGATCAACGCTATTATCAGCATGCTCACCACCGTTGATGATATTCATCATTGGAACTGGCAGTTGATATGGCCCCTGCGGTTTTAAGTAGCGAAACAATGATTGATTTGATTCAATCGCAGCTGCTTTTGCAGCAGCCATTGAAACAGCCAGCAATGCGTTAGCGCCTAAACGGCCTTTATTCGGAGTACCGTCCAGGTCGATCATAGTCTGATCAATGTCGCCTTGATCTGTAACATCCATACCCTGTATCGCCTTGGCAATTTCAGAGTTCGTATTATTAACTGCATTCTGTACGCCTTTGCCGAGGTAACGACTTTTATCGCCATCACGCAATTCAACGGCTTCACGAGAGCCCGTGGAGGCACCGGATGGGACAGCTGCACGTCCTAGAACGCCATCTTCCGTAATGACATCCGCTTCAACGGTAGGGTTACCGCGTGAGTCCAGAATCTCTCTGGCTACTACAGTTTTGATATTAGACATGGTTTCCTTTCCAAACTAAAAATTAAATATCGGTTTCGATGAGCTGACCTGCTTTGACCGTCTCGTCTATGATCTTCAGCGTTTTCAATAATTCTTTCATCCGTGGCAATGGCCAGGCATTGGGGCCATCGCTAAGCGCATTATCTGGATCGGGATGTGTTTCCATAAACAGTCAAGCAACACCAACGGCGGTAGCAGCTCTAGCGAGAACCGGCACATGCTCACGCTGACCACCTGAACAACTACCCTGACCACCTGGTAGCTGCACAGAATGTGTCGCATCAAACACAACCGGACAACTCGTCTCACGCATCACGGCCAGTGAGCGCATATCAGATACGAGATTGTTGTAACCGAATGATGCGCCGCGTTCACAGACCATGATCTGCTCATTTCCGGTTGCTTTCGCCTTATCCACGACATTGCCCATATCCCAGGGCGCAAGGAACTGACCTTTCTTGATATTGACCGGTATCCCCTGGCTGGCAACGTTCTGAATAAAATTAGTCTGACGACACAGGAACGCCGGTGTTTGTAAGACATCAACCACTGAGGCAACTTCAGCCATGGGTGTATCTTCATGTACGTCGGTTAATACCGGTACACCAATCTGGTCTTTAACCTTCTGCAATATCGCTAAGCCATGGTCAACACCAAGCCCTCGGAAACTGCTCGCAGAAGAACGATTAGCCTTATCAAACGACGACTTATAGATAAATGGGATACCCAGTTCATCAGTAATCTGTTTTAGCTCACCAGCCGTATCCAGTGCTAATTGCTCACTTTCGATGACGCAAGGCCCAGCAATAAGGAACACTGGCTGGTCAAGACCAACCTCAAAACCACACAATTGCATTAAGCTGCCTCGCTGTGTCTGCTCAATTGACGAGCAGCTGAAATAAAACCAATAAAGACAGGATGACCATCGCGTGGAGTCGATGTAAATTCAGGATGGAACTGACAGGCAAAAAACCAGGGATGATCAGGCGCTTCAACTATTTCAACGAGTGACTCGTCTTCAGAGCGGCCCGCAATAATCAATCCCGCATCCTGCAATGCATCCAGATAATCGTTATTGAATTCATAACGATGGCGGTGGCGTTCACTCACAGTCTCGTTACCGTAAAGCTCATGTGCCAGACTGTCCTTTTCAAGCTTGCATGCCTGTGCGCCCAGTCGCATCGTGCCGCCCAGATCAGAGTCTTCATCACGAACTTCAATGGCACCATCCGCACCCTTCCATTCGGTGATAAGAGCAATGACCGGATGCGTCGTATCAATCTTGAATTCTGTACTATGCGCATCACCCATATTAGCGACATTCCGTGCATATTCGATAACCGCCACTTGCATACCCAGGCAGATGCCAAAATAAGGGACTTTGTTCTGACGCGCATAGGCAACTGCTGATATTTTGCCTTCAACACCACGATTACCAAACCCACCGGGAACCAGAATGCCGTCCATTTCATCCAGACAGCTCGTGCCGTTGTTCTCTATGATCTCGGAATCGATGTAATGAATATTGACCCGTGTCAGCGTTTTAATACCGGCGTGCATTAACGCTTCGTTTAACGATTTATAGGCTTCCGTTAATTCAACGTATTTACCCACGAGAGCGATATTCACCTCACCAGTTGGGTTTGCTTTTGCATGAACCACATCTTTCCAGTCAGATAGGTTGGCACGTGGCACATTGAGGCGTAGTTTCTCAACGACGATGTCATCCAGCCCCTGCTCATTAAGAACCATTGGTAGCTTGTAGATATCATCGACATCCATAGCGGATATAACCGCCTTTTCTTCGACGTTGGTAAACATCGCGATCTTGCGACGCTCATCATCAGGAATCTTATCCTGTGAACGACACAGCAAAATATCGGGCTGAATACCAATAGAGCGTAATTCTTTAACTGAGTGCTGGGTTGGCTTGGTTTTAATTTCGCCTGCTGCAGCAATATAAGGCACTAGAGTTAGATGCATATAGATTGCTCGGTCATGTCCGAGCTCAGTTCCCATCTGACGTATAGCTTCCAGGAACGGAAGAGATTCAATGTCACCCACCGTACCACCAATCTCAATCAGAGCCACATCGACATCACCGGCACCCGCCTCAACACAGCGTTTAATTTCATCGGTAATATGTGGGATAACCTGAACCGTCTTGCCGAGATAATCGCCACGACGTTCTTTGGCGATCACATTTGAATAAATACGCCCCGTTGTATAGTTATTACTCTGACGCATTGGCGTACGAATAAAACGTTCGTAATGCCCCAGATCAAGATCAGTTTCGGCGCCATCTTCCGTGACATAGACTTCACCATGCTGGAACGGACTCATGGTACCGGGATCAACATTGATATACGGATCGAGTTTGATCATGGTGACAGAGAGGCCACGCGCTTCAAGCAAAGCCGCAAGAGAAGCCGCCGCGATTCCCTTACCAAGGGAAGAAACCACGCCGCCTGTAACGAAGATATAGAGGGTCATTAAAGGGCCCGAGAAAGGTGATAACAGACGGGAGGCTATTCTGCCAGAAAGGTGCTTTTGACTCAATCGAAGCTGGCAGACATTTAGTACCTTTTTATCTGAATTTCATAACCTTTTTCTTCTTTTGAGACAGCAGAATGAGCGCATACCACCAGATCACCAACGGCAATCAGTTCATCATCTGCATAAAGTAAAGGCATTCGCTGGCGCTCCCACGATGGAATACCGTGATACTGGTAAATTGCCTTGAGCTCACGGGTATGTGCATCATTTACAGCACGGAAACGCTCACCGCCCTTTCTGGGTTTTATCTGTAAACAGGCTTCGAAATATCGTGGGTGTAGGCCTCGGCCTGTTACGGACACACGTGAAATAGATAGCTTTAGCTCAGGTATATCGATATCGCCCGACTCGCACCAGTCATATTCCCAGGCATCAGACCAGTCCAAACGCTCAGCTGACAGGATATATAGGTCATCCTGAAATCGTCGAAATTCACCGCCAGGCCAACTCACCAAGATTTGACGATCGATATCAGAGAGGAGCTGTCGTTCCAACAATTCTTTGATATGTACGGTTGAGGGAACGGGAATTATCAGCTTCTGGCATAAAGCCCGAATCAATAAAGCAGCACGGGTATTATCTAAAGCTAGCAATGCTTTAATCGACAATGTATTTCCATGCCGACCTGTAACGCCTTTGAGTTCATCCTGGAGTAATTCATCTGTGATATTTACCAGAGATGCGGTGTGCTCAGCCGTGCGTGATAGTGTCCCAGCTGCATTCGGCCAACGTTTTTCGAGTAAGGGCATCACCGAATGCCGTAAGTGATTCCGATCAAAGCGTTCGTCCTGATTGGAGCTGTCCTCAATCCACTCTAGGCCATGATGACTTGCATAATTGATAATCTCATCTCGTTTAACACCTAGCATGGGCCTAAGCAGACAACCCAGGCCAAGTTCTGAGACTGCAGGCATTGCAGCGATGCCTTTGGGGCCTCCCCCACGTAAAGCCTGTAGCAAGAAGGTTTCGGCCTGATCATCCTGATGGTGAGCCATCAACAGCACATCCCCCTTCTCGAGTAGATTCTCGAAGACGCTATAACGCGCCCGTCGGGCCTGGTCCTCTAACCCTTCGCCTTCACCCAGAATCACTTTTTCTTCGATGTAATTAAGACTTAAGTCTGTAGCGACTGCTTTGCAATGTTTCGACCAGGAATCTGAATCCGAATGAATTCCGTGATTGATATGGACTACGCCAGCTATTTCAGGAAGTTGACTCTCAAACGACTGGATACGATGTAATAGAGCATGTGAATCAACGCCCCCGCTATACGCGACCCAGATGCGGTGAACGGACTCGCACTTATTTAAAAGTGTTTGAAGATGTTCTATAGAAAAAGGCATAGCAGCCTTTGCTGGATATTACTCTTTATATTCGCCGTAGCTCATCAGACGGCCGTAACGACTTTCCAGTAACTCAGAACGGCTCATCTGACCAAGATCGTTCAATTGACTCGTCAGAACGTTCTTTAATGCCGTCGCCATTTCATCCATATCACGATGTGCGCCACCAATAGGCTCTTCAATAACCACATCGACCAGACCCAGTTCTTCAAGACGATCAGCAGTAATGCCCATGGCTTCAGCCGCTTCCTCAGCTTTTTCAGCACTTTTCCAGAGGATAGTTGCGCAACCTTCAGGCGAAATAACAGAATAGGTACTGAAACTGAGCATATTGAGCTTATCACCCACGCCGATGGCTAAAGCACCACCAGAACCACCTTCACCGATCACAGTGCAGATAATCGGGGTCTGTAAATCTGCCATAACCTGTAAATTGCGGGCAATCGCCTCGCTCTGGCCACGCTCCTCAGCACCGATACCTGGATAAGCACCGGGTGTATCTATGAATGTTAGTACCGGCACGCCAAACTTCTCCGCCAGGCGCATTAATCTCAATGCCTTGCGGTATCCTTCAGGACGCGGCATACCAAAGTTACGCTTTAGCTTTTCCTTGGTATCACGGCCCTTTTGATGACCAATGACCATGACCGCCTGACCATCGAGACGCGCCAGACCACCGACAATCGCGGGGTCATCGGCATAGGTACGATCTCCATGCAATTCACGAAAATCGGTAAACACGCGGTTAAGATAGTCCTGCGTATAAGGTCGCTGGGGATGACGTGACATCTGCGAGACCTGCCAGGGCGTCAGATCCGCGAAGATACGCTCGATCATGCCTGCGCGCTCTGCACACAGGCTCTTTAACGCCTCCTCGATATTGATATCCCCACTCTCACTGACGTTTTGCAGTTCGGAGATCTTCTCATCGAGCTCGACGATCGGCTGTTCGAATTCTAGGTAATTTAAGTCCATATGTGAAAAAGATACTAAATTACCTGAACTTCGTCGAATTTATTTTATTAACAACATAGGTGAAAGAAATTAATACTCGATTACGTGAAAAATGTGATGTCGATCAATACGATTGTCATACTCACTGGCTAAAATTTACACAATGGATAATGACCAACATGATGACGACTTACTAGATGAGAACGGACAGCTGAATATAGCCACCCTGCCATCTCATTCTCTAATCTCGCTTCAGGACGAATGCGAAAAACATACCATGCGGCGAGTACATCGCCGTATATGGGAGAAACTCATTTTTATAAAACGCAAATACGTTTGCGAAGATTGCAGCAAAACAAAGTATCACTGGTCCTAAGCGGCTTGATTTATTCACATATAAATACGGCCACACCAGATTGGCGCAGCCGCTTTTATAATCAGTAAAATGATTAATTATTTCACGTCAAGCATCTTGTCCATATGCGGACCGAGCTTAGTAATTAAATCATCAATCGCCTTTTCGCCCTTGTACACTTGCCCCATCATCTGAATATTCATCATTGACATATAGACTTTACCATCTGACTTTTCATAAACAGCGATAGAACAAGGCATCATGCTGAGGAACTTCTTGTATTGATCATGTTGCAATAAATCGACTGCTGCATGTGGTTCACACATTTCAACAACTGTCGCTTTGCCAATATCCTTCTTAGTGACGTGTTTTAGATTCTTCCGGAAATTCTTTTTCCATTTCTTAGGAACTTTCCAACCCAGAGATTTTGCATTACTCACTAGCTTTTCAATAGTGGCGTCAAAGCCCAGAGGACTTGCTTTTTCGATAACCATCTCCTGGTTAGAAAAAACAGATGAGGAAAAAAATACAGCTGCAGGAATAAGCAGCGTCATCATTAACTTTCGCATGTAAACATCCTGAATATTGTTATAAAAAACCGCGCAAAGAATAAGCAAATCTCACTACTACGCAATTTAGTCCTCTTAACTTAAATCAAACGATCACGCATTATTAAATCTATGTTTCAAAGATAGACAAAGTGCAATCCAGACCGAGCTGCCATTAACTCTAGCTATCCTACGTCAATATGATAATTATGAAATCAATACTATCTATTCTGCACATGCTTATTTAGAATACACACGATCTCTGGGGATGAGATAAACAAAACCATTGCAAGATTTTCAAGACAAAACCGAAAGCACAGAACTGCTAACAGAAAGCGTTAACCAGCTCTATGGCGAGCTACTATCAGGCATTATTGTTAACTTCATTGCTGCCACACTGATAGCCTATATGAGCTGGGAAATCGCAAACCAGACGATACTGCTGGCATGGCTCGGATTCTTTTATTTAGTGATCATAGCAAGAACGCTGCTTTTCATTGCCTTTCGCTATAAACAGGCACAAGTTTCATTATCGACGTGGAAAATCGCTTTTAATGCCAATATCGCGGCATCTGCGTTTGCATGGACCATCTGTGTGCTTTTGTTATTTCCGAAAGAACCTCAGTCTTCACAACTGGTATTTGCCATTATTGTGTTCAGTATTGCAGCAGGCGCCAACTTCAGTTATTCGTACTTGAGATTCACACCACTCGTTTATAATTTCTCCGTACTACCTGCTCTTGTGATTGTCTTTACCCCATTGCAGGACACCTTATCTAACGCAATCATTGTCGCTCTACTCGCTGCTATTGTGTACTACACGCTGTCTTCTTCACACAAATACAAGACATTCATTAGCAATGTACAGCTTCGTTTAAGGGCAGAAAAGAACGAAGCCCAGATACGCGACCAAGAACAACGTATGAACACTGTTTTTAAACATATGTCTGATGCATTGATCATGATGGATGAAAACGGTGTGATTAACCATTTTAATCCTGCGGCGGAACATATCTTTGGCTACAAATCACATGAGATCACTGGCAAGCGATTTACATCACTAGTTCCTGAGATACAGGTCGATCAAACGATCAAAACGGGGTTAACTCGTATCGTTGATACCATCACAGAGGTAAAAGGCTTACATCAAACGGGCGATTCGTTTCCTGCGGAACTCACCATTAATAAAATGACTATTTCCGATCGTACGATGTATAGCGGAATCATGCGGGACATATCCGACCGCAAGAAGAGTGAGGCTGAGTTAATCGAGGCCAAAAATTCAGCTGAGAAAGCCAATACTGCCAAGTCAGAATTCTTATCTCGCATGAGTCATGAATTGCGTACACCTCTCAATGCCATCCTCGGGTTTTCACAGTTACTCGAATATGACAGCAAGAAATTTGAAGCCGACCACCAGGAAGGCATACATACGATTAATGAAGCAGGCCAACACCTGCTAAACCTGATCAATGAAGTGCTTGATATTGCCAGCGTTGATGCCGGAAAAATGGAAATTTATATCGAGGCATTAGACGGCCTGGATATCGCTTCAGAAGTGATAAAGATCATGCAACCTCTAGCAGATGAACGAAACATAACCATTACTATCAATGCATCTGGTAGTGACAGGGTTATTGTACTGGCGGATAAACATCGCCTGAAACAGATTTTGATTAACCTGATATCAAATGCCATAAAATACAATGTAGATGGGGGAAAAATTACACTAAGCCTGGAAAACACCAGTGACAAGTTGGCTCATATCAACATCGCCGATACCGGCCCTGGTATTTCAAAAGATGACCAGAAAAAGATATTCGAACCTTTCCAGCGAACAACTAATCAGGCCAATTCAATTGAAGGCACAGGTATCGGGTTAACCATCTGCCAGAAATTTGCAGGCTTGATGGGTGGCAAAATATGCATCAATAGCGAACCTGGAAAAGGCTCTGTATTTAGTGTGGAATTACCGAGATCGAAGTAACTTTCATCCAACAACGAGTATTGCACCCAGCATGACTTGTGGGACAATACGCGCCCTTTTGATCCCCCTGTCCACTGATGTCGCTGTTTTCACTACCGGAAATTCTTAATAAACCTGATCGACAATACGAATGGGGACAGCTATATGGTGCTAGTTATGGGCTTCTCCTGCTAGAAACCGCAAGAACTCTCGACAACCCTTTATTGATTGTCGTATCCGGGAATCAGGAAGCAGATGAGCTAATCGACCAGCTCGATTTCTTCGCTGAGGACGACCTTCCAGTACTTCATTTCCCTGACTGGGAAACGCTACCATACGATGTATTTTCTCCGCATCAGGATATTGTTTCCACCCGCCTGCAGGTGCTGTATCAGTTACCTCAATTAAAGCGCGGCCTCGTTATTACGACAACGAATACGCTAATGCAGCGCCTTTCGCCGATTGATTATGTGCGTAACCAGACCATCATGCTTTCTAGTGGCGGTTCACTCGATATCGCCAGCTTTCGCCAGCAGCTCGATCATGCAGGCTATTATGCTGTACCACAGGTCAATCAACATGGTGAGTTCGCTGTGCGTGGTTCATTGGTCGATCTGTTCCCTTCTGGCTCTGATCATCCTTACCGTATTGACCTGTTCGATGATGAGATCGAGTCCATCCGCACGTTTGATCCTGAAACTCAACGCACTATCGACCAGGTCGATGAAATACGACTGATGCCTGCGCGTGAATTTCCTCTCGATGAAAAAGGCATTAATTTATTTCGACAGCAATTTCGTCGTGGCTTTGAAGGTAACCCAAAAAACTGCCCGCTATATAATGACATCAGTGATGGCAGCGCCAGCCCTGGTGCAGAATATTATCTGCCGCTATTTTTCGAGCAAACATCAACTCTATTTGATTACTTACCTGAGCAGACAATTCTAACGACTTTAGATGATGCCTTATCTGAAGCCAGTAATTTTTATACACAAGTTGAAGAACGATATGAATCTTATCGTCATGATGTCGAACGCCCGATTCTCTCACCTGAACTACTTTATCTTAGTGATGACGATATCAAACGTACTGCACGTGATTATGCTCGAATTGATTTACAGCATTACACCTACGAAAAACAGACCAAATTAATTAGAAACTTTGAAACTGCTGCAGTTCCTGAAATACACATCAATGCGCGTGCTGAAGATCCTGCGCTGCTCCTGAGACAATATATACAGAACTTTAAGGGCAATATTCTCCTAACCAGCGAATCTGCTGGTCAGCGTGAAATGCTGATTGAATTACTTCGCGGCTTCGATATCCGTCCCACGGTCAAAGACAGCTGGCACGATTTTATTGATAACCCAGAACCACTGTGTCTGACTGTCGCACCGATCAGTGCAGGCATGGTACTGAAAGATCAAAATATCGCGGTTATTTCTGATCAGCAGATACTTGGTAAGCGAACACGACAAATTTCCAGTCGACGTCGGCGTCAGGACGCTGGCCAGGTATTTAGTGATTTGGGTGAATTACATATCGGTTCACCTGTTGTTCATGAAGAACATGGTGTCGGTCGCTATATGGGACTACAGACGCTACATGTAAATGGCTATGACGAAGAATTCCTGACACTAGAATACGCTGATAATAATAAGCTATATGTTCCTGTTGCTTCTCTACATTTAATCAACCGTTATAACGGTGGCCCTGAAGATAGTGCCCCACTACATCGTCTTGGTAGCGAGCAATGGCAAAAACTGAAACGCAAAGCGGCTGAAAAGGTACGCGATGTGGCTGCAGAGTTACTCGATATCTATGCACGACGAGAAGCCCAGCCTGGATTTAGTTATCAACTTGATGAACTGGAATATAAGGCGTTCGCCGATAGCTTCCCATTCGAGGAAACCGAAGATCAACTCAATACAATCCAGGCTGTTATTGATGATTTACAGTCAGGCCGTCCAATGGATCGTGTAGTTTGTGGCGATGTTGGTTTCGGTAAAACAGAGGTGGCTATGCGAGCAGCGTTTGTGTCAGCACAATGCGGTAAACAGGTTGCCGTACTTTCCCCTACTACTCTGTTAACACAACAGCATTTCCAGAACTTCAGAGATCGTTTTGCTGACTGGCCCATCAAAGTCGAAGTCTTATCGCGTTTTAATAGTAAGAAAGATTCCGACAAAGTGATTCGCCAACTAGAGACTGGCGAGATCGATATAGTTATTGGTACGCACAAGCTGCTGGGTAAAGAGATCAAGTTCAAAGACCTTGGTCTGTTAATCATCGATGAAGAACATCGCTTTGGTGTTCGACAAAAGGAACAGATGAAGAAGATGCGCAGTCACGTCGATATGCTGACACTAACGGCTACACCGATCCCGCGCACATTAAATATGTCATTATCTGGTCTACGTGACCTTTCCATTATCGCCACACCTCCAATGCAACGCCTCTCCGTTAAAACATTTGTTAATGAATGGCGCGATCAGTTGATTCAGGAGGCCTGCCAGCGTGAGATTAAGCGTGGTGGCCAGGTGTACTTCCTGCACAACGATGTCAGTAGCATTGAAAAAACCGCTGAAGAAATACGCAAGCTGGTACCACAGGCTCGAGTTGAAGTAGCTCATGGTCAGATGCGTGAACGTGAACTCGAACAAGTCATGCTCGACTTTTATCATCCCACACATAATGTGCTTGTCTGTACTACGATTATAGAAAGAGGCATCGACGTACCTACGGCCAATACTATCTTAATGAACCGAGCTGATAAGCTTGGTCTCGCCCAGTTGCATCAATTAAGAGGTCGCGTCGGTCGTTCTCACCATCAGGCCTACGCCTATTTAATAACACCACCTCGAAAATCAATGACTGCTGACGCGATTAAGCGTATCGAAGCCGTTGAGTCGTTGGAAGACCTGGGAGCAGGATTTTCCCTTGCCAGTCACGACCTGGAAATTCGTGGCTCAGGTGAATTACTGGGCGAAGGCCAGAGTGGCCAGATTACAGAAATTGGCTACACCATGTATACCGACTTGCTAAAGCGTGCCGTTGCCGCACTGAAGTCGGGTAAAACCCCTGAACTCGATAAACCTCTACATGAAGGGCCTGAAATTGAACTGCGCGTACCTGCCCTGCTACCGGATGATTATCTACCTGATGTTCATGCAAGGCTGGTGCAGTATAAACGAATTGCCAATGCCGAAAATCATGCTGAATTGAAAGAGCTACAAATTGAAATGATTGACCGTTTCGGCCTATTGCCCGATGCCGCAAAGAACCTGTTTGCGACCACAGCATTAAAAATTGAAGCCGAAGAAATAGGTATTAAGAAGATCGCCGCTAATGAGGCTGGCGGACGGATTGAGTTCGGCGATAAGCCTAATATTGACCCGGCTTTACTAATTGGGCTGATTCAGCAATCACCAAATGTTTATGGCTTTGATGGTAAAAACACATTCAAATTCAAAATTGACATGCTTGAGGCTGAAGAACGTTTTCACACCGTGTCCGAGATGTTAGCCCAATTAAAGTTAAAACAGGCTGCCTAGATTTCATCATATATAGATCGTATATAGGAACTCAGGCAAAATACACTGATGAAAATAACAACACTAATCACCTTGCCCCTGCTGTTGATGCTTATTGGCACCCCAGTTTCTGCCAATTACGGCGAACGCTGGTACAACGTCGAGATCATTCTGTTTGCTCATAATAACGAAGCTGCCTTACAGGAAGAACATTGGCCAGAAGATCCAGGTACACCGGATTCAAGTAATTCGGTTTCAATAATTTCACACGGAAACTCCAGTGAAAGGCTCCCGGGTCAAATTATTGAGTATGAGAAACTACCTATTACGATGCTTGCGTCTTCTCTTAGTCGTTTAAAACGCTCAGGGCGATACCGTGTCATTCATTCTACAGCATGGCGTTTACCTTACCTGCGAGTTAACCAGGCACCCTCTGTGCGTATCAAGGCTGGACGTCGCTTTACTGATACGGGGCAGCCCGCGACTGCGGCATCAATACAAAGGCCAACCCATACCGAACAGATCACGGCCCAGGTTGCTGGTCAGTCAATCGAAAACCAGATTATTGATACGGCGCTTTACGAGATCGATGGACGCATCAAAATATCATTGAGTAAATATCTTGATGTCGATGCGGACCTATTATTTCGTGACAACGTATTCCTGCCAGATCATGAGGGCGTACCCACGCAGACGCTACGTAGTTTCAGGTTAACTGAATATCGGCGGATGAAAAGCAAGACCATCCATTATCTCGACCACCCCATGTTTGGCATGGTTATCGGTATTGACCGCTATGAGCCTGCGTTAATTAACAGAACACTGGGCCTACGCTGAGCAACTAGCGCCAGCTAATTGCTCTATCGTCGAACTAATCAGACCACGAACATCCTGCATTCCTGAGTCCAGATTTTGCTGGATCTCATCAAGAGTAATCTCGCCTTCACCTCGACCTGCCGCTTTATTCGCGACAACGTTAATGCTCGCGTAGCAAAGCTCAAGTTCTCGCGCCAATGCTGCTTCAGGCATGCCAGTCATTCCGACGACCGTACAGCCATCCCGCTCCAGACGATTAATTTCTGCGGCTGTTTCCAGCCTGGGTCCCTGCATGGCAGCATAAGTACCCTGATTCGTTATTGATATATTACTTTTGACAGCCGCATCACAAATCACTTGTCGTAGCTTAGAACAATAGGGTTCTGTGAAATCGATATGCGTGACATGGGCAAGATCATTTTCAAAGAAAGTATGTTTACGAGAATAAGTGTAATCAATAATTTGATCAGGTATCACCAGTGCTCCAGGCTCCAGATCTTCTGTAATACCGCCTACTGCGGCTACCGCGATAACATGACTAACATCGATCTGTTTCATAGCCCAGATATTGGCCCGATAGTTGACCTTATGCGGCGGGATCGTATGTCCATAGCCATGGCGAGCAAAAAAGACGACATCATGCTGACAAAACCGTCCATGAGTCAGCGGCCCTGAAGGTTCACCATAAGGTGTCCGAATCATCTCCTTGCGGGTAATTTCCAGACCATCCAGCGCAGTCAGGCCTGTGCCACCGATAATCGCCAGTTTATTCACTTGTTTCTCCTACCGCATATATGCCATCCAGATCACGTAAATAACCGTGATAATCCATGCCGCAGCCAAAGACATAACGGTCTGGAACAGAGACTCCGATATATTCAGCTTCTATACCGCCAATTCGTCTGTCATGTTGTTTTTCTGTCAAGACCGCCGATTGCACGGATGCTGCGCCAGCCTCGGCACAAGCTCGTTTAATTTCTTTCAGTGTAATACCTACGTCCAGTATGTCATCGACTAAAAGGACATGACGATTCCTGATTTTGTCGTCCGGGAACCGAATCCAGTTCATCTCACCGCCCTCAGTTTCACCCTGATAGCGGCTTGCGTGTATGCAATCCAGTTCACACAGACTGTTCATGTGTTTCAGTAATTCAGCCGTTAAAAACAGCCCACCATTCATCACGCAAAGCACGAGTAAATTAGAATCGGCAAGTTCCCGATCAATATTTCCTGCCAAACGTATATAAACCTCAGATAACTGCTCAGCTGACCATAGGCAGTCAGCCTGTTCTTTCACTTGAGATAATTCTTTTAAGTCCATGTTTTTATAATACTTTATATTATTAATTCGCACTAAATTCAGATACTTCAGGCGCGCGTACAATAGCAGTTGAAGGGCTTATCTGGAAACTATAATATCTAGCTACGATACTTATCATAATAACGGAGCATAACCATGATTTTTGGTGGTGGAGACAGCAAACTAGAGGCTCGAATTAAAGAGCTCGAAGAAGAGAATAAGCGTTACCGCGAAGCGCTGCAATTCTATGCCGACCCGAAACACTGGACCGAAGGCCATAAGTTTCGTGATGCCGATGAAGCCACAATATTTGAAGATACCGATTCTACGAGTGCCAGTGTCGACATGGGCGCAACAGCGCTACGGGCTCTGAAAGATAAATGAGATAATTGTTTACAATTCAGTCCTGTTCAGCGACTGAAGTCTTATCTATCCTTATACCTGCTATCAAAGTCGACTTACAACGTCGGCTTTAATGGCACACCATTGACTACTCTACAG
>CALODD010000094.1:0-23816 GCA_942491945.1 uncultured Gammaproteobacteria bacterium | reverse complement strand
TCTGGTGTACACCCTCGATGACCCGGGGCTGAGCCAGTACCAGCGGTTCATTAGCCTGTAACCTGGACATGCCCTGCCGGAGGATGGCGATGAAGGCTTGTTCAGCACGGGCCTTTTTGTGCAATGCCAATGGGCCGGACTTGGTGGCGCCAGCCGGTGGTATGTACTCACCCAAGCGGTAGCCGCGCTCCGCCTTCGATGCATTAAGCAGTCTCACCGGCAGGGTTTCCATCAGTGCGCGGCCTGTTTTCAACAGATCTTCGGGTTTCCCTTCAATCAGTTCCAGTTCCACTTCACTGATCGTTTCGGTGTGTTCTCCGGCCTGTATCTGCCCCAGATCGAGAGCCATTTCTACGCGCACTCCGTGCGGATATTGCAGATCCCAGGTGGTGCGCTGGAAGTCGGTTCTGAATACCGGCGTGAGTGCTTCCCGTAAGCCGGGTTTCTCGAACAGTTTCTTGAGTTGCGGGTGGTCGAAACGATCCAGCCCAGCGGATTCACCGGCGATCATGGCGTTTCATTCCCGTGCTGGTGCAAACCGGCGCAAGCGTTGCCACCGGTTTTGATGGTCTGCAGCCAGCGATCGCCATCCCGACGCAGGCGCAGTGCGCCATCCCGCCTGCGCAACAATAATGGCTGCCGAACAGCGGGTTGTCCAGCTGCTGTTCCCGGGCCGTTCCCCCCACCGTATGCGCCATGATCTCTGGCTGGGTTTGCAGTTGTTCGGCCGTGATGCCCTCAAGCGCCAGTTTTAACTCCGTTTCCATGACACGTTGATCCCATATGTACTTAGAGGCGCTGTGTAAGCCAGCGATACACGCTTTCGCGTCCTGATGCTCCTGCCCCGGTCTCAGGTCAGACAGCAGCGCGTGCACCAGCAGTTCCGGGTCATAACAGCAGCACTACGCTTTCAGTGACGATGTGTCGATCACCTTTATCCCAAGCCTTCATTTTACTCAGTGGCAAGGACGACGGGTAGTCCCCATTGTTACTATCGAGAAGAATGAAATTCAGCAGATTCTCAGTCCTGCAGTCTTCGGCAACGCCGCAGCGCAGGTACTCGAGCAGCTTGATGATCGCACTGTTCCAACGTCATACCAATCTGCTCCGGGTCACGCCACAGATTCGGGACATAGACTTTCGGGCGGTCAACGCAGGCGATGGCAGCGGACACGCCGTCAGGGAGGATATTGGCGATCAAACTGGAATAGTAACTGCCGGGTGGATAACAGATAAGCTCTGCCTTGCTGATCAGTTTGCGGGTTTTTTTGCGTATTTCCGAATTTGCCGGTACCAGTTTGTCAGGGTGTCCTGACAGGCGCAGGCGTTTGATGGGTGACTGCAGTGGTGCTGTCTCTTTCCCTGTTATGCGGTGCTGGCCGAAAATTCGGCTACCGTCCTGCAGGTCGGCAGCCAGATGAAGGTTGTCATTGACGATCGGTCGTACCGTGCCGAGAACACCCACCAGTTTTGAAAACAGGAAAACAATCGGGTCCAGATGCCGGTGATTATTGAGATAGCCACCGGTGAGAATCAAATTGCCGATACTGGCGCCGCTGAGGTCGAAGTTGTCGGGCATGAAATCGCGGAAATAGCCGAGCTGATTACGTATCAGCCGTCGCATGGGGTTCGAAATCGCCGCGACCATCGGGTATTTTCCCTGTATCATCTGAATGTGGAGTTGTTTCGACAGTACAACTGTTGCGTTCGGCATTGGCTAGACGATAGGTAAATAACTGGTAGACTTCCGGGTGACCGGTCACGGATTCGTCCGCCAGAGCAATCATGCGACTGCGTAAATCGCCGATGGCTGGCATATTAAATGCCTGACGCAGTTTCGCCGAGCTCCCGCCTGAATCGAAGGGAGTGATTAAGTGCGTCGAGTTGTACGTATAGTTTTTGAGAACACGGCTTACGTCGTTGAGTGCCGAGCCGCCGCTGAAAAACAGAATTGCGGGGCCGAGTTCCGGTGCTTTGCGGTAACGGCTGATGCGCAGCGGGTCCGGCAGCCTGGCGGTTCGGGTAATGCGTATCGGGTCCATAGATGACAACTCGGTTAATCGTTTGCTCTGTTGAATGGTCCCGGAATGCAGGAAGCAATCCGAATTTACGTCCCACGGCTACCTTAGCATATTAGCTATGAAGAATCTGATTCCTAGGAATACGTAATGCGGTGCGAGCCGTTATCGTGCGCGATGACCAGATCCTGCTGCTGAGAAAGCAGGGAGGAGGGCAGGGTGAACGGTTTGCTCTGCCCGGCGGTGCCCAGAACCTGGGAGAGACGCTGGCTCAGGCGCTCAATCGGGAATGTCAGGAGGAAATAGGCACCGCTGTTGAAATCGTTCGCCTGCTGCATATTGCCGATTTTTTCAAACATCGCGATACGGATCCCCCCAGCAGACGGCACCTCCTGGAAATACTGTTCGAGTGCACGGTGCCCTCAGGCTATATGCCCATAAGCGGATACCGGCCCGACAAGCACCAGGTCGAGGTGGTCTGGATGCCGGTCGACGATCTGCCGGCCATCACACTGTTGCCCGCTTCGCTGACCGCCTATCTTGGTAAAAACAGCAGCGATCCCGCTGCCGTGTATCTGGGGGAAATAGAGTGATGCGAATCCCCAAGGGTGTTAGGGATAATCTGCGTTTCCTCATTGCGATCGGTTCACAGGTGTCTCATCTGCAGACATTCCTGGACAATTTCTCCGTGATAGCGGCCTGCGTATCCTCGATCGAAGCGGCTACGTCAATAACCTGAAGACGAAGAGCCAAAGAGCGAAGAAAAAGCAATTGCTGATGATGAAGTTATCTATATCAATTTAAAAAGTCGAGAAGGTGTAATTAATGGAGCAGATCTCGTACGCGCCATGGAAAAATACCAGCTAACGCATGGCGATATGAATATTTTTCATTACCTGACCGAAGGTAGTAAACAGCCGTTATTTAGTATCGCTAATATGGTAGAGCCAGGAACTTTTGATCTGGACAACCTGATGTCGCTTGAGACACCGGGTATCACTATGTTCTTACATCTACCTAGAACCTTCGATGCATTACATGCGCTGGATGAGATGTGGAGTACCGCACAGAACCTTTCCCGAGAATTAGATGCTGAATTGCTCGATCGTAATCGTCAGCCACTGTCAGCTCAGAAGCAGCAAAGTATGCGTGATGAAGTGCTTGAGTATATGCGGCAGATCGCGTTACAGGAAAAGATTAGCGAGTATCGCTAACACCAACTATTTCGTAGTTAGTCCCTATTCTCTGCCGATTGCAGCGTATTCTGTAACAGACAGGCAATTGTCATCGGCCCAACACCGCCAGGTACTGGCGTAATATAGCCCGCCGTTTCTTTCGCTGTTTCGAAATCAACATCCCCAGCTAATGAGCCATCGTCCAGTCGATTGATGCCGACGTCGATGACTATCGCACCAGGTTTGATCCAGTCGCCGGGTATGAAGTTGGGTTTGCCGATGGCCGCGACGACGATATCGGCAGAGCGTACATGGTCGGACAAATTCTTTGTGCGGCTATGGCAGATTCGTGGTGTGCAGTCCCTGGCTAGTAGTTCCAGCATCATTGGTCGGCCAACGATATTTGAGCGTCCAACGATAACCGCATCCATGCCTGTTAAATCAATGCCAGTAGATTCCAGCAGGCGAGTGACACCTGTGGTGGTACAGGGGCGAAAAGTTGGTTTTCCAATAGTCAGGCAGCCGATGTTGTAGGGATGGAATCCATCAACATCTTTCTCCGGTGAAATGGTCTCGATGACTCTGTCTTCACTGATATGCGCAGGCAAGGGGAGCTGTACCAGAATACCGTCTACTTTCTGATCCTGATTTAGTTCTTCGATGAGCCCGAGTAGTTCGTCTTCGGTGATATCCGCGTTCTTCTTGAATTCAATGGAGTCAATGCCGGCTTTTTCGCAGGCGATTTTCTTATTGCGGACATAGACCTGAGAGGCTGGATCTTCGCCTACCAGGATGACCGCCAAGCCTGGGCGTCGAAGTTGTTTTTCCAGTCGTTGATCGACATTTGCTTTGACTTCGTTGCGGAGTGCTTCTGCAACGGCTTTGCCGTCTATAATTTGTGCAGTCATGGGGCTTTTAGGGGTCAAAATGAGCGCGGATTCTCGCATGTTGTTCACAGAGGCTCTAGGCCGATAATTATTGAATATTTATGAATAAAACCGGGGTTTTACACATTGACGCTGCTGCGGTGTGTCCGTATCATCCCGCTCCTCGGTTTGAGCCGTAGGTTTGACCGTGAATCGGGGCATAGCGCAGCCTGGTAGCGCATCTGCTTTGGGAGCAGAGGGTCGGGGGTTCGAATCCCTCTGCCCCGACCAATTTTATGTCTAGTAGACATTTGTAACTTGCGAATCTGTCCAGATTTTGGGCAGTCTTCCTGCGTAGGATTGCAGGGGCATGGTAGTTTTGCGCCCGTAGCTCAGCTGGATAGAGCAACGGCCTTCTAAGCCGTGGGTCGCAGGTTCGAATCCTGCCGGGCGCGCCATACACTCATAAGAACTTGTGATGTACGGTGAGGAAGTTGATTGTTTAGTGTGATCGAACCTGCGAAGCAGGTTTGACAAATCGGTAGGACGCCGATTTGAACTGCGCGTAGCGCAGGCCCGAAGGGCGGAGTACAGGATGTACGTAGTAATCCTGCCGGGCGCGCCATTTAGATGGCTAACAAGTTTATGGTGGGCGTAGCTCAGCTGGTAGAGCACTGGATTGTGATTCCGGATGTCGAGGGTTCGAGCCCCTTCGCTCACCCCATATAAGTTCAGGTGTTAGCCGCGACTGAACGAGAATAAGAAAGGGCTGCATTCTGTAGCCTTTTTTTTTGTGGCAGAGTTTTGCGGATGTGGTGAAATTGGTATACACGCCAGATTTAGGTTCTGGTGCCGAGAGGCGTGAGAGTTCGAGTCTCTCCATCCGCACCAATATATTAATGTATAGACAGTTAGGTTAACGAGGCTCCAAATGGAAGTAACGGTTGAGGTAACGCAGGGTCTGGAACGTCGCATGACGGTAACGATTCCAGATAACGATATTGCGGCTCAGATTGAAAAGCGTCTACGTAAGATTGCTAAAACTGCGCGCATGCAAGGATTTCGTCCGGGTAAAGTTCCGTTCAAGATGATCTCTCAGCAGTATAAAGGTCAGGTTGAAGCCGAAGTTATGGGCGATCTGATCCAGTCTAGCTATGGGGAAGCCTTGTCTCAGGAATCTGTTGTTCCTGCCGGTAGCCCGAGCTTACAGTCTCAGGATCTTAAAGATGACGGTGTCTTTGAATATGCAGTTACTTTCGAAGTTTATCCCGAAATTGAAGTCAAAGGTCTGGATAACATCAAGATTGAAAAGCCTGCCGTTGAAATTTCCGATGAAAATGTTGAGAAGATGATTACAACATTACGTCAGCAACGCGCTACATGGAATGAAGTTGAACGTGCCAGCCAGAAAGATGATCGTATCGTGATTGATTTTGATGGCGAGATCGAAGGCGAAGCTTTCGACGGTGGTTCCACTAAAGATATGCCTGTTGTAATTGGTACTGGCACGATGCTGCAAGACTTCGAAGATAACCTGCTTGAATTAAAAGCTGGCGATGAAAAGAAGTTCGATGTGAATTTTCCCGCGGACTACCATGGTCAGGCCGTTGCCGGTAAAACTGCAACATTCAGTGTAAACGTTAAAAGTGTTAACGAGCCAGTATTACCAGAGCTTGATGAAGAATTTGCAAAATCTTTTGGTGTTGAAGACGGTAGCATCGATCAACTACGCACTGATATACGCGAGAATATGCAGCGTGAACTCGACCAAACCGTTCGTAGCAGCGTCAAAAATGACCTGATGGATGCGTTACTCGACGAGAATGAAATTGATGTTCCAAACGCTATGATTGATGAAGAAGTTGCCCGCTTACGTGAATCAACTAAAGAAGATATGAAGCGTGCTGGTCAGTCTGGTGAGATTGAGCTGCCATCAGCGATGTTTGAAGAACAGGCACGTCGTCGTGTTGCACTTGGTTTGCTGGTTGGCGAAGTCATCAAGACCAATGAGCTGGAGCTGGACAAAGATAAGCTTGAGGAAGAAATCAAAACAATTGCTGGCACATATGAAGAAGCCGAAGCCGTTGAAAAAGCATATCGCGAGCGTCCAGATCTGAAGCAAGGTCTTGAAGCGGTTGTTATGGAAAATCAGGTGGTCGATACCTTGCTAGAACAGGTCAATGTAAACGAAGTCACTAAAGATTTTTACGACGTTGTGCAAAGCAGGGTGTAAACTCTGCAGCAATTAAACAACGAGATAGGGAACGATGAGAGACTGGATGAACGATAACGGTGCACAACATACCCAGAACCTGAATCTGGTGCCAATGGTTGTGGAGCAGACTTCTCGTGGCGAACGTTCATACGATATTTATTCTCGACTGCTCAAAGAGCGCGTGATCTTCCTGGTTGGGCCAGTTGAAGATTATTCAGCGAACCTGATTGTTGCTCAATTGTTATTCCTAGAAGCTGAAAATCCAGATAAAGACATTCATTTCTATATTAATTCTCCGGGTGGCTCAGTCAGTGCTGGTCTGGCGATATATGACACCATGCAATTCATCAAGCCAGATATCAGTACCATGTGTATTGGTCAGGCGGCGAGCATGGGTGCTGTTCTATTGGCAGGTGGTACGGCCGGTAAACGTTATGCGCTTCCACACTCGCGCGTGATGATTCATCAGCCTCTAGGTGGGTTTCAGGGGCAGGCATCGGATTTTGATATCCATGCAAAAGAAATTCTGTTAATTCGTGAGCGTTTGAACAAGATTCTGGCAGATCATACTGGCCAGAAAATGTCGCAAATTCAGCAGGATACAGATCGTGATAACTTCATGAGCGCAGAAGAGGCCACAAAATATGGTCTTGTTGATGAAGTCATGAGTGCGCGTCTGCCAGAAGCCGAATCTGAGTAATATCTCCCATATCCTCAACCTTACTTATGTTAAGGTTGCAACCAACGTCAAATAACGGCAAATTGTCCCTATTCGTAGCAAATGTGGCGATATGTCGCGACAAGAGGACAGAACTTCAGGGTTTTGAAGTCCTCATAGCAGTAGGCGGGATCGTATGAGTAAAGATAAAGACAAATCAAAAGACGACGAAAAGTTGTTGTACTGCTCGTTCTGCGGCAAAAGCCAGCACGAGGTACGTAAACTGATCGCGGGTCCGTCTGTCTTCATCTGTGATGAATGTGTCGAGCTTTGTAATGACATTATCCGAGAGGAAATGGAAGAAAAGGCAACCGAAGGTGGCAAACTTCCCAAACCTCATGAAATCAAGGCAAACCTGGATGATTACGTTATCGGTCAGGAACGCGCTAAGAAAGTTCTTTCTGTTGCTGTTTACAATCACTACAAGCGTCTTGAAGTCGGTTCGAGTAATAAGGAAGACGAAGTTGAGCTTAGCAAAAGTAATATTTTACTGATTGGTCCGACTGGATCGGGTAAAACCTTACTAGCTGAAAGTCTGGCGCGTATGCTAGATGTGCCATTCACTATTGCCGATGCGACTACTCTGACAGAAGCGGGTTATGTCGGTGAAGATGTCGAGAACATTATTCAGAAGTTATTGCAGAAATGCGATTACGATGTAGATAAGGCGCAGACTGGTATCGTTTACATCGATGAAATCGACAAGATTTCACGCAAGTCCGAAAATCCTTCTATTACCCGTGATGTTTCCGGTGAAGGTGTACAGCAGGCACTGCTGAAGCTCATCGAAGGCACTGTTGCTTCGATTCCACCGCAGGGCGGTCGGAAGCATCCTCAGCAGGAATTTCTGCAGGTGAATACGGCGAATATCCTGTTTATCTGTGGCGGCGCTTTTGCGGGTCTGGATAAAGTGATTCGCAATCGTTCAGAAAAGACCGGCATTGGTTTTTCTGCTGAAGTGAAGAGCAAAGATGAAACGAAAGAATTTGGTGAGGTTATTGAGTCCGTAGAGCCCGAAGATTTAATCGGTTATGGACTGATCCCAGAATTCATTGGTCGTTTGCCTGTAGTAGCAACGCTGCAGGAACTGGACGAAGATGCGCTGATTACTATTTTGACTGAACCAAAGAATGCGATTACCAAACAGTATAAAAAGCTTTTCGAAATGGAAGGCGCTGATATCGATTTTCGCGAAGATTCACTACGTGCCGTTGCCCGCAAGGCAATGGAACGCAAAACAGGTGCGCGTGGTTTGCGTACTATCCTTGAAAATGTGTTACTCGACACCATGTACGATCTACCAACATTAGAAAATGTCAGTAAAGTCGTTATTGATGAGGCAGTAATTCAAGGTGATTCCCAGCCATACATCATGTACGAAAATTCCGATGAGCCAAAAAAACTGGCATCGTCCGGTAAATCCTGAATATCAGGCTAAACATGACACAGCTCGGCTACCGGCCGATGTTGTAACCGCAGTAGGATAAATTATGAGTGAGCAGAGTAATTCTGAAGAACTAGAGCAAATCCAGTCTGATGATTCTTTAGGCATCCCAGTACTTCCTCTTCGTGATGTTGTGGTTTACCCACACATGGTCATCCCTTTATTTGTCGGACGTGAAAAATCAATCCAGGCACTGGATGCGGCGATGACCAATAACAAGCAGATCCTGCTAGTTGCGCAGATGAATGCTGATGTCGATGAACCTGGTGTTGAAGACATGTACAAAGTCGGTACGTTAGCAACGATATTACAGTTGCTGAAGCTACCTGACGGCACGGTGAAAGTGCTGGTTGAGGGTGGGCAGCGTGCTAACGTCGTTGAATATGTTACGACAGATGAATTTTTCTCGGTACAGGTACAGATCGAAGATCAGGATGAATTCGAAGATGAGCGGGAAGGTGAAGTACTCACCCGTTCTATTACTGATATGTTCGACCAATATGTGAAACTCAACAAGAAAGTCCCACCAGAAGTTCTAACTTCGCTATCGGGTATTGAAGAACCTGGTCGTCTGGCAGACACGATTGCTGCTCATATGTCGCTTAAGCTGGAAGAAAAACAGCAGGTACTGGAAATCTTTGATGTACATGCACGTCTGGAGCATCTGATCTCTATGATCGAAGGCGAGATCGATATGCTGCAGGTTGAAAAGCGTATTCGTGGTCGTGTTAAGCAACAAATGGAAAAGAGCCAGCGCGAGTATTACCTGAACGAACAGATGAAAGCCATCCAGAAAGAACTGGGTGAGATGGAAGACGCGCCTAATGAAGCCGATGAGCTGGCTGAAAAGATCGAAAAAGCGCGTATGAGTAAAGAGGCGAAAGAGAAAGCAACCTCTGAACTTAACAAGCTTAAAATGATGTCGCCAATGTCTGCAGAGGCGACAGTCGTAAGAAACTACATCGACTGGTTAGTTGGTTTTCCATGGCGTAAGAAGAGTAAGGTTAGTACTGACCTGAAAGAAGCAATGGAAATTCTCGATGCCGATCATTATGGTCTGGAGAAAGTTAAAGAGCGCATTATTGAATATCTCGCTGTCCAGCAACGTGTGAAGAAACTTAAAGGGCCAATCCTTTGTCTGGTTGGTCCGCCTGGAGTTGGTAAAACTTCGCTGGGTAAGTCGATTGCAAAAGCAACGAACCGAAAGTTTATCCGTATGTCACTCGGTGGTGTGCGCGATGAAGCTGAAATTCGAGGCCATCGTCGTACTTATATCGGTTCAATGCCGGGTAAGGTTGTTCAGAATCTGTCTAAGGTGAAAACACGTAATCCATTATTTATGCTCGATGAAATTGACAAGATGTCGATGGACTTTCGTGGCGACCCATCTTCTGCCTTGCTAGAAGTCTTAGATCCCGAGCAGAATAATGCATTTAATGATCACTACCTTGAAGTCGATGTCGATTTATCCGATACGCTGTTTCTGGCGACATCCAATACACTGAATATTCCAGGTCCATTGCTGGATCGTATGGAAGTCATTCGCCTCGCTGGGTATACCGAAGATGAAAAATTGAATATTGCTGAGCGCTATCTTATTCCGAAACAGATCAAAACCAATGGTTTGAATGATGATGAGATTGAAATTAAGAGTGAAGCAGTATTAGATGTCATCCGTTATTACACACGTGAAGCAGGTGTGCGTAATTTAGAGCGTGAGTTTAGTAAGGTTTGTCGCAAAGTAGTGAAGCAATTGATTACTGATCCGCAGGACGAAAAATTAGTGATTACTTCAGAGCTACTAGAGAAGTATCTGGGCGTGAAGAAATTCCGTTACGGTGAAGCTGACGAGTCTAATCAGGTAGGACAGGTCACTGGTTTAGCCTGGACTGAAGTGGGTGGTGAATTACTACATATCGAATCTGCTGTGCTGCCAGGTAAAGGCAAGTTTGTGAATACCGGCCAACTGGGTGACGTGATGCAGGAATCTATTCAGGCCGCGATGACCGTTGTTCGCTCACGAGCGGATAGTCTTGGCATCGATACGGAATTCTATCAGGCGCATGATGTGCATATTCATGTGCCAGAAGGCGCCACACCAAAAGATGGCCCTAGTGCAGGTGTGGGTATGTGTACCGCATTGGTCTCTGCATTAACGAATATCCCAGTGCGTGCTGATGTCGCTATGACTGGCGAGATCACTTTACGGGGTGAAGTCCTGCCAATTGGTGGTTTGAAAGAAAAATTACTGGCAGCAGCGCGTGGGGGTATCAAGACAGTTTTAATTCCTGAAGAGAATGAAAAAGATCTCACTGAGATTCCAGATAATATTAAAGGTAGTCTAGATATTAAGCCGGTCAAGTGGATAGATCAGGTACTTGAGACAGCGCTTGAACAATTGCCCGTACCATCTGATAAAGGCGTTGCGACGGTTGCAAAGTCCGAAGATAAAAAATCATCGAAACATAGTGAAGTAACTGCACATTAGCCGTTTTCTTCTGTCGGTTTTTCTGTACAATTGCGTGCCCGCGTCAGACGCGTTGACCACGTAGATGTCGGATCTCTACAAGATGGGGCATATAGGGTACCAAAGGGCTCTATTTTTATTTCACTGAGGATTTGGGGAAACATATGAATAAAACAGAAATGATTGATGCAGTTGCTGCTGCCGCTGACTTATCAAAAGCAGATGCTGGTCGTGCTGTAGATGCAGTCGTTGATACAATAACAAGCGCATTAAAAGATGGTGATACAGTTACACTAGTTGGTTTTGGAACTTTCCTGGTTCGCGAGCGTGCAGCACGTACAGGTCGTAACCCTCAAACTGGTGCAACGATCGAAATTAAAGCTTCAAATGCACCTGCATTCAAAGCTGGCAAAGCATTAAAGGATGCCGTAAACTAGCGCGCCTTTTCCGGGAGTCACAAACGTTTGTGAGTCAGTTTTTGACTTCCAAGCGGGCGCTTAGCTCAGCTGGGAGAGCATCGCCCTTACAAGGCGAGGGTCGCAGGTTCGATCCCTGCAGCGCCCACCAATTAAAAAATTCGGAGCGGTAGTTCAGTTGGTTAGAATACCGGCCTGTCACGCCGGGGGTCGCGGGTTCGAGTCCCGTCCGCTCCGCCATTTTATAAAGGCGTCAGTTTATAGCTGACGCCTTTTTTTTTGCTTTAAGATGTTACCGATAACGCAAGATAACCGTAGAGTTAAAAAGATATGCTGCAATCGATAAGAGATAGACTGGTAGGATGGGTTGCCTGGGGCATTGTATTAATTATTGGTGTTCCCTTCGCCGTACTTGGAGTAACAGACTTTGGTTCACCGGCCAGAGTAACGGCTGTTGCTGAGGTTGATGATCTTGTTGTTGATCAACGAGAGTACCAACGTCGTTTTCAAAACCGTCGCCAGAATATGCAACGCCAGCTTGGCGCGAGTTATCGCCCTGATATCTTTGATAGCCAGATTCAGGAGCAGGTTGTTAACGAGATGGTTGAAGAGCGCCTGTTGTTGAGATTAGCCGAAGAAAGTAATTTACAGGTTGGTGATAAAGAGCTGGCTACATCTATTCAACAGGATCCTAGCTTTCAACAAGAGGGTAAATTCAGCTTTGATTACTATCGTGCGCGTATTGGACAACTCGGATTTACGCCCACGACTTATGAGCAATACTTACGTGATGAACGTCTACTGACGGCGATTCCACGTACGATTCGCGCAACCAGCTTTATTACTGAAAAAGAATTACAGCGTTATCACGAACTTCAGTCACAACGCCGTCGTATCGAATATATCGAGATTGATCGTAACCATTTTCCTGAAGATGTCGAAGTGAGCGATGAGCAGGCAGAAACCTATTACAAGGAAAACCCTGATCAGTTTCAGCGACCTGAACAGGTCAAGATTGAGTATTTAAGATTGTCTGCCGCTCAGTTAGCTGAACGCGTTGAAACCAGCGATGATTTAATTCGTCAGTTCTATGATGAAAATGCTGGTCGTTACATGGTGCAGGAACAACGTCAGGCAAGCCATATCCTGTTATCGATTGAAGAAGGTAAGACGCTTGAAGATAGCGTAGACATAAAAGCTAAATTAGATGAGTTACAGAAAAAAGTTGCTGACGGAGAAGACTTTGCGGAACTGGCAAAAACATATTCGGATGATCCGGGTTCTGCCGCAGATGGTGGCAGTCTAGGTCAGGTTATTCGTGGCATGATGGTTCCATCTTTTGAGGAGGCGCTATTTGCTATGACTGAGGTTGGTAGTGTTTCTGAACCAGTTATAAGCAGTTTCGGTGTTCATCTGATTAAGCTTGATGGTATTACTGAGAAGCAGATCAAGGCGTTTGAAGATGTGAAGCAGGAGCTCACAGATAATTATGCACAGGAGCAAGCAACTGAATTATTTTACGATACATCAGAGCGTATGGCTGAACTTAGCTATGAAAATCCTGATTCATTGTTGCCTGTTGCTGAAACACTGGATATTCCATTACAAACAACAGACTGGATTGGCGCTGAAAATCAAAATTTAGGTATTGAGAGCAATCGTGATGTGTTGCGAGAGGCATTTAGCGAAAAACTACGCACTGGCAATAACAGTGACCCAATCGAAGTCGGCGCGAATGATGCTGTGATCATTCGCGTGACTGATCACAGAGCGGCAGCATTGTTGCCATTTGATGAAGTAAAAGAAAAAGCGGTAGATCTGGCGCGTCGTGATATTCAGGATAAGCAAGTTGCAGATTTTGCTCGCCAGCTAGCAGAGCGTGTTGAGAGTGGAGAAACACTCCAGGTTGTTGCGGATGCCGAGAAACTACAATTGGAAACCCCTGATCCTGTTGGACGTGAAGGTGGCGTTTTACCTGCTGCGTTAACTCAGGCCGTTTTTAAAATGCCGACGCCGAGAGAAGAGAAGCCAGCGATTGAACTCGTTGCATTAACTGATGGTAAGCAGTCTGTCACGGTACTTTATGAAATTACGATCCCAGAGCAATCAGCGACAGACACTCTGGCTCGAGAGCTTAGCCAGCGTCATGCAGCAATGAATGCACAAAATACAATATCAGGATTGAGAGAATCTGCATCGGTCGTGATACATAAAGACAAGTTGTAATGTAGTCATTTTGCTGGATCGATAATTACAAGTCGGAGTTGCCCAGCATTGGCAAACAATATTATTTACGGAATACACAATGCCGATTCGCCAGCTTCCATCTGAACTTGTTAATCAGATCGCGGCTGGTGAAGTCGTTGAACGGCCAGCATCGGTTGTTAAGGAGTTGATGGAAAATAGTCTGGATGCGGGTTCATCCAGGATCGATGTCCTGGTTGCAGAAGGGGGTATTCGTTTAATTCAGGTTCAGGACGATGGCCAGGGTATATGTAAAGACGAATTATCCTTAGCTGTCGCCAGTCATGCGACCAGCAAGATACAGCAACTGGATGATCTGGAAGCAATACATACTCTGGGCTTTCGTGGTGAGGCATTAGCTAGCATAGCGTCAGTATCTCGTTTTGATATCAGTTCAACCCATGCCGATGATGGCCATGGCTGGACAATGACGGAATGTCGTTCTGAACAACCAAAATTCGAACCAAGCAATTTACAGCAGGGCACACGAATTTCAGTGAATGACCTGTTTTACAATGTTCCCGCACGACGTAAATTCTTACGTACTGAGAAAACAGAGTTTACTCATGTCGAACAGGTTTTCCGGCGCGTTGCACTGAGTCACCCAAGCGTTGCGTTTTCTCTAAGCCATAACGGGCGGACGATTCATGACTTACCGGTGATTTCATCAGATAAAGGTCAGTTGAACCGTATTTCGCAGGTAATCGGTAAAGACTTCACCGACAATGTAATCGAAATCAATCATGAAGGCGCGGGACTGAGTTTATATGGCTGGGTAGCGCAACCCACATATTCCCGTTCACAGGCTGATCAGCAGCACTTCTATATCAATGGTCGTATGATCAGAGATAAGTTAGTCGCACACGCTGTTCGCCAGGCCTATGCCGATGTGTTGTTTCATGGTCGCCACCCAGCGTTCGTTTTATATCTCACGGTCGACCCTGCACGAGTGGATGTTAATGCTCATCCGACCAAGCATGAAGTACGCTTTCGGGATGGACGAACGGTGCATGATTTTATTTTCCGTACGCTACATGAATCACTTTCCAGTACTCGAGCGGGGGAACAGCCTTCGGTCAGTCCTTCGAGTTTACTCGGAGGAGCGAGGCAGCCAGGTTATTCACCGCCACAGACTCAGTCTTCTCTGCATATACGTGAGGCGGCGCAGTCATATCAGAACATATATGGTAAGCAAGAGCCTTATACGCCAACTTCTGTCAGCGATGCTGAGACAGAGGTTTCAGAGGAATCGCAGAACGCTGAGATTCCGCCGTTGGGTTATGCATTAGCTCAGTTACTGGGTATCTATATTCTATCGCAGACTGAAGAAGGTTTAATTATCGTCGACATGCATGCGGCGCATGAGCGTATTACCTATGAGCGATTAAAACGCCAGCAGGATGAAGATCAAATCAGAGTTCAGCCTTTGCTGGTTCCAGAGCGAATCGCAGTATCAGCTCGAGATGTAGCGTTAGTGGAAGAACAATCAGAACTCCTGAACTCATTGGGGTTGGTCATCGATGTTTCTGGTCCAGAGAGCCTGTTACTTCGTGAAGTACCCGCCTTGTTGCAAAGTGAGAATTTGTCACAGCTGGTACAGGATGTGCTTAATGATTTGCATACAGCAGGTTCGAGTCAACGTGTTGAAGAATTGATGAATGAATTGCTATCGACCATGGCCTGTCATGGTTCGGTGCGTGCGAATCGTCAGTTAACCGTACCTGAAATGAATGCGTTATTGCGTGATATGGAAGCGACAGAGCGTTCAGGACAATGTAATCATGGTCGCCCGACCTGGGTGAAGATTGGACTCGCAGATCTCGACAAGTTATTTGACCGTGGGAACTGATAGCCAGGAGAAAGTCGTCCTGCTGATGGGGCCAACAGCTGCTGGTAAAACAGACCTTGCAGTAGAGCTAGTTGAAACCATGAATATGGAAATCATTAGTGTGGATTCGGCACTCGTTTATCGAGGCATGAATATTGGCACAGCTAAGCCTTCTGCGGAAACTCTTGAGAAGGCGCCACATCATCTAATTGATATCAAAGATCCCGTGGAAGCCTATTCGGCAGCAGAATTTGCTGAGGATGCGGCGAGACTAATACGTGAAATACTTGATAGAGGAAAGGTACCGCTGCTCTGCGGTGGCACGATGTTGTACTACCGTGCCATTACTGAAGGGTTGTCTTCCTTACCGTCTGCGGATGAGGCGATACGGCAAAAGTTATTGCAGCAGGCTGAAGAAACCGGATGGCAAGTAATGCATCAGCGTTTACAGGAGATCGACCCGAAAGCCGCCCAGCGTATTCATCCTAATGATCCTCAGCGCATTCAACGAGCACTCGAAGTCTATGAGATTACGGGTATGAGTATGTCTGACTGGCAGGAACAGCATAAACCTGAAGGGTTGCCGTACGAATTTATTAAAGTTGCTATCTCGCCTGAAGATCGTTCGGTCTTACATCAGCGAATCGAAGCTCGTTTTGATCTCATGCTCAAGCAGGGGTTTATAGATGAAGTGACTACCCTCAGAAATCGAGGAGACCTGGATCTGGATAAACCATCTATGCGCTGTGTTGGCTATCGGCAAATCTGGGAATATCTGGATGGTAAACATGAGCTTGAGGAGGCACGCTTGCGTGGTATCTACGCAACTCGCCAGCTGGCTAAGCGCCAGTTAACCTGGCTGCGTTCAATAACAGATTTAAACTGGTTTGACCCTGAAAAATCATCGAAAATGCAAAAATCACTAAATCCAATGCGGTTTCTAGGTGATATTTTCGAAAAACCATGGAATACTTAAGCGTCCCGGACAAGCTCCTCATAATGATAATTAATCGGAGAAACTGACATGCCAAAAGGCCACTCACTCCAAGAACCTTTCCTGAACGCATTACGTAAGGAAAAAATCCCGGTTTCCATCTTCCTGGTTAATGGAATCAAGCTTCAGGGTCAGATTGATTCATTTGATCAATTCGTGGTTCTGTTAAAGAACAGCGTCAATCAGATGATTTACAAGCATGCAATTTCCACCGTTGTACCATCGCGTAATGTCCGCATTCAATCTGATGATGATGGAGCAGGAGACCCGGGCAACGCCTGATTCTTATGAGTAGTTGGCGACACGTTGTTTGATCGTCCCGGAGGTGGTGAACGCGCGCTGTTGGTGCATATCCGCTTCCAGAAACAAGGCTTATCGACTTACACAGATGATGCTGAGTTCGTCGATATACAACAGGAATTCAAAGAGCTTTGTGAGTCAGCTGGCACTGAAGTCATAGATCTGGTCTCGTCTCAAAGGTATACCCCTGATCCTAAATTCTTTGTTGGAAAGGGTAAGACGGAAGAAATCTCCGAGATCGTCAAAAGCCAGAAGGTCGAACTGGTAATCTTCAATCATACTCTGTCACCAGTACAGGAACGGAATCTGGAGAAACAATTAGAGTGCCGAGTACTGGATCGAACCGGTCTTATCCTGGATATTTTCGCCCAGCGAGCGCGTAGCTTCGAAGGTAAGCTACAGGTCGAACTGGCGCAGTTACGCCATCTATCAACGCGTCTCGTTCGAGGCTGGACGCACCTGGAGCGTCAGAAGGGTGGTATTGGATTGCGTGGTCCGGGTGAAACTCAGCTGGAAACAGATCGCCGCCTCATTGGTGGCCGTATTAAGAAACTCGCATCGCGTCTTGAGAAAGTGCAGTCACAGCGTGAACAGGGACGACGCTCCCGACAAAAGGCCGAAACGCCAACCGTGGCACTCGTCGGTTATACCAATGCCGGTAAATCGACGCTGTTTAATCAATTAACGACAGGCGAGGTTTACGCGGCTGATCAGTTATTTGCTACGCTTGATCCAACTCTGCGCAGGGTCGATTTACAGGGCGGCTCTCACATTGTACTGGCTGATACGGTTGGTTTTATTCGTGATCTGCCGCATGACCTGGTCGCTGCCTTTCGCTCAACACTGGCTGAGACGCGCGATGCAGATTTATTACTCCATGTCGTTGATGGTTCTCGTGAAGATCGTGATGAATGTATTGAGCAGGTCAACACCGTGCTGGAGCAGGTCAATGAAGGTAAGACGCCTGAAAATGCCTCACAGGGTGTATTGATGGTATACAACAAAGTCGACCTGATGAACCGAGAGCCGGGTATTGACCGAAATGATGAGGGAAAACCGGCACGGGTCTGGTTGTCTGCTCAGTCTGGTGAAGGACAGGATTTACTCAAACTCGCTCTGACAGAGCTTTTCCGTGACCAGCATCACCACGGCTGGATTCGTCTGCAGCCTTCAGAGGCCGCTTTACGTGCGGAATTGTACGAACGCCAGGTGGTGCAAAGTGAGTCATATGATGATCAGGGTCAGATGATCCTGGAACTAAGTATTCATGATAGAGATTTGCAACTGGTCGGGCTAGCTGACCGGCTCATTTCTTCACTTTAACGGCGAAATTCGCGAATAAAATTCACTTAATGCGCAGATAATTGTCTCTGGAGTTGCGGCGCTCGTCAGCACTACCTACAATGCGGCCTCTTTGAATATTTCTGGCATCTTTCGATGAAAAGTACCATCAGTTTACTTCCTTCAAATAGCGGGTTTCTTGCGCGCTTCAGTCGTCGTATCGGTCTGAAAATGGCATGGAACGAGCCGGGTAATGGCAAGGATGATAAGAAGGACCCCTGGGGCGGCAATAATAATCAGGACGGCCCACCGGATCTGGACGAGGTCGTGAAAAAGATGCAGCAAAAATTTGGCGGCATCTTTGGTAAAAAAGGTGGCGGCAATGGCGCTGGTTCTAGTTCCTCGGGTGAACCATCAGGCATGGGGTTCTATTTTGTCGTTTTTGGCATCCTGGGCTTTATCTGGGTCATCTACGATATGACTTACACTATTCAGCAAGCAGAGCGTGGAGTGGTTTTACGTTTTGGTAAATACGTCGAAACGATTCAGCCTGGTCTGAATTTTCGTTTTCCTCGGCCAATCGAAAAAGTTTACAAGATCGATGTACAGAAAATATATGATTTTACAGATACAGCCAGTATGTTGACCAAAGACGAGAACATGGTTGAGGTGGAATTATTCGTTCAATATCAAATTGGAAAGCCCGAGAAGTTCCTTTTTGATGTTCGTTGGCCTAATGGTAATCCAGATTCGGTATTGCGTTCTATTATGGAAAGCTCAGTTAGGGATATTGTCGGTAAGTCCATAATGGATTATGTCTTGACAGATGGTCGAACCGAGATCGCAGCACGGACTAGAACTTTAATGCAGGAAAGCCTGGATGAGTATGAAACGGGTCTGGTGATTAGTGAATTAAAGCTTAAGGATGCACGACCTCCCGAGCCGGTTAAAGCGGCATTTGATGATGCAATTAAAGCACGCGAAGATGAAATCCGTTCGAAGAACGAGGCAGAAGCCTATCGCAATGACGTGATTCCAAAAGCACGTGGTAAAAGTGCACGTGACATCGCTGATGCAACGGCTTATAAGGCCCAGGTTGTTGATGAAGCGAAGGGTGATGCCAGTCGTTTTGAGCAGCTATTAGCAGAATATGAAAAGGCACCCAGGGTAACTCGAGATCGTCTGTACCTGGAAACGATTGAGCATGTGTTGGCGAACAATCGAAAAATTATGATAGATGTAGATAGTGGAAATAATCTGATGTATTTGCCACTCGATAAATTAGCAACACAGGCTGCTGGTGCCGTAGCAGCATCACAGCCGATTATTCGAGTAGAAACGCCGATGTCGAGCCGACGGGAGACACCGAGTCCGTACCGAAATGATTCACGTTCAGGAGTACGCCGATGAACTCCTTAAAATCACAATTAGTAATCGCGCTGCTGGTTGTACTGGCAGCTGTAGCCCCACAGGCGTTTTATACCATCAATATGATGGAAAAAGCGGTCTTACTTAGATTCCAGAAAGTCCAGCAAGCTAATTTTGAGCCGGGTCTGTATGTGAAAATTCCGTTTATCGAGAAGGTTGTAAAATTTGATAAACGCACCTTAACACTGGATGCTGAACCGGAACGTTTTCTGACAAAAGAAAAGAAATCATTGATTGTTGATTCTTTTATCATGTGGCGGATTGAAGACGAAGAGAAATACTTCACTACGACTGGTGGCGATGAATTCTCTGCGCAGCGACTACTCGCACAAAAAGTGAATGCTGGTCTGCGCGATGAATTTGGTTTGCGCACAATTAAAGAGGTGGTTTCTGGTGAGCGTCGAGAGGTTATGCTGATACTCAGACAACAGGCTAACGAGGCAGCTTCGGAGTTAGGTGTGCAGGTAGTGGATGTCAGGATCAAGAAAATTGACTTGCCTGTTGAGGTAAGTGATTCAGTATTTGATCGTATGCGTTCTGAGCGTACGCGTGTTGCGAAAGAGCTTCGTTCACAGGGTGCAGAAACAGCAGAACGTATTCGTGCTGATGCCGATCGTCAACGCACAGAAATCCTCGCTGATGCTTATCGCCAGGCACAGGTTATACGCGGTGAAGGTGATGCGATTTCTGCTGAAACTTACGCCAATGCTTACGGCCAGAATGAAGAGTTCTTCAGTCTTTATCGTAGTCTGGAAGCCTATCGCAAGACCTTTAACGGTCAGGGTGATGTCATGGTGCTGGAGCCGGATAGCGAATTCTTCCGTTACTTTAATAACCCGCTTGGTTCATCATCTGCCGTTAAATAACGGCAGAGAAACCATATAGAACGGACATTGTATAACGATGGATTTAGCCTGGGATGACCTGTGGGCAGCGATTGCCCTGATGTTGATCATCGAGGGTATCATGCCGTTTATTAATCCCGGTGCCTTTCGACAAATGATAAAGACTGTCAGCGAAATGGAAGATAAGAATGTGCGTGTTCTGGGTGCAGTCTGGATGGGTCTCGGTTTGATTACACTTTACTGGGTAAGGGGTTAGCTATGTCAGATAATCGCTGGTTATTACCTGAAGGTATCGAAGAAGTCCTGCCAGAAGCCGCCAAGCGACTGGAGGATGCTCGTCGTCAGTTAGTCGATATGTACTTTAGCTGGGGTTACGAGCTGGTTATGCCGCCGCTCATTGAATACCTTGAATCCCTGTTAAGTAGTTCAGCATCTGATCTGGATTTACAAACGTTTAAAGTAACCGATCAATTAACGGGCCGTGTCATGGGTGTGCGGGCGGATATGACACCACAGGTCGCACGTATTGATGCGGTTGGACTGCATCGCGAGCAAGCGACACGTCTGTGTTATATGGGAACCGTATTACGTACCAAGCCAGTTGAATTAGGTGGTTCACGAAGCCCAATGCAGATTGGTGCGGAGCTTTATGGGCATAATGGTCCAGAAAGCGATGTCGAGGTCATTAGCCTGATGATGCAATCGCTAAACTTAATTGGTGTTGAAGACGTATTACTCGATCTGGGACATGTTGGTGTGTTCCGTGGTCTTGCTGCAGAAGCAGGTTTTGATGACGCAAAAGAAGCCGAGCTATTCGATATTTTGGAACGTAAATCAGTTCCAGAGCTGGATGCTTTCCTTGAGGAATGTACAGCTAGCGATGTTATGAAAAAGCGTCTGGCATCCTTATGTGACTATAACGGTGGAATTGAGGTACTTGATCAGGCATTGACTGATTTCGCCGATGCGAGTGATGAAGTGACTGATGCTTTGCAAACATTAAAAGCGGTTGCTGGGATTCTGTTAGAACGTCTGCCGGGCCTTAAATTGCATTTTGATCTTGCTGAGTTGCGCGGGTATCACTATCACACTGGTATCGTCTTTGCAGCGTACTCAATTGGTCGAGGCAAAGCGATCGCTCAGGGCGGCCGCTACGATAATATTGGCCAGGACTTTGGTGTGCCTCGTCCTGCAACAGGCTTCAGTGCAGATTTGAAGCAATGGGTGCGTTTATCCGGTGAACAAAAAACTGAATATCAAGCAGGCATACTTGCGCCATGGGATAACGATGCTGATCTTCAACAAAAAATAGAGCAATTACGTCAATCAGGTGAACGCGTCATTCAACAACTTGATGACGGGGATGATTATATGGGGTGTGATCGTCAGCTAGTTAAACAGAATAACCAATGGGAAGTCGTTCCCATACAGGCTAAGTAGTACATCTTTAACGCGGCGATGTCCGCAGCAATACAGTATTAAATCGTAGGAAACACTTATGGGTAAGAATGTCGTAATCGTCGGCACACAATGGGGTGACGAGGGCAAAGGCAAGATTGTTGATCTGTTAACCGAGCAGGCGCAGTCCGTTGTACGTTTTCAGGGTGGACATAATGCAGGCCATACACTGGTCATCGACGGTGAAAAGACTGTCTTGCATCTTATTCCGTCCGGTATTTTACGTGATGGTGTTTCCTGTCTGATTGGCAATGGTGTTGTGTTGTCGCCAGATGCTTTGCTGAAAGAAATGGCAGAGTTGAGTGAGCGTGATATACCTGCCCAGGATCGTCTGCGTTTGAGTGAGTCCTGCGCACTCATTCTTGATTATCACATTGCCCTGGATCAGGCGCGCGAAATCGCACGTGGTAAGAAAGCGATTGGTACGACTGGTCGCGGTATAGGCCCTGCATATGAAGACAAGATTTCGCGTCGTGGCCTGCGACTGGGTGATCTGCTTTATCCAGAACGCTTTACAGAAAAGCTGCGTGAAGTGATGGAGTATCATAACTTTGCATTGGAGCATTATTTCAAAGTCGATACCGTTGATTATCAAATGGTACTGGATAAATCATTAAAACAGGCTGAGACGTTGGCACCAATGGCGGCTGACGTAACGGGGCTTTTAGCTAAGTCACGTGCGGCAGGAGAGAATATTCTGTTTGAAGGTGCACAAGGAACATTACTGGATATCGATCAGGGTACATATCCGTTTGTGACGTCATCAAACACCACAGCTGGTGGAGCATCCACGGGCACAGGTGTTGGTCCAAAATACATCGATTATGTATTAGGTATTACCAAGGCATACACCACACGTGTTGGTGCGGGGCCATTCCCAACAGAACTTTATGATGCGGTTGATCTGAATGATCCTGACGGCAAGCATATGGCAGACAAAGGCCATGAGTTCGGTGCAACAACAGGGCGCGCGCGTCGTTGTGGTTGGCTGGATATGGTTGCACTACGTCGTGCTAATGAGATCAACAGTATTACAGGTATGTGCATCACCAAGCTGGATGTTATGGACGGAATGGAGACCATTAAGGTCGCAACGTCTTATAAATACAATGGTGAAACCGTTGACGCACCACCAATTGGTGCCGAAGCATTCGAAGCCTGTGAGCCGGTTTATGAAGAATTCCCAGGCTGGAGTGAAAGTACTGCGGGTGCTAAATCAATGGATGATCTGCCAAAGAATGCGCAGGATTACCTGAAAGCGGTTGAAGAGCTGGCTGGTACGCCGATTCATATTGTTTCAACCGGCGCAGATCGAAATGACAATATTATTATTGAGCAGCCGTTTGGTTAGGCCTCAGTAGTTATATTGATCCAATAAAAAAGCCCGCATCAGCGGGCTTTTTTATTTATACGACCACATTGGCCACGATAATTAGAAAGATCGTAAAGCCAACTAAGGACAGTACAGTTATACCGACATTCCTGACGATCCCCATATCTCCATCTTGCATCATGGTTTTATCTCCCTTGTCTTAATGCGGGAATGATAATCACATAATACCTATGTGGGATTATTGATTTAGGTCAAGCCTGGTTTAGGAGATTTTAGGCTTCTTCAGGTAAGTCAGGTAGCTCAAAGCTGGAGGCTGTCTTTAATCTTTGTTGATAGATGATGCCGCCATGCGGTTGATCGATACCAGCCCCGAAATAGATATGCTGGAAAACAGTTTCCGCATCACTTTCGTTAACGATGACATCCATAACATCTTTTTCAGAGGTCTCTCCAACACCA
Source organism: uncultured Gammaproteobacteria bacterium (assembly GCA_942491945.1). Taxonomy (GTDB): domain Bacteria; phylum Pseudomonadota; class Gammaproteobacteria; order JAJDYQ01; family JAJDYQ01; genus JAJDYQ01. The sequence goes on along the minus strand of CALODD010000094.1, from coordinate 327 downwards.
CGCCAGGCAAGCGGAGTCATTCGGCCAGCGCCACGCGCTCTATGAATATTAGCTGTGATAACGTTGTGTTCGGCTTTCAGCGATTTTAATACAGGCAGGGCATGACCTTGCGGCACAATGCAGGTGATGAGTCGTTGTGGCTCGGATTTTCTCATGATTCAGCAGCCAGCTTCTCGATCAGTTCATGAGGAACATAAGTTGCCACTTTGTCCAGCTCGGACATGGTCATGATGCCCATGCCGGGTGTATCGAGCTTGCCGGCAAGATACATGCTTTCAAACACACGATCGGCTTGATCGTTGGCGACAATAATGCTGATGACCTCTT